>JBCCTK010000075.1:0-15742 GCA_039198685.1 Pseudomonadota bacterium | reverse complement strand
GTTGCTGCTTCACCTCTAAGTCTCTTTCAGGCGTGAAATCATTACCTCGCACCGCGAAGTAAAGTTGCTCCACTTCAAATTCGTATTTGGAGCGTGTTTCGGCGTTCCGCCGCTCTGTCAGCACCAGGTTCCGGGCCATCCTCCATAAAAAGGCTTTGAGATTTTTAATTCTGGGGAGGTTTTCCTGGCTCGCCAGTTTTGCAAATGCCTGCTGCGTTACATCGTCAGGCTCCGGCGGACCATCACCATAAACCTTTCGCAAATAGGCAGTCAGTTCTTCGGCGCATTCCGCATATAGAAACGAAATCGAATCGTCTGGCGCGTCACATCCTGACTGTGCTGCCTTGGATCGCGCCGACCTCGGATGCGTATCGCTTGGTGTTAAATTTTCGCGGGACTCATTCTCCATTCGCGCGTCCGCCCCGCCGGGATACAGCCCCCACATCCGATGTATAGACTGGTGCGTTCTTGCGTTGGATTATCTTCAAATTGGTCACACCACCACCTTAGCCTATCGGCGTGGCCGACCATCACGAATGATTCACGTTCACGGTCGCTTGCATCAGAAGTTGCCGTGAGTGTCTCTAATCTAGGGCAAGTTTGCTACTTCAAAAAGTACAAAGACTGTCTCAAACGGGCCAAGGCTATCAAACCCGTCGAAATCGCTAGGCGTTTGGAAATCAGCCGCGCGAGTGTTTATCGGTCTTCAAACTGGCATTTAGCTCAGAACGCTGGAAATTCTCACGTGCAGATCTGAGCCGAGCCGGTTGAAGCCCAAGACTTTAGCAATAGCGCGGAACAAGGCGTCCCCCTTCACGGCGCCATTATTCTCTTTTACGAGATCGGCGGCGGCCAAGATCTCCAATGGCGCGATCATTTCCGCCTTCAGAAGGGTACCGTCCAGCTGTGATCGGTCTCGCACGGGCGGATTGGCGACTTGCTCTGCATTGCACCAAAAGTCTCCCAGAGATTGAACGTCTTCCGACGGCGAGCCCTCTGCGGCCTTGAGCGCCTTCAGAGCTATGTCCTTGCTTCGAGCACCAGCTCGGTTTTTTCCAAAGGTAGACGCAAGCCGTCTTGCGACTTCATCCGTGTGAATTGGGCCTTCGACGTCAACAATACTGGCAACGAGCGGCGCCAGTTGAGCAATTGGCACATCCTGAGGCTCATGGGACGTGCGAAGCGTCTTGCTGAACATTGTGTAAGGCGGCATGGAGATTGGCGGCAGATCCAATGGCATCAAATCTTCGGCAGGGTCATCGACGTCTTCATCGTTCGACGCGCGCGCATTTAAAGACGCCTGGTTTGCGCCCGAAACTTTCACGCCTGCTTCTGTCTCGGAGACTGCCGTTTCCAGCGCGGCGCGAAGACGCTCGACCTCTGCTGGCCGCCTATGAAACCAATCGGTGCTCCAGATGCGATGGAACCGCCATCCCAGCCCCTCCAGAACGTCTTGACGAAGCCGGTCCCTTTCCCGCGCCCAGAGGGCGCTGTGATAGGTTGCGCCATCGCACTCAATCGCCAGCATATACTGGCCGAGGCGTTCAGGATGCTTCACGCCAAGGTCAATGAGAAAGCCGCTGGATCCGACCTGGTGATCTACGACGTATCCGAGTTTTCGGACTTCACCGGCGACGTCGGTCTCGAAGGGGCTGTCTGCAAGAAAGCCCGTAGGAACCTTCTCATCGATCTGACCGGTCTTTGCAAACTCTAGGAAGCGTTTGAGCACACGCGGTCCGTCCTTGGTGGTTCTGGAGAGGTCAATATCGCCTGGGTCGAATGAGACAAACACTTCACAGCGGATACGCGATCGGCTGAACAGGACATTCAGGCGCCGTTCGCCGCCGTCGCCATTGACTGGGCCGAAACTCATGCTGGAGAGGCGCCCGCGCGGCTCAATGGGTCCATACCCGACTGAAATGAAGATAATGTCGCGTTCGTCGCCCTGGACGTTTTCGATGTTCTTGACGAATACGTCCTCAGATTTCCCGTCACGAAGAAAATCATCCAGCACCGTGTTTGAGCGGCGTGCATGTTCCAAGAGTTCAGTGACCTTGTCCCTTTGCCGAACGGAGAATGTCACGATACCCAGCGACAATTCAGGGTGGTCCTTCGCGTGATTTACGACGGCTTCGACGAGCGCCTGGGCTTCGATCGTATTCGTTCCCGGACGCCCCGATCCCCTCGACGCGCTGGTGTAGGCGCCGTCCACGCGGTTGAACTTCAGACCGTAACTATCATCCAACTGTAGCGGCGAGGGTGGCAAGACGAGATTGCTTTCATAAAATTCAACATTGGAGACGCGAATAAGGGATGGGTCCCGCGAGCGATAATGCCACTCAAGCATCTGCCGATTTAGTCCACGCGCCTCGCAAAGACTGAGAACACTTTCGAGTTCGGTTGCCCTGGCTGCGCCGCCGAGGATTTCCTCTCCTTCGTCATTTTCTTCAAGATTGCCCGTCATCCGGTCGAAGAATGACGTTGGAGGAAGCTGCTTTTGGTCTCCTACGACAACGATCTGCTCACACCGAGCAATCGCCCCTAGCGCATCTTCCGGACGCACCTGGCTTGCTTCATCAATGACCAGCAGATCGAACTGCACTGCGCCGGGCGGAAGGAACTGGGCAACCGAGATGGGGCTCATGAGGAAGACGGGCTTGATCTTCTGGACGGCCTGCCCCGCCGCACGGATCAGTTTTCGGATTGGTTTGTGCGCGCGCTTCTTGCCGATTTCGCCCCTGATAAATGCCATTTCACCGGCAGCGCCACGCGGCATCTGCTCCAGATGGCGGGCCAGTATCAGTTTTTGAGTGTCATCGATCCGCTGGGTCTCTTCTTCCCTGTATGCATTTACCAAACGGTGGCGTTCCAACGTGGTCAGTTTGTCCAGCCTTGGGAGGTGCGCCCGAGCGGCACGCCATTGTGCTTCAGCCCTGGCATATCTGAATTCCTGAACCGCTAAGTCGGCCGCAAGCGTTCCCTTGTCCAATGTGCTGATAAGGTCAGAAAGCCCCTCTTTATGTAGTATTTGTGCGGTTCGGCACAGGTGCACCCACTCGCCATAGCGGCTAATTTCAGCCGACATCCTTGAGAGCGTCGCAGCATGCACCGTGAGGTCTTGTCCGGCGAAATCGGTGGTGGCATCGCCATCGGACAGATCGGACAGTGCGGCATTCACCTCTACAAACCGATCTGCGATCGCGGCGCAATTGCTTTGAATGACGCTCGCCATGTTTCGGAGTTTCTCGGACTGCGAGAGCAACTTGCGAAGCGTCGCCATTTCGGGGTGGAAGGGATTTTGACGAAGGCGCAGGTACCAATCATGAACCCGAGCAATCTCGGCGAAAGGCGTTCGCTCCGCGCGCCACTCTTCCCCGAACGCTCTCTCTAGAAATAAGCGTTCGGCGTCCAGGGCGGCTGCTTTCGCCTGAACGTCAACGATTACATCCACAATCGCCAGGCGCTCAGCGGCGGTCTTGGGCAATGGTCCTGTCAAGACCGAAGCGAGGTCCTGGGAGGCGGTCTTGTATTTCCTGCCATACCTCGCAAAAAACGAGGATGTTGCCGCAATGATTGCGCGGCGCATGGGCACCGTTTCAACGGTCAAGGCCGCATCGGTCAGGGTGCCTTTCGCTCCCGCTTTGGCATCTGCCCAGGCCCTGCCCAGTTCGAGCGCGTCGGTCAGCCTGTCGGCCTTGTCCACTCGTGCAACACAAGATGCAAAACTAGCGGTCGCCTCGGGCGCACTGGCGACCATTGCAAGCATATCGGTGAAGTCGCGCACATCATTCAAAGTGGTGGGCTTTGCCACGCCCAGTGTTTGGGAAAGCGCTTGGCATCTTCCGACTAGGTCTTCAGTGGCCTTTGCCGTGTCGGCCAGCTTAGGCTTAAGACGTTGCAGGTCCGTGGGCTGGAGGGTCAGGTTTGTCGTGCCGGCAAATGGGTGATCGGACCGTTTGCCGACGCCTTCGAGGGCTGTCGTATAAGCATCAATAAGCTCCGCGATTTCCCTGGCTTTTCCAGCCGTGAGCTTTGCCAGATGATCTTGGCGCCAGGATGGTGGCGGAGCGCCTCGACCCACGCATCCGACCATTTCAGCCATGGCCTGGAACGGGGTGAAATCGTGCTCCGGCACAGGGGAATGCAGCAGGTCAGACACCGCATTCAGCGAGTCACGGTGAAGCTTTAGCGTGTCTGGCGAACTGGGCATTTCCGGTATCGCAGACGCCATGTTCAACGTCCGGCTCAGCTCGGCGAGAACGGCTTTCTTATTAGCGTTGCGAGAGTGTAGCTCAAGGCAGGCCGCGCTCAGGCCCGTCTGTTTGAGGCGCCGGTGCACCACGTCCAGAGCGGCCATCTTCTCGGCAACGAAGAGAATACGCTTTCCGTCATGGACAGCGGCGGCTATGATGTTGGTGATGGTCTGGGACTTTCCCGTACCCGGTGGTCCCTGAACCACGAGATTGCGACCTGCCCGCACCTCTTCGATGACTTTGGTTTGCGAGGCATCGGCATCAACAACCTGGATGATATCTGCTGGCTCAAGCCGGTCATCAAGGCGGTCCTCACGCCCAAAGAGCGGTGCCTCGGGCTCAAAACCGGAGACCATTAGTCCACCCAGCACATCATGGTTCAAGAGCCCTGCACCCGGCCAGTTAGCGGGGTCGAGATCGCGCAGCATCAAGAGCTTGGCGAAGGAGAAGAACCCAAGTTGCTGCCCCTCGCGGTCAATCTGCCAATTCTCACGCCCGGCGATAACGGACGCGACCTGATCGAAATAGGCGCCGGGCGTCCAGGCCTCGTCTTCCTCGATCTCAGGCAAGCCAATCCCGAAATCACCCATGAGACGTTCCTGCAAGGGCAGATTTGTCACAAGATCATCGTCGCGGGCGATCAGATCGAATGTGGATGTGCGCGCATTGCGCACCAGCTCGACCGGCAGCATGACAAGGGGCGCATGGCGCGGCACGGCGGATGACTTGTCCTCATACCAGGTCAGGAACCCCAGCGCGAGATAGAGGATATTGATGCCCTGCTCCTCCTCCGCCGAGCGGGAATCGCGCGAAAGCCGCAGCAGGCGCTTGTGAAGCTTATCCGTGGTCAAAGGCGTCTCAATGATGTCGTCGGTGTAGCGCGCCTCGTCGAAGGGCTCATCGGCCCGGTGCTCGGTCAACAGCGGCAGGCCGTCTTCGCTCTCCTCAGGCGCATCGGGCGCGATGGCCTTGAAGCGCATCTTGCGCCCGCCCTGGCGAAGGATTGCATAAAGATCGTCGGACCGCTCATTGATGACGTTCAGGGCATTTGCGCGCTGATTGTCACGGTTCACATGCACCAGCCGGTTGCGCGTGCCCGTTTCCAAGAGCCGTTTGCGCGCGTCTTCCAGCAAGGCACGCATGGCCTCCGCGCGTGGCAGATCCGGCTCTTCGGTGGCCCTTGCAATCGATTGCGACATGTTCAGCGTCCCTCGCACCGGTCAAACCCAAGGCGAAAACCCTTACACATACAATCCTTACGCGCAGATTACGGGCATGCGCGCCCATGGCGAAAAGGTGGGCGCGCCCGGCTTGCATGTGGAAAGGCGGCCTAAAACTCGGTCATGCCCAAGCAGACCGGGGATGCGCGCAATGGCAGACAAGCCTCACACATATACTTCCGGCTCAACGCAATATCGACATATTCAATAAGTGCACCAGCATTTATTCGCACCCTACCTGATTCAAGGCGGGGGTTTGGTCGTGTTTGTTGGGGTTGTTCTGGAATGTGAAAGGGTCCAGAATGGCTCGTCGATATGGCGTTGTCGCGAAAATCGCTAATCGCGATTTCTGATCGCTCAAACCTCCGACAGCCCCTGCACGCCCATCACGCGATGCACGGCCTTTCTTTTTGCATCGTGGGTCAGAAGGTTTTGTTGCGCAATCCCTCAGGGCTGCACTGTCCGGCATGGTATCGGCAAGGAAGCGCTTCTGCTTCCCATTTTCTTCCTTCAACGTCTCCAGCCACCGGGCGTTCGACACATCCGCGCCGCCAGGGCCCTTTCCGGCCAATTTGCACCGTTTGGTCTTTTGATTTTTTCGCCAGCGCCAGGAGCGTGCCGTTCATTAGCCGCCGCGCGCGCGGGGCTCATAATAACCGTCAGCCCCTTCGGGCCGATGATTCAATTACGGCCTTGCGCGCCATGGCCTATGATGGGGCCGAGCATGTATTGAGCGGAGAATTTCGATTTATGGCCGGCATTGCTCAATCGCCGAGCAATCATAGAAGCCGCGCAGAAATATCAATCGTCAAGCCTGATGAGGTGGCTCCCGCCAAGCGTACGACATTTGACCACGCTTTTGATGGAAAGCCGTATATTGAGTTTGGCGGTGTGCGCCGGGTGGGCGGGTGCTGGCAGTCCAGAAGGCGTTGTTACGGCACCCGTTGGGTCGGTTTATTCCAGGACTGACGGCGCGGCCGGAACGTGCTTTTATGCGAAAGAGCGCGGGTCGGGCGCTTCGGGGTGGGTTGCCAAGTGATCGGCCGCGTCAAAGTCAGATCGAAACCTTTCGCAAAGCTCCGCTGAGTAAGAGTCGCGCTGGCGCCGCGTCCCCCCTTTGCCTATTGCTTCTTTTCAGCCCATAATTCTGGCGATTTCCGAAGCTGGATTCGATAACAGCATCTCATATGACACAGCGTAATGTGTGACCGGGTCCAAAAATTCGGCCCAATCGGCGTTCCATTGCTGGATTGCCTGCCACTGTTTCAAGATGCCCTGGAAATCATATTCCGGCCGCTCGGGTCCTTTCGCCCGATCGCTACCGTGCCAGATGCCGCTTTGTGTGGCACGCCACAAGCTAACCGCCTGGGCAATTGTGTCTTCGCGCCAAAGATAAACCCGCCGGATCTGTCCAAAGGCGTCTTCGAAGGCCTGGGGTGTGTCGGAAATGCCCAGGGCCCTGGCTGCAGCCTTTCTGTGGCCAGGCATAAGTTTTGTAGCGGCCCAGGTGCCGCGGGATGCGTCAATCGCCTGTTGAACCGGTTTCAAACCTGTGTCGCCCAATTGATAGCGCGCAAACCACTCGCGCTGCGCCCCGCGAAACCCTTGGATCGCCAGCATGGATCCAAGCCAGGTCGAGCCGCTACGAAATGTTGTGCACACAAACAACCACGGTCGGTCGTGCGTTAACTCTCCAAGCTGTTTTAGAAGTGGAATTTCCGTGTACAGTATATTACCGAATCTGCCCTGTGTGTAAAGAAGACTGAGGTCAGCCCCTTTTGATTTCGAAGACACCGGCGCCAAGCGTGAAGCCTGCGCCATAAAAAAATCCCCGCGAGCCGGTTAGGGCTGCGGGGGCTTCTTTCAGGTGCCCGCCATCCGGTCTTTGATCGACTGCACGGTCTTGCCAGGGCTGCTGGATTGCTCTTGCTCCTCTGTGGGAGTGTAAACCCAGTGTGCAAAGATATTGATTGCGGTGAACGGTGACTGGCGCGTACGTCATCGATGGATTGTCGCGGAGTCTCTGCAAATCCATGGCCGGAGTCCCGGAGGGCTGGATCGTTCAAGACGCGACGGTGATAAATCAGCCCGATGGGCCTTCGGTGATATCGCGACCTACATGTTGGGCCGGATAGGAGACGGTGGAGGGGGCACAGGTTTTGGCGCCGGTTTTGGGTCCGGGTCGGGAGGTGGGGGTGGAGGGGGTGCGGGAGGTGCCGGTGCTGGCGGAGGCGGCGGCGGAGGCCGGGGTGGTGCATCCGCTGACGATATCATGGCGTAAGCCGTGTCCTGATGAGCTGTATGGTGGCCTGAGACGCCGGTTTCTTGCGGCGAAGCGCCAGCGGGCAAGCCAAAGAGTGAAACGAGGGCGATAATGCAAATTGACTTCATCACGGACGTTCGCAGCACAGGCATGGCTCCTTCCCAGAAATTCAATCGTATTTCAGCACCGGCAGACGCCGGGCTGGCTGGCCAAACGCACGACCACCTTCTACTCTCTCATAAAGTTTGCCACAGACATAGACCCTTCCATGCGCAGTGTATGCGCGGGTGATGAACACTGGCCAACGCGAAGGTGAAAAGGCTAACACCCCGCTGTTGAAAACGCGCCTTTTGCCATCGATTTGGAGCTGGTGGCGTCTGTTTCGGTGCAGACAACACTTGGGATCTCAGCCACCGGCTTTTTCGCCGGCACTTTTCTCCACCGCGCCAAGGGCTTCGGCCAGGGATGCCTTCGCGCTTCCTGGCCGCATCGGCTTGGGTTGGTGGGCCGCAGGCGCCCAGCCCGACAGCCATATGATGACAAAGCTGGCGCGTATTCGACCATCGGGATCTGAGAAGTCCTGGGCATAGAGCTCCGCCGCGCGGGCCAGCACGCGCCGGGACAAAGGCCGCGTGCGCAAAGCAAATGAAGCCTGCTCACCCATGCCCCGCAGATCGTCGACCAAATGGAACAGTGTGTCGTAGCGCACAGTCATCGTCTCAACATCGGCAACGGGCAGAGCAAATCCAGCGCGCTGCAGCAAGCCCGCGCTGTCTAGCAGGCCCGGAAGCGGTGAAACGCGCAGCCCCGCACCACCGGTCAGCTCGGTTTCGGCCCGGATCAGGCATTCGCGCAATTCAGCCAGCGTGCCCGCGCCAAAATACGCCGCCAGGAACAGGCCGTCGGGCTTCAAAATTCGATTCACTTGAATCAGGGCACCTGGCAAATCATTGATCCAATGGAGCGACAGCGCGCTGGCAACCAAATCAAGCTGATCGGCCTCCATGGGCAGGGTCGCGCCATCCCAAACGGCCGTCATCAGTCCCTGCTCCCGCGCCAAGTCTGCCATGGATTGACTGACCTCTATGCCTTGGACCGAGGCAACTTTTCCAGTGTCCAAGAGCGACCGGGCGAGTTGGCCCGTATGGCAGCCCAGATCGAGCCCGGCTGCGAAATTGTGAGACGTGTCTGCCAACCGCTCGGCCATCTGGCTCGACACGCGCGCCTTCAGGAAGTCATACTGGGCAAAGTCAGATGCAGCCCTGTCGCGGAAGCGGGCATGGCGGACTGTGTCAAAAATGATCGGGGGCGATTGAGACGTCATGGGCAAAGATATGACTCACCACAGCGGGCGCGCAATACGCGTTTTGTCTGCCGGGCTTGAGGCCCTCTGGCCATCGCGTTCATTGGTTTCATCCCGGCGCGATATTGGCGAAGGCGCGGTTTCCCCGGACGAATGGGCCCAGCTCACCTTCCTCATGGGTCCGGTATGCGACCAATGCGGCTTGCCCCAGGAGGTGGATCTTGGCCCGCTGGCCGTGTGCGCTGCCTGTATCGCCAAGCCTCCAAAATGGACATCCGCACGTGCTGCCCTCGCCTATGATGACGCTTCGCGGCGCATCGTACTTGATCTCAAACGGGCCGGACGCCGGGACGGTCTCAAGACGATGGCAAGCTGGATGGTGCAAGCCGGTGGCGTTTTAATCGAACGCGCGGATTTCATGGTGCCTGTTCCACTCCACTATCGCCGCCTGGCGTCACGCGGCTTCAATCAATCGGGATGGCTGGCATCCGCTGTTGCCCGAAGAACGAGCGTTCCAGTTCGTATCGACATTCTAAAGCGCCGCAAGGCCACTCCGAGCCAGGCCGGGCTGAGCCCCAAGGCGCGCCATCGCAATGTCTCCGGCGCATTTGGCCTGCGCAAGGGGCGAGAGTCTTCTGTGCGCGGAAAGACCATTGTTCTGGTCGATGATGTCCTCACAACGGGAGCAACCCTGACCGGTTGTGCCCGCACGCTGCTCAAGGCCGGGGCCTTGCGCGTCGATGTGCTGACACTTGCGCGCGTTGTGCGGGTGCGAGACGCCTCTATATAGCGGACAGATAGGATGAAGGAGTGCCCGTCCCATGGCCCATGTCACTATATATACGCGCGCCTTTTGTCCGTTCTGCACGCGTGCGCTCAAGCTTCTGAACAAGAAAGGCGCCACCTTCACCGAAATTGATGCTGGAATGGACGCCAGGAAGAAAGACGAGATGGTTCAAAAGTCCGGCGGGGGTCGCACGTTTCCGCAGATCTTTGTTGGCGAGACCCATATTGGCGGCTGCGATGAAATGATGGCCCTGGAGCGTGCCGGCAAACTCGATCCGCTTTTGGCAGCGTGAGCCGAGGGTCCATGATCAAGTATGCCCTCCAATGCAGTGATTGCGGCGCCGAGTTTGAAGGTTGGTTTGCGTCCTCTTCTGGCTATGATGACCAGAAAGCACGCGGCCTTGTAACATGTGCGGTCTGTGGATCGGATTCAGTGTCCAAGCAGATCATGGCACCGGCCGTGTCTGGAACCAAGCGGACTGCGGCGAACACACCAGAAGACATGGTGAAAAAGTTCGTCTCCAAAGCGAGAGACCATGTGGCCGATAATTTTGATTATGTCGGTGACAGCTTTGCTGATGAAGCCCGCGCAATGTACTATGGCGAGACAGACGACCGGCCGATATGGGGTGCGACAACCCCCGATGAGGCCAAGGCCCTCAAAGATGAAGGCGTGCCGGCTGCTCCGCTCCCTGCGCCTTTCGTTCCCGAAATTCCGCCAAAGGATGATGATCCGATAAACTGAGCACGATCAGCCCCCTGCGCGCCGCTGTCGCCTTGACCAGCCTCCTGGCTGACGGCAGGACGGATATGACACTGCAAAACGGATAGACACACCCATGGCGACCTCCGAATATAATCACGGTTCAATGGACATCTCTGACCAGGAAAACACCTGGAAAGGGTTCATGGTGGCTTCTGTCTGGGGCACAGCGATTATCATTACGATTGTGGCTTACATCACGCTCACGCTCGCCATTGGCATGAACTGGATGGTCGCCTTGATCCTGTGCGCAGGCGCGGCGCTTCTGGGCGGGCTTTTTATGGGTATGGGTGGCACATGGATGGTCACGGTGATCGGGCTAACCGCTCTGGCCGTTTTCATTCAGGTCATCGTTTCGATTGCACGGGCCCTTATTGGCTGATCCGGTCAGTGTTCTAGTCCAAGCATTTCAAGCACACTGACACGGTTGGGTCCATGCAGAGCCGCGATAATTCCAGTTCACCGCCGCAACACTGGCAGTAACCGAAATCGCCCGAATCCAGCCGCTCAAGCGCGTCTTCAATCTCACGCAACTCGGCATCGCCCTTAAGGCTTTCCGGCGTGGTGCGTCCGCTTGGAGTGTGCGGTGTCAGGCCAAGGTCAAATTTCACAAGAGGAATGCTGCTCGCCCATTAGGGGTTTGGCAAGAGCTTCTTTGTGATCTAGTTCGGTCTTTATCGTTTAACGAGAAATATCTGTTGGAGGACGACCAGCGTGACCCACTCTCCCCTCATTCTGGACCGAGCCACCAAGCAGTTCGGCGGGTTCACCGCCGTCGATACGCTGAGTTTTGAAGTCCCTTCCGGATCAATCGTTGGATTTCTTGGGCCCAATGGCGCGGGCAAGTCCACAAGCCTGCGTATGGCCTTGGGAATCATGACCCCCGACCAGGGTACGGTTTCGCTTTTTGGTGCACCGCCGCAGCTCGAAACCCTGCGACATGTCGGCTTTCTGCCCGAAGAACGCGGCCTGTATAAGAAGATGAATGCGCGCAGCACGATCGCCTATTTCGCAAGACTCAAAGGCATGACCGCCAGCCAGGCGCGCTCCAGAGCCGACGAATTACTCGAGGCCACAGGGCTGGAAGAATTCGCCCGCACCAAGGTCACGAAGCTGTCCAAGGGCATGGCCCAAAAGGTCCAGATTCTTTCAACACTGGCGCATAAGCCGAATTTCTTGATCCTCGATGAGCCGTTTTCAGGCCTCGACCCGGTCAATCAGCAGGCCCTTGAAGAGATCATTCGCGAAGAGCACGCCCGCGGCGCCACCATCTTGTTCTCGACCCATGTGATGGAACACGCCGAACGATTGTGCGAGTCCATCGTGATGATGGCGAAAGGCAAGAAGGTGTTTGATGGCACGTTGAACCAGGCCTTTGATGCTCTGGGCCGGCGCGCTCGGATCGGGGTCGAAACCGGTTTCGATTTGGCCTCGGCGCTTGCGACAACAGGTTTCCAGGCCCAGGCAGAAACCAGCGATGCCGACGACGGATCGACGTGGTGGACGATTGCCTTGCCCGATGGCCGCAGTGCCCAGAATGCGCTTCGAGCGGCCATTGAGTCCGGTGCGCCCATCTCGGGATTCCAGCAGGAAGAGGCAAGATTGCGCGATGTCTTCATCGCCTTGGCCGGCGCAGACGCACCGACGGGTGATGGTCGCATCCAAACCCTCGAAGAGGTGGCCTGATATGCTCCGCTCGATCTATCTCGTCGCCCGGCGCGACTATCTCGGTTATGTGACGGCCTGGGGGTTTTGGTTGGGGCTGATGATTACGCCCATCCTCTTTGGGCTGGGCATCACGCTCCCGTCTTTTGCCGCATCCCAAACGCCGGTGCGCTATTTCGCCGTCGTGGACGGGAATGGGGCGTTTGAGCGCGCCGTCGAAATCGAAATGCAGCGGCGTGCGACCAATACCGCACGCGGTATGATCGAAACGACCAGCATTCTCGTTGGCGAAGGTGAGACCCGTGCCGCTCTGGAGCGTTTCGATGCAGCAATCGAAGCCGGAGATACGCCCCAGGCAGCGCTTGGCGAAGCCTCACCGCAACTGGCGGGCGTTACCATACCCGATGGCAATTATGCCCTCGTTCCAGCACCGGCACGCGATATTGATGGCCTGCGCCCCTTCCTGACAGGTGAACAGACCGTTGATACACCGCACGGACCAAAGCCTCTTTTTGGTGCACTCATTTTTACCGGCGAGGAGGTTGAGTATTGGAGCGAAAGTACCAGCCTTTCAAGCATCACCGGAATTGCCCGACGCGCTTCAAATGCCATGGCGCGCGAGGCCGTTTTCAGTGAAGAAAACGTTGATCCTGGCATCCTGGAGCGGATCGAGGCGCGCCGCCCATCAATTACGGAAAAGCTCCTGCGCGAGGACATAACACAGAGCGCGGAGATGACGATAGCCGACCGCGCGCCCCAATTCGTTGCGGTCGGTCTGACTTTCTTGCTGTGGACGCTGATTTTCTCGGTGGTGAACTACTTGCTCATGGGCACGATTGAGGAGCGATCAAACAAGATCTTCGACACATTGCTGACATCCGTGAAACTGCCCCACCTGCTGGCAGGCAAGCTCATCGCGGTGCTGGCGGTCTCGCTGACACTGATGTCGGTTTGGTCACTGGGCGGCACCGCTGTCACGGTCGCCGGTTTCTCGGCCATGTCCGGCGAGGTGCGCGATGTGTTGGGCGCGGGTGTCGCGGCCGCACTGGACCCGGCGATGCTGTTTCCGGCACTGATCAGTTTCTTGCTCGGCTATCTTATGTATGGCTCGGTTTTTCTGGCGCTGGGATCGCTATGTGACACGATCCAGGAAGCCCAGACCTTGATGACACCGCTCATCATCTTGATGATGGTGCCGCTGTTCATGGTAACGATCGCCATGACCGACCCGGAAAGCCCGATCATCGGGGCGATGGCTTGGGTACCGATCTTTACACCCTTCCTTCTGATCCTGCGGATGCCTGCCGATCCTCCTCTCTGGGAAGTGTTCGGCCAACTCGGTCTCATGACCCTGACCACCCTGGCCATCCTCTGGGTCGCAGCGCGCGTTTACCGCGCTGGCGCAGTCCATGGCGCCGGGGTAAATGATGCGCTTGGAATGCTGAAGCGAACCGTCGGCCTGGGGCGGGTTTGAGGAAACCCACAATGGCTGAACTTGAATAGCCTTAGATCTACGCATACACTCGAGACATGCGCGCTAAATTTTTGATGGGCTTGCATTCCAAGAGTATTCCTTTCGTGTTCTTGGGAGGGTGCCTGATCGTTGCGTCCTCAGTGCTGCTCATTTCGAAAGCATTTGAACCACAAGTGTTGTCAGGCTTGTGGTCGGTCAATTGGCTGCCAGTATACGCTACAGGCGTTTCAGGACTGGTATTCGCTCTGGCAGCGCACGCTTGGCGTATGAAGCAGGTTGAACGTCTAAAACAGGCCATTGGTGCGTCTGATGCCCTGGATCAGCGCTTCGAACAGTTACGCCAACAGCGATTGAAGTTTCGCAACGACGATACTGCAATGCAGCCTGACTTGCCTTCTGTTGATGAACTTTCACAAAGGCTGGTTGCGTGGGTCGAAAACACCGAAGATACCATCAACGATGCGAATGCTCGCGCCGTTGTCCAAGCGGTTTTAGCCACTTCTGTTGCGCCATCGGATGACCAAACCGAATAACGGATGCCGGCTCAAGAACCATTGTTGAAGATGCTTGGGGAGCGACGGACGCCAATTAGCGATCGAGACGATAGAAACCTACTCGCTTACCGGTCTGAACTCGACAGTCTAAAACAAAGAATTGATCTCAACATTGCAGAGACAAAGGGCGAAAACAAAGGTGCGACAGAAGAAACTGGTCATACAGCGCTTGGTTGGGTGATCTCCATTGGGATGTGGGGCGGAGGGATAGCGCTGACGCCCATAACCGGTGGAGCAGCTTTGGTCGCCGCGGCGGGATTTGCTGCGCTTGTGTGGAAGGGCTGTGACCATATTGACAGTGGTTTTCGTGTGCGCGACCGTGCGCGCAAGCTCGAACAATATACGACGCTGCGTACAGCTTTTCTCAAAGAAATGTCTGATACGGATGCAGAAATCAAGCGCAGGAACCTTGAATAGGCATCTGGGTTATGACGCCAAAGTCTCGGTGAGATCTGAAAAAAGCCCCCGCACCGGATGTGCGAGGGCTTTTCTTATTCTGGAAGATCCGCGGTGGTCTAGACAATGCCCTCGCGCTGGGCGCGTTTGCGGGCGAGTTTCCGGGCGCGGCGCACGGCCTCAGCACGCTGGCGCGCTTTCTTCTCTGAAGGTTTCTCGAAGTGGGTGCGCGATTTCATTTCCCGGAAGAGACCCTCGCGCTGCATCTTTTTCTTCAGCGCGCGCAGGGCCTGCTCGACATTATTGTCGCGGACGATGATCTGTACGATGGTCAACTCTCCATTTGGTTCCAGGGCCCGCAGACCCCAGATAGGTGTGGTAATGCGATGTGCGTCAGTGTTCGAAGCGGCGCGTATATCACGGGCCAATAGCGATGACTACCACAGATAAGACCCCAGAAACAACGCCATCGGCTGAGATTCGGTCTCGCTGGCTGGCTGCGCTTCTACCACTCGTTCCGGAATACGGTTGGACTCAGATGGCCGCGCGGCTCGCAGCCGATGCGGCGGAAGTCAGTGTCGGAGAGCAGGCCTTGGCCGCACCCCGCGGCGTAGACGACCTGATTGAAGCCTTTTTTGACTCCGCTGAGACCGAGGCACGCAGGGCAATCGAGGCCACCCCCCTTGAAGAGATGCGCATCCATGAGCGCGTGGCTTTTGGGATCCGCAGCTGGCTCGACACGTTGGCACCCCACCGAAAAGCCGTGGAACGCGCCAGTGCGCGGGGGTTCTGGCCCACACACGCCGGCGACAGCGTCCAACGCTGCTGGAGTGTGGCAGACATGGTATGGGATGCGATTGGCGACACATCCGAAGACTATAACCGCTATACAAAGCGCGGCCTGCTCGCCGCCACGATACCACCCATCATTCTGTATTGGCAGAGCAATCCGGAAGGCGATGACCTGGACGCGTTTATCGCGCGTCGACTGCAAATGGCGATGCGCCTTGGCCAAACTGGCGGGCGGGTTGTGAAACCAGTCCTGGACCTGGTCTTTGGTGCACG
>JBCCTK010000074.1:0-15798 GCA_039198685.1 Pseudomonadota bacterium | reverse complement strand
GCGCGGGTTGCAACATGGGTCCATGGATACCGGCCTTCGCAGGTATCTGCGGGCATTGCAGCGGGCGAGCAGTGCAAATCGCTTTGGTCGATGCACCCTACAGGCCGCGTTCCGTTCGACTGATTGATGTAAGTCACACGGAGTGAGCGGCCTCCATTTTCCTGCGCAGATACCAGCGAAGGCAGGTATCCAGGGGTCGGTCCAGCCACCCGGAGCGCGGGTTGCAACATGGGTCCATGGATACCTGCCTTCGCAGGTATCTGCGGATTTAGGGGGAATTGGTCTTCCTCCAGGTTCCGTCAGCCCTTCGCCCGCCAAGGCGGCGCCCGCGGCCCGGCCCCATCCGCAAGTCTCCACGGAATAAGAAAAACTTGTCCCCACCCGCGCTGGCTGAGCGATACTTGCGCCCATGGAAGCCCTGCGCGATCCTTTCTCGAAGGTTCATCCCTTCTTCTGGCCCGTCCTGTGGCTGTCCTTGCGGGCTTTCTTGCGCTGGACAGGCCGCATGATCGAGGAAGGCCACGCCTTTGCCGGAATCCGTGTCGAGCTGACCTGGTATGGCACCATCCATGTTCGCGCGATCGACCTTTCCGAAGAACGCGCCGCGTTCAACCGGCTCATGATGGGGGTAATGCGCGAGGATCGCTGGGGCGTGCTGGCGGATGCGGCAGGGCGGGTGGACGCGCTTATCCTTTCAGCAGAGCCAAGCCACTGCCTTGGCCTTCTCCGGCTCAAATTGACCCCCCGGATCAATTTGCCTGCTGCGCAGACCACCTCCGAAGCCTTCGCAGGTGTCTGCGGAACCAACCGTTACCTCCCCGAAGGAACCGATCCGCCCCTTGCGGCGGCCCCTCTCCCGCGATCCGGGCGAGGGGCGGCTCTGGCATTTGCGCGTATCTTCAGATCCACCGCACGGCCCGGTCGCTGCGGGCGCGGGAGTTGGCTGCGTCTAATCTCGCCCCTCTCCCACAGCATGGGCCAGGGCCGCACTTAAAAATGGATCAATGTCACCATCGAGAACACCGCCTGTGTCGCTGGTCTCGACCTCGGTGCGCAGGTCTTTCACCATCTGATAGGGCTGGAGCACATAGGAACGGATCTGGTGGCCGAAACCAATGGCGGATTTGTCCTGGTGGTCGGCGGCGGACGCGTCCTTGCGCTTTTGCAGCTCCAGCTCATAGAGGCGGGAGCGCAGGATTTTCCAGGCTTCGTCGCGGTTGGCGTGTTGGCTGCGCGAGTTCTGACACGCCACCACGATGCCCGACGGTGCGTGGGTCAAGCGCACGGCAGAATCAGTCTTGTTCACATGCTGCCCGCCCGCGCCGGACGCGCGATATGTGTCGGTGCGCACGTCTGACGGGTTAATCTCAATGTCAATATTGTCGTCCACGACGGGAGAGATGGAGACCGATGCAAACGAGGTGTGCCGCCGCGCGGAACTGTCGAACGGTGAGATGCGCACTAGCCGATGAACGCCTGTCTCGGACTTCAGCCAGCCATAGGCATTCTCACCCTTGAAGGCGAGCGTGGCCGATTTGATGCCGGCCTCCTCCCCTTCACGCTCGTCCATCTCCTCGACCTTGTATCCGCGCTTCTCCGCCCAGCGCACATACATGCGCCGCAGCATACTGGCCCAGTCCTGACTTTCCGTGCCGCCCTCGCCTGCATTGATCTGGATATAGGCATCATTGCCATCGGCCTCGCCAGAGAGCAGCGCGTCCAGTTCAGCCTTTGCGCCGCGGGCAGCTGCCTTTTCGAGGCTGGCAAGCACTTCGCCGACCATATCGGGATCATCCTCGGCCAGCTCTAGAAGCTCCATCCCATCGGCGAGGTCGGTTTCCAACACCGAAACCGTCTGGATCCCATCTGCCAGGCGCTGGCGCTCACGCATGAGTTTTCGCGCGTCTTCGGGATCATCCCAAAAGTCAGGGCGCTCGCTGAGCGCGGTCAGCTCATCGAGGCGTTTGGTGGCGACGTCCCAGTCAAAGACGCCTCCTCAGCAGTTCGGTGGACTGCTTGATTTGGTCTGCAAGGGTTTGAATGTCGGCGGACATGGCGCTGGCGCGCTCCTGATACGAAAAACGAGTTGGGCTTCGGCAAATGGAAGCGTTTCAAAGCGCCGTCAAGGCAATGCATGGCTTCGAAGCGATCCGCTACCAAGTGTCGCCGAGACCGTCTGCCACGACTTCATCGTCCTGTCCTGGCTGCGGGCCCGGTACATCGAAGCCCAGCTCATCGGGAGATCCTGGCAACGCGCCGGGATCAGAGAGACCTGGCGCGCCCGGCAAAAGTGCATCTTCGCTGGTCACCGAACGAAACAAATCACCGCCGCTTCCGGAGATCTGGAGACCCTGACCCTCATCAAAGGTAAAGCCAGGCTCAGAGCCGGGCCGAAACGCTTCATCGATGACCACATCGGTTGCCGGCGTCGGGAGCGTGCCTGTGCGCGCGTCGATCCGCACCATACTTACGCCAGGCGGGCGGCGGAACGGTAGGGCTTCCTGGTCTTTCATCGCCGTCTGCATGAAGGATGCAAAGATAGGCGCGGCCACCACTGACCCCCCTTCACCTTCGCCAAGGGTGCGGGGCGTATCAAATCCGACCCGAATGCCGACCACCAGGTCCGGTGAGAAGCCGAAAAACAAGGCATCCTTATAGTCATTTGTGGTACCGGTCTTGCCCGCAAGGGGCACCGCTTCCAGTCCGTCTTTTCGGCGCACTGAAGTCGCCGTACCACGCTGGATGACGCCTTCGAGCATATGCACCACTTGATAGGCCACGATGGGATCGAGGACCTGTTCGCGTGTATCTGGCAGCAAAGGCGGTTCACTTCCCTGCCAACCTTCGAAATTATTGCAATCGGGACACACCAGATCGATGGGCTCAACGGCTTGCTCAAGCCCATCGCCCTCATTTGTTGAGGACTCGGCTTGAACGGGGGCCGCCTGACAGATCGCATCCCCGATGCGGGTCAAATCCATGGAGTCATCATCACGTCCAAACCCAAGACGCGGATCGGTGACGCACATATCCTCGCCATACCGGTCCTGAATCCGGTCAAGCAAGATCGGTTGAACCTGTTTGCCGCCGTTTACCATAGTCGCGTACCCCTTTGACAGGTCCATCATGGTGGCCTCGCCGGCGCCCAGGGACATGGCCAGATAAGGGTCCAAATCATCATAGATGCCGAGACGCTCACCGAACTCTGACACAGCCTCCATGCCAATGTCCTGTGCAAGGCGAACGGTCATCAGATTTCGAGACTTTTCCAACCCGAGTCGCATGGTGGAAAGCCCGTAGAACCGGCCCTCGGCATAATTGCCCGGCGCCCAGAAATCGTCAGCCTCCACATCAAATTCCACAAACGGGGCGTCCAAAACGAGAGAGGTTGGCGTGTAGCCACGTTCTAAGGCGGCTGCATAAACGAAAGGCTTGAATGACGAACCAATCTGACGCTGCGCCTGAGTCGCACGGTTGAAGGCGCTGCGATAGAACGAAAACCCGCCCGTCATGGCCAGGATCCGCCCAGTATGAGGGTCCATTGCAACCAATGCGCCTTCTGCATCGGGTAGCTGGCGGAGACTGGCCCGTCCGACGGGTTCCGTGAGTTCCTCAATCACGGCCAAGGCTGATCCACGCTTGGGAGATAAACGCTCTTGCGCTTCAACAGTCAGAAGCTCTTCCTCGGTCAGTTGCATCGGTTGGCGATCAACCTCGATCAGCACCACGTCACCGGCCAGTAGACCAGACACGCCATCGTCCCGATTGAAGGTGTTGCCAGCCCAGGTCACATCCTCTTCAAAAAGAACGGTTTCGGTATTGTCTGCCAAGCGAATTGTTGCCGTTCCATCGGCGTTCAAGCCCGTAACCAATGCGGCTTCCCACGTGCCATGGCCGGCTGGCATATTGAAATCGGCGAGAATCCCGAGAGCTTCTCCGTCCAACTCAATTTCACCTAACGGTCCACGAAACCCATGGCGGCGATCATATGCAACGAGGCCCTCGCGCAAAGCCCGCGTGGCGGCCAATTGTAATTCGGTGTCTATTGTGGTGCGGATCGACAGTCCCCCATCATGGAGCGTTTCCTCACCATAGGTTTCCAATAGATCTCTTCGAATTTCCTGAACGAAGTAAGTCGCCGCCTGATACTCGTCACCTCGAAAGCGCCTCGTCGTGGTCAGGGGTTGGGCGATAGCCTCATCCGCCTCGGCTCGGGTCACATAACCGTCTTCAACCATGCGACCGAGCACATAGTTGCGGCGAGACAGAAGACGTTCAGGACGTGTGTAGGGATTGACCGTGCCGGGCGCCTTGGCGAGTGACGCCAAGATAGCCGCTTCAGAAAGGTTCAACTCGGGAAGCGATTTGTTGAAGTATTCCAGGGCGGCAGAACCAACCCCATAGGAGCCGCCGCCGAGATAAATTTCGTTCAGATAGAGCTCAAGGATTTCGCCTTTTGTAAAGGCGCTCTCGACGCGCCTTGAGAGAACGGCTTCCTTTATCTTTCGAACGACCGTCTGGTCGCGGGTCAATAACATATTCTTGACGGTCTGCTGGGTAATCGTGGATCCGCCCTGCAGCCCCCCCGATCCTGTGAGCTTGTTGCGTGCACTATTAACAACCCCGCGCACCATGCCGAGCCAATCTATTCCTTGGTGCTCAAAGAACTTCTTGTCCTCTGCGGAGACGAAGGCCTGGATGACGTTCTCCGGGATGGAATCATAGGGCACGTACACTCTGTACTGTGGTGTACCGTCGGCGCCCATGCCCTGAAATTCGGCAATCAGACGCCCATCACCTGCGTGCACCCGCGACGTAATCGGCGGCTCGTACTCACCAAGCGTTTCCACCGTTGGCAAATCGCGCGACAGCGCAGCTACAATCAGCGCCACACCTGCGATGCCCAAGACACCCAGCATCGCAATGAAGATCAGAAAACGCCGGACAAGGGCCCAGCTCAACACGCTTCGTCTCTTGGTGGCTGCCATGGATTATGTCCTCAGCTCAGGGCGCGGCGGCGACTAATGTGTCTATAGTCTAGCGTGTGCGGATTCGCACTGCAATTGGACCAGAATAGGGCCATGCCTGTTCATGGAAGAAGTATCACGCATCATTCCAGTCATGCGACGCACTGAATCATCAATTTGAAGCAAAAACCAAATCCTGCCGATCAAAGTAGGTATCAATCGCTTCAGCCACAGCCTCCATCGATGCTCTGCGGCCACGCGCATCCTCCAGACGACGCGCATCGGCAGTGTTGGTTAGAAACCCCATTTCGAGCAGAACAGCTGGTACGTCAGGCGCCAACAGAACGTAAAACCCGGCCTTGCGGTGCGTGTTGCGCAGAACTGGCCCGGCCTTGGCCAGCTCGGGCAGGAGGAGTTCCGCAAACAGGCCCGAATTTGATTTGGTTTCGCGAATGGTGAGGGTTTCCAAGATGCCGGATACCTCATCAGATACTCCCTCTTCAACGTCGATATCCCAGTTGTTCCGTTCGGATTCACGGTCGATCCGTCCTTCGCCGCGCTCTGAAATCGTATAGACAGAAGCACCAGCAACATCGGGACTGCGCGCTGCATCAGCATGGATTGAGATAAAGAGGTCAGCCCCCCATTCGCGTGCCAGGCTGACCCGGTCACCCAGTTCGATGAACCGGTCATCGGCCCGGGTCATACGCACGCGGTATCGACCGGTCTCTTCTAGAATATCCTTCAGAGCTAGAGACGCAGACAGCACCACATCTTTCTCTTTCAAGCCCGCAGACGAAATCGCTCCGGGGTCTTTCCCGCCATGTCCAGGATCGATCACAACGAGGTATTCATTCGGCTTGGGTGCGGGCTCGAGTACCACCTCCCGGCCCTCCGGCGCGGCATTCACTGTCGCCACCTGCATATCGACAACACTGCGATGGGCGGCAAGTCGATCTGCCACACGGCGTTCTACTCGGCTGGCGGCATGTTGAAACCGGGCATCAGAGACAGCAGCAAGATCAATCACAATACGGTAGCGCCGTTCATCGCCGGCGGGCGGTAAGTCCAGTTTCCTGGAGACCATCATCGGATGGGTCAGATTAAATGCAAGAAAACCATCCTGCCAGCCGTATCCTGAGATGCCGGTGGCATGGGACACAGGCCGCATGGGTCCTTGGGTCGCAGCGCTGGCTCCATCAAAGGCCACCAAGACCTGGCGCGCATTCTCTTCCCTCGCAACGAGCACATCGGTTTGCAGCGGGCCATCACTCCAAAGCGTAACCCGCGTGACGACACCGTCGCCCACAACGCGAACACTGTCGACCTGGCCCGACGCATGCCATGGCAGCGTCAGGCTAATCGCGCAAAGCAGCAGAAGTTGAAGAAAGGCTCTGGGCAGGGCCATGGTCGATGGACGCTCCGGTTTTTCAAGACCTACGACAAGCTGTACGCGTTCATGCCACCAGGCAAATTAACCGAACATGTATCGCAGTCGGGATCAAAGCCGACTGCTGCCTTTTTCTGAAAGGGGGTTCCCAAGCGAACCGTTCTCATCCATGTAAGTGTTGCGCTGATGCTCAGCCACACAAGACGAATTCCCTGCCCTCACCGGTTTTGGTTCGCCCCTTGGCGCCGCTCCGCAAGGGCCCCGGAAAACGGAACAAAGATGCACACCGAAGCCGGTCGAGACACTGATTTATGGGAACGCGCATACGTGCGTTACCAACCTGCTCGCTGCTTCCTCTCAAAAACACAAACTGGCCCGACGCAACAGGCCCTGAGGCAAATCCCTCGGCACGCGCGGCCAGGTCATAAGGTAAGATTATATGGGCAAACTTATGCTGATCGACGCGGCCCACCCGGAAGAAACCCGGGTCGCCGTTGTCACGGATCAACAGGTTGACGACTTCGATTTCGAAACACAAGGAAAAGAACAACTCAGAGGAAATATCTACCTGGCCAAGGTAACACGTGTTGAGCCATCGTTGCAGGCCGCGTTTGTGGAATATGGCGGCAACCGCCATGGCTTTCTCGCCTTCTCTGAAATCCATCCTGACTATTACGAACTTCCCAAGGCGGATCGCGAAGCGCTCCTGAGGGAAGCGGCTGAAGAAGCCGCCGCCAATCGAGAGGAAGACGAATACGACCTTGATGAGGACGAAGACGAAAACGCCGATGATGAAATCGACACCGACTTGTCCGATGAAAGCGATGATGACGCCTCAGACGGGGACCACGATGCCTCAAAGGATAGGGCTGAAGCGGCCGAAGCCTTCGATGAAACTGATGAAACAGACGCCGAAACCACCGATGATTTTGCAGGTGACGGTGATGTAGAAGGCGATGGGGCTCAGACCGGATCTGAAACGGAGTCTTCCGAGACAGGGGCAAAAGCCGCCAGCGGTCGGCGAAGCCCAACAAGGAAAAAACGCCCGCCCCGCAATTCATTCCTGAGAAAATATAAGATTCAGGAAGTGATCCGCCGCCGCCAAGTGATGTTGGTTCAGGTTGCAAAGGAAGAGCGCGGAAACAAGGGCGCGGCCCTGACAACGTATCTGTCCCTCGCTGGACGGTATTCGGTTCTTATGCCCAACACACCGCGCGGCGGGGGCATTTCCCGCAAGATCGCCAATGGCGCAGACCGAAATCGTTTAAAATCAATCGTTGGCGAACTCGAAATGCCAGAAGGCATGGGTCTGATTGTACGAACCGCCGGCGCCAAACGCACAAAAACCGATATCAAGCGCGATTATGATTACCTGATCAAACTCTGGGATCAGATCCGCGAGAAAACTCTCACATCCATGGCGCCTTGCCTCATCAACGAAGAAGGCGGCCTGGTGCATCGTGCCCTGCGCGATATGTTCGACAAAGAGATCGAAGAAGTCCTGATCCAGGGTGAAGCCGCGTATCGCGAGGCTAAGGATCTGGCAAAACTGATCATGCCGAGCCAATCCCGGAAGGTAAAACACTGGACCGACCCCGTACCGGTGTTCGTAGATCACACCATTGACGAGCAGCTCGACAGTATCTTCAAACCGGAGGTACGCCTGAAGTCCGGTGGATATCTCGTCATCAACCAGACAGAGGCCTTGGTGGCAATCGACGTCAACTCGGGCAAAGCCACCAAAGAACGCAATATCGAGCAAACGGCCCTGCGCACTAATCTGGAGGCGGCAGAAGAAGCATGCCGCCAGATGCGCCTGCGCGATCTGGCCGGCCTTGTCGTGATCGACTTCATCGACATGGACGAGAACAAGAACAATCGCGCCATTGAAAAGGCGATGAAAGACCACCTCAAGATCGATCGGGCGCGTGTCCAATATGGCCGTATCTCCCAGTTCGGCCTGATGGAAATCTCCCGTCAGCGGCGGCGCGCAGGTTTCCTGCAGGCAACCTCTGACCCCTGCCCTGCCTGTAATGGAACAGGCCGAGTGCGAAGCGTGGAAAGCGCGGCCCTGCAATTGCTTCGGGCCATTGAAGCGCGAGCGGCAACGGGCGGATTGAAGTCGATCACCGTAGAGGCGCCAACAGATGTTGCACTCTATCTGCTCAACCATAAGCGGGACGCCTTCGCCGCTATCGAAGAGACCGCCGGCTTTGCCATCACGGTCACCTCCTCGGATTCCATGCTGTCAGGCGATTTCTCCGTGCATGCCGAAAAAGATCCCAACGCGAAAGCGCGCCTGAAGCGCAGCCGTCGTAAGACAGCCCCGCCGGATCCGGCTGACACCATCACGGATCTCGATGTCATCGATGAAGAGGACGAAGAGATCACCGAAGCGGACACACCCGCGTCCACCCATGACAGCGACGACGATGACGAAAGCGGAGGCAAGCGCAAGCGCCGTCGCCGCGGCCGCCGAGGCGGACGCCGCCGTCGTCGTGAAGATGGCGACGTCGAAACCGTGAAGGCGGTTGCCGATGTGCCAGAGCTTGAGCCCATTGATCCAGAGAGCCTCACGCGCGCAAAGGGCGATATCATCCCTGAAGATGGCGGCGCATTCCTCGACGGTGTCTCCTTGATGGCAGCGGAAATGCTGGACAATCCAGACACCGCAGAAGCAGAGCTTGCAGAAGCCGTCGCTGCAACGGCGCCGGGAGATAGCAGCGATACGAGCGAACGCCAAACGGATGCCGCCGGTGCACCGAAAAAGCGGCGCCGCCGCAGACGAGGTGGACGCAATCGCAGCCGCGACACCGTCGAGACCGCCCCCCGCGAAGACACCGTTCAATCGGAAGAGATGTCGAACGAGGCCCCTGAAAACGCTAAGACCGTTCAGGGAGAGGAGCCCGCAATGCCTGCCGCTGAACCCGCGGTCATTGAAGACAACGCATCCCCAAAGGCAGTCCCAGTTGACTTAGAGGACGCGCCAGAGCCTGAAATTGCCCCGGAACCGGTGGTGGCTGATGTGACCACACCTGCTCCAGAGCCTGAAATCAAAGCCGAAGGTCCCGACTCTCCTACCAATGAGGCTCCCATCGAGGCACCAAAAGAGGATAAGCCCCGTCGCCGGGGATGGTGGAATCGCAAAAGGGCTTAGACGTCTCAAGACAGACCATACTCACCCGCTTCCGTGGCAGGCTTGTTGGTGAGGTTTCAAAGCATTGGTCTCTCAAATGCGATCATTTGGTCACTTGCCTTTTCCGCCAGGGACATCGTTGCGCTCCGGTCCGACGATGCCGGCATCCCGCAGCGGTATGCGCCTTGCCAGCACAAACGCGACACACCACCAAATGACCGCATTTGAAAGACCAATGCTTTAGGGTTTAGAGCATCTATTCGCGGGCAATGCGCTCGCGAGCGATGCGATCAGCGACAAGATTGGTCGCCACGTTTTCGCTAAGGGCAGTGTCCATGACATGGCAGAGTGTCGCGATCATCGCGTCAAGTTTGTCCTCCACCCACGCCCGGTCATAAGAGCCGCGAATTTCAGCGGCGACGTTGATAATGCCGCCTCCATTTATGATATAATCGGGCGCATATTGAATTCCGTGGCGACGTAGGTATTCGCCCATTTCAGGAATAACGAGCTGGTTTTTGGCGCCGCCAGCGACAACTTTGGCCTTCAGCCGGACGAGGGTCGCATCATTTATGATCGCGCCGAGCGCATTGGGCGAGAAAATATCCGCGTCCTGATCATAGATGTCATTGGGCGCAACAATTGTAGCCCCTGTCGCATCGGCGACCTGCCGGAGCGCGGCTTTATCCACATCGCAAATGATCAATTTCGCACCCGCTTCAGCCAAGTGCTCACACAAATATCCACCAACGGACCCGACCCCTTGAATGGCCACCGTGCGGGAGGACAGGTCGTCGTTTCCAAACGCCCGTTCTGCCGCTGCTTTCAAGCCGCGAAATACGCCCAAGGCCGTCACGGGAGACGGGTCTCCGCTGGCATCGGCCCCTACGCCCAGACCCGCCGCATAGCGGGTTTCTTCACCAGCGGTTTGGATGTCGGCAACATCGATCCCGACATCTTCAGCGGTGTAATACCGGCCCTGAAGACTCTCGACTGCACGGCCAAAGGCGCGGAATAGATCGGGTGTTTTGTCAGTGTGGCTATCGCCCCAAATTACGGCCTTGCCGCCGCCCAGTTCAAGCCCGGCCATCGCATTCTTGTAACTCATGCCCTGGGATAGGCGCAAAGCGTCCGTCAACATTTGTGAGCCGGTCTCATAATTCCACATACGACAGCCGCCTGCACTGGGGCCAAGATGCGTCGAGTGGATTGCGATCATGCAGCGCAATCCTGTCTCGGGATCATGGAAGACGTGGACGCCCTCATGGGCATCAAAGGAAGGATGATCGAACATGGGCCGCGCTTACCGCCAGCTGGGGCGCCGGGTCAATGCACAGAAGCAATCAACACTTGGAGTCTAATCACCCTGGGGCGCCCATGGAATGGGCGGTGCACCACTTGGCAGGTCCGCTTTCGGATCTTTCAGGAAGCTCAGCGTATCGGTGTGGACGCGCGCAGAGTCCAGATCTCTGAGGATCATGTGATAGCCGTTTTCATAGTAGGCGGTCCTTGCGTGGTCGGGCAGGACTTTTGCTGAACGGGCCATTGCATTGGGCGGGATCACGATGTCCTTCGCCCCATATGTAACGAAAACCGGAATGTTGGACGGGATCTTCGAAACGCGGTCATGGGCGGTCTCCATGAGAGACACAACACCGTGAACCTGGTCGATCCGGTTCTCACGGGTCATGTTTGGATGCGCCCACATCTCGCGCAACATTTCGATATTATCGGTTGGCTCAATCCGCACGACGCGGCGCGGCGGCGTCACAACCCATGCGGGCCGAACCCGTGCAGAAACCCAGAGGCTGGCCCTGTAGGCGAACGGCAATGCGCCCCAACCTCGAAAACCGGGTCCGGAAAGCACAAGCATATCGGCCTCCGGGACATCATCAGACCCAAAGGCCGAAGCGGCGACGGCCCCGCCCATGGAAATGCCGACGACGGCGATCTTCGTATCGGGATGGCGTTGACGCGCCACCCGCACAGCTGTGCGCAGGTCCTGGCGCATCAAATCTTCCTTCGGCCAGATGCCCTTGTTTGGAGAACGTCCGAAACCGCGATGGTCATAGGCATAGGTGGTGATGCCCTGCTCGGCCCAAAACGGGGCTGCCATATGGAAGGCGTTGGCCCAATCATTCATGCCGTGGAGTCCAACCACAACAATTTCGGGTTCGACGTCTGCTTCCCAAACCGTGAGGCCAAGCTCGGCACCATCAAAAGTCAGGAAGCGATCATTCTCCTGGTCAAAATGTGGCGTATCGGGCATCGCGATCTCCAATCGCCCCTGGGTTACGGGCGTGCATCCGGGAATGGGTAGCGCCAGAACACCAATCAAAGACAGGAGCGCACCGAGGCTTGCAAGACTGGCAGGACCTCGTCTTCGAACCAGGGATTTGCCTTCAGCCATGCATTATTCCTCCAACTCGGATGCGGTGTTGTGAACAATCCCTCACTTAGGTGGTCTCTCCAGTTTAAAACAGTGGCCGTTAGCGTTTTTTTTGCGCGGCCGCCCAGATGCCACCGCTGGCTGTAACTTCCAATTAGGAGGGTTACTTTGATGTTCGGCATCCGCTCGAGCAAGCCCTCTCGCCATTCAGCAGCACACCGCTTCATGGGAGGCAGGTCACCACCCTTTCGGTCATATCCGGGGAAGCAGAACCCCATCGGCGCAATGGCGACACGGGACGTGTCGTAGAATTCTGCTTCTGTAACGCCCATCCACGCCCGCAACCGGCGGCCGGAGGGGTCATCAAAAGGCCGTCCGGACTGGTGGGCCAGATTCCCCGGGGCCTGACTTGCAATAAGGAGACGAGCCGTTTCGCTCACTTGCAAGATGGGGTTGGGGATATTGGGCATGTCACCCTTGCAAAGCGTGCAAGCGCGCAACCGGTTTGCAAAGGACTGGAGGTCGTCGGACATGATCCCATATCTGGTACAGCAAAGCAGAGCGCCAAGGAGACGACATGTCGAACGCCCCCACCGGCTCGGAGGATGCCGCAGACGCCATTGCGCCCGAATGCAATACGCTAGACCTGATCATTCAGCCTCGCGAGAAGGACCTCGGCGGCGGCGCGATGGTCAAGCGGCTCTTGCCATTTCACAAACGAAGAAGCGTCGGTCCGTTCGTTTTTTTTGATCACTTTGGCCCAACCGACGCGCCTCCTGGCAAAGGGATGGATGTACGGCCCCATCCCCACATCGGCCTTGCAACTGTGACCTATTTGTTTGAAGGCGCCATTGCGCACAAGGACACTATCGGCAGTGATCTTGTCATTCGACCTGGCGCCGTGAACTGGATGACCGCAGGGCGCGGTATTTCCCATTCCGAACGCACCCCGCCGGAAGAACGCGCAACGGGGCAACGAATCCAGGGCATCCAGACCTGGGTTGCCCTTCCAGTCTTCCACGAACAAGTCGAACCGCGTTTTGACCATCACCCGGCAGAGACGATCCCCACTTTCGATGTGAACGGCACGCAGTTCCATCTGATCGCGGGGCAAGCCTGGGGACACGTTTCACCCGTGTCGTTTCCCCATCCAATTTGGTATCTGGCGGGCAGTGCCTCGGCAGGTAGCGCCTTCGTAGTCCCCGGAGACGCTGCAATTGAACGCGCTTTGTATGTCGTCGAAGGCACATTGAACGTTGGATCCGAAACTCTGGACGCTGGCATGATGGCCATTTTCACGGAGGGCTGCGACGTTCCAATCGTGGCAGAGCACGGCGCGAAATTCATGCTCGCCGGAGGAACGCCCTATCCAGAAAAACGCTTTATCGAATGGAATTTCGTTGCGTCGAGCCCGGACCTGATCGAGCAGGCCAAGGCCGATTGGACTGCCAGCATCGATGGCAAATGGAACGCCACGCCCTTCGCAATGCCCGATGGAGAGGATGAGTGGATCCCGCTGCCCGGCTGATCGATTGGGAACGGACCTAAACAGGTTATTGGGTGTTCAGAATTTTGCCGCGACCCCACAGTCGCTATAGCTTGAAGCCGCAGTCGAGCCCGACTAATCAACCCAGCATGACCAAGACCACTCGATTTTACGACGTCCACGATGCATCCCATGGGCTTTATTTTGAAGCCACCGCCCTGCTTGAGCACATCGAAAGTCCGTTCCAGGACATCAAGATCATTGAGACAGAGTTGCACGGCCGCGTGATGCTGCTCGATGGTGTCACCATGCTTACCCAATCAACGCACCATGTTTACCATGAGCATATGGCACACATTCCAATGGCCTGCCACGGCGATCCGAAGTGTGTCCTGGTCATTGGTGGTGGCGACGGTGGGACCGTAAGCGAACTGGTGAAGTATCCCACATTGGCCTCCATCGAATTGTGCGAACTTGATGGCGCAGTGGTCGAGGTTTCCAGAAAATGGTTGCCTGATGTCGCCACGGGATTGGACGATCCAAGGGTCAAGATTCGTATCGGCGATGGCGCAGCCTACCTCGCCGCCAATCCCGGGGCGTTCGATGTCATAATCATCGACAGCACAGATATTTGCGAAGGCGCCCATGATGGCGTCGAAAATGCCAGTCCCCTCGCGACAGACGCATTTTATGAAAGTCTCAAAGCGGGACTCACACCCAGCGGCATCGCAATACAGATGCTGGGCTCAACGACGTTTTACCACCGAGGAATGGCGGAATTGCTGCCCCGCCTGGCAAACCTCTGGCCACACTTCAAACCGGTTCTGATGCCCTGTCCGTTCTATATCTCGGGTGACTGGAATGCTGGTCTGTTGTCGAAGGACAATTTGCTGGAGCCGATTTATAGCCATCAGGTCGACGGACCGATGAAATATTTCAATTTAGATATCGCCAAGGGCGCGCTTGCCCTGCCAAATGAAGTCCGCGCACTTATGCCCGGCGCTTGATGCTTTCTTCTGGGCGCTATAGCAAAACGGACAGCCCCGATTTTATGATATTTGGACGTTTCAAATGTTGCGAACCCTCACCGCTGCTACCAGCCTGATCGTCTTGGTGGCCTGCTCCAATGATGCGCCAGACGAGACCACGCCTGATACGGTCATTCAAACAGCGCAGACAGGTCACATAGAGCTTCCACTTCCTTTGCCCGAGGGGACAACGCCAGACATAACGCAAAGAGATCTCGCCGTTCGTGTTGATATTCTGGCCGACGATGCGTTCGAAGGCCGTGGCCCGGGTGCAGAAGTTGGAGAACTGACCGCAGATTGGATTGGTCAGGAAATGGCTCGAATTGGACTTCAGCCCGGCGGCGAGGAAGGAAGCTTCTTCCAGACCGTCGCCATGGTAGAACAAACGATTGATGAAGCCGCGTCCACGCTGACATTTTCAGGTGGCACATCTGGCCGGGACTTCCCAATGGCGCTGCGCGAAGACGCCGTGATTTGGACAAAGCGCCAAAACGTTATCGAAGCCTCTTTTGAAGACAGTGAATTGGTGTTTGTTGGGTATGGTGTCGTGGCCCCTGAATATGGCTGGGACGACTATGCCGGCCTCGATGCCACCGGTAAAACTGTTGTGATGCTGGTCAACGACCCTGGCTTCGCCACGAAAGATCCCGCGCTCTTCAAAGGTGAGGCGATGACCTATTATGGCCGCTGGACCTACAAGTTCGAGGAAGCTGCGCGCCAGGGCGCAAAGGCAGCCATTGTTGTCCACGAGACGGCGCCCGCCTCTTATGGATGGGATGTCGTCGCCAATTCATGGTCGGGTGCCCAAGCCGATCTGGTTCGCTCCAATGCCGGCGACGACCGGGCCCTGTTGGAAGGGTGGATCTCAACCGATACCGCACGAAAACTATTTGCGGAGGCAGGACTCGACTTCCAAGAGATGAAATTCGAAGCCAAGCAGCAAGGCTTCAACCCGATTGCCATGGCTGGCGTAACGGCTGCCGGTAAAATCACACAGTCCGTCACCCGTGGAACATCTCGCAATGTGGTCGGTGTTTTGCCGGGTACGCAAACCCCGGATGAGTATGTCCTTTTCACTGCGCACTGGGACCATCTGGGCAAAAAGTCCGAAGACCGGAATGGCGAACCGACGCAGGACTTCTACCGCGATGATATCTTCAATGGTGCGGTGGATAACGCCACGGGCGTTTCGGCCATCCTGGAGATCGCAGAAACAATCGCAGCTGGAGACCATGCCCGATCGGTGATGTTCCTCGCCGTGACACTGGAAGAATCAGGCCTGCTGGGCTCCTCTTATTTTGTGGAATATCCGACAATCGGCATGAACCAGATCGTGGCCGGTTTCAATATTGACGCCTATCAACCCGTGGGACTGGCCAATGATATTACGGTGATCGGATAT
>JBCCTK010000073.1:0-15887 GCA_039198685.1 Pseudomonadota bacterium | reverse complement strand
GGTGACAGCGCGCATGGAGAGGGCCGCGCCGCCGCGTCCATCGCCGTCCATCCGCGTCAGCACAAGGCCGGTCAGGGGCAGGCGCTCATGGAAGCGTTTCGCCGTTTCCACCGCGTCTTGACCAGTGAGGCTGTCGGCGACCAGCAGCGTTTCCTGGGGCGCGGCAATGGTGGCGACCTCGTCTGCCTCATTCATCATCTGCTCGTCGAGCGTGGTTCTGCCCGCGGTGTCGAGGATGAGGACATCATATCCGCCCAGCTTGGCAGCCTGGATGGCGCGTTTGGCGATGTCTGGTGGCAATTGGCCCTTTATGATGGGCAGCGCGGTCACGCCTTCACCGGCTTGGTCGGCCAGGATCGCGAGCTGTTCCATGGCCGCTGGGCGGCGGACGTCGAGGCTGGCAAGGAGAACCTTCCGGCCTTCCCTGGAGGCAAGACGGAGGGCCAGCTTGCCCGTCGTCGTCGTCTTGCCTGAGCCCTGCAGCCCGGCCATCATCACCACGGCGGGCGGACTGTCGATTTTCAGGCTGGTGTCAGCAGCTTCCCCGCCCAGCATGTCGACCAGACCGTCATGGACGATCTTCACCACCTGCTGGCCGGGCTTCACCGAACGGATGACCTCTTCACCGACAGCGCGCTCTTTGACCTTGCCGATGAAGTCTTTCACCACCGGCAGGGCGACGTCCGCTTCCAGAAGTGCCACGCGGATTTCGCGCAGGGCGGCATTGACATCCTTTTCCGACAGGGCGCCACGCCCCGTCAGTCCATCAAATATTCCGCCAAGGCGGTCTGAAAGCGCGTCGAACATGCCGACCTCCGAATGGCTTGCCCCTGAAGGTTTTCAGGGTAAGCAGCCCAAGGGTGTTGCGCAAACGTGAAGTGCCCCGCTGAGCGATTCTTCGCCGGGCGGGGGGCCTCGTTGAGGTCTTGCCCCAATCAAAGCGCGCTTTTCATGGTGCGCGGATTTTTTGCCTAAAGCACGCAGTTTTTGGGAAATCAAGTCTCGCTTGTCTGTTCGGACGCAGCCTCGGCAGCGATGTCGGCCGCAATCTCAAGCCGTTGAAGCGCCATCTCTGCCTCTTCGCGCAGCATTGCCAGGACGACCACGTCGGCCCAACCTCCGCCAGCCAGGCGATAGTACGACCGTAAGACGCCTTCTTCAACAGCCCCGAGACGCTTGACGGCGCGTACCGCTGCGCTTGCATCCTTTGCAACTGACCATTCAATCCTGCGAACGCCCCAGTCTAAAGCCCGACGGATCAACAGGCCTTGGGAGGCCTGGAAAACGCCTGTTCCGCGCATCGTTTCCGGGTGCCAGAAATTTGCGATGCGCAGACGCCTGTGGGTTTTGCTGATCGTTTCAAAGGCTGCGACGCCGGCAAAGGCATCATCTGATTTGCGAAACATGGTGAAGGGGACGGTCAAGCCGCGGCTATACTCGTCCGCGATATGCGCAGCATAAATCGCCGCTGACTTTCCTTTTGGAATGTCTGGCATGTAGGCCCACATGGCGTCCACGGCTCCCACCGACTCCAAGAGGGTGACATGGACTGGGCTGAAGGGCTCAAGCCTAAGGATATCGTTTTCAAGGCCGGGGCAGTCGAGGTTCATAGGTTTAGCCTACGCTCGCACCATCTTCGTGCAACGGAAAACTTTGAACATCTTTCCCGTCTCCGTGCCGACTGCTTGGCCATCCCAAGGCTCGGGTGGACCGGTTTCCAGGGGCGTCTTGCGGATCCACCGCGATATGACGCTTGGCTAAATTGATATTCTGCCGCCACGACACAGATTTGACCCATGCATCTTCCCACACTGAGACAGCTTCAATTTCTAGACGCGGTTGCGCGGGAAGGCTCGTTCTCACGGGCTGCCGATGCCTGTAGCGTGACCCAGCCAACGCTATCGTCGGCGATCAAAGAACTTGAGGCTTTGCTGGGTGTCCAACTCATCGAACGCAAGGCGCGGGGTGCGGCTTTGACAGCGGCTGGCGATGAAGTGGCGCGGCGGGCGAGAACTGTTTTGTCGGAGACTCAAGACCTGGTCGCTGCGGCCAGGGAGGCAGGGCGCCCGCTGTCGAGTGGCTTCAGGCTTGGGGCTATTCCGACGGTGGCACCTTATGTGCTGCCTCGGATTTTGCCCAGGCTGCGACAGGACTACCCGGAGCTGAAGCTTTTCCTGCGGGAAGAGACAACCGATCGGCTGCTTGATGGGGTGCGCGCGCGGGAACTGGACGCGGCTCTGATTGCGTTGCCTTGGGACGCGCCCGGTATTGAGACCATGGCCCTGGTCGATGATGAGTTTCTGTTTATCGCACCGCAGTCCCATCCCCTGTCAAAGAAAAACGGTCTTGAGCCCGGCGACCTGACCGATTCGAATGTCTTGCTTTTAGAAGATGGCCACTGCTTACGAGATCATGCCTTGTCAGTTTGCGCATTGCCGGGTCGGTCGCGCACCGAAGAGGTGTCAGCGACGTCCCTCCAGACTTTGGTGCACATGGTTGCTGGCGGGTTGGGCGTATCCCTGGTTCCGAAAATCGCAGCGGATGCTGGTGTGACGGCGGGCACGGACCTCGCTTTGAGACCTTTCAAGCAGCCGCTGATTGGCCGTGCAATCGGGGTCGCCTGGCGGGCGGGCTCGCCGCGGAAAGCTGAAGCCAGGATGATCGGGCAGATTGTAAAAGCGACATTAGCTTAACCTTTTTCGACAGGACAGATCTGCCAGCGGGTCTGATCTGTCGAAAAGCTGGTGGGCAGGTCTCGGCAGGCATCTTCACCCAAAGACAAACCGTACCGCTCGCCGTCACCTTCCAGCGCGCCCACTGCGGTATAGGCATCCATCACGGCGCCGCCATTGGCCAGGTCAATCCATTTCGGCCAGCAGTGGATCAAATACAGCGGTCCGTCATGGGCCTCCAATGCTTCCTCAATGCGTGAGCGATAATTCGCCAGGAATGGCGCACTCCAATCTTGGGCATCAATGTGGGTGATGCGCGCTTCTGGGAATGCCGTTGCGGTAAAGGCTGCTGGAAATTCAGCCGCGATGAAGATCATGGCGTTTTCATAGTCAAGGTCGGCGGGCCTTTCGACGCTGACATAACGCGCCATTGGACCGTCCCATCCGATCCGGCGCACGTTTTCAGGCGATGTTGAGCCAAGCAAAGTGAGCCCCAAACCCGTAAATAGGGCGCTTCCCATGCGGCCCGCCGGCCAATTCAGCCCCGTAACCGTCCATGCAGTCCACGCCATAAGCGGGGCAAGCATCCAGAACGCTGCGGCGTAGCGCATGATGGAAAACAGCCCGATCCAGACGCCGAGCACTGTAAGGAGGCTTACGGTGAGGGCGATAGCGGGGCGAGGCGTCACATGCCGTCCGAGGGAGAGTATAACGACCGAAATCGCGCAGAAATATCCGAGCGCCAAGCGCAAATCGAATACAGCGAGCTCATTGATGAATCGACCTTCAACAGACGCGCGGATCGGCAAACTGATCGCGTCTACCAGCGTCTTGGGTAAATAGCGCATGTCCCGGCTGGCCTCAGTGGGGGCGTCGGGTCCACCAAAGGCATTGGCGAAATTGGGATAAACCGGATTGGAGAATTCTTGCCAGAGGATCAGCATCCATGGCCCAGCAGCAATGAGAAAGCAGGTCGCGCCTGCGCCCGCACATAAAGCGGCTCGACGGGCTCGCTCAGTCCAGTTTTCAGACAGAACCAACACAAAGACCGCGAAGGCCGGCACATAGATGATGTTGGTTAGTTTCAGTCCGGCGACAAAACCAACGCATCCCGCAGCCAACAATAGATTCAACGCTGAAACAGCCCCGCCTTTGCTTTTTGGAAGCGCCAGATAGAGCGCAATCAGGAAACCCACGGCACCAAGGTGATCATTGCGCAGCGATGCGAAGCTGGACCATGCGGGTGCACAGAAAAAACCCAGTAAGGCCAGGCCAAGGGCTAAAGATCGTTTCATATCCCGTCCCAAGGTGCTCGCCAGTCGACGAACAAGGCCAAACAGAACCGGTAGAATCGTTGCTTGCCCGAGGCCCAATATGAAGGCCACAGCAGGTCCGGGGAGGCTGTCGATCAGCCACCACACCACAACACTGTATGTTGGATTCAGGAAACTGTGCATCTCTGCGGGCGCCAGGTCGCTGTGCAGGCGGCCATTCATCGCTGACCAGCCATTATGTAGGTGGTAGTGCATGACGTCGAACCCGGCATCGCGGGGCCAGATAGCGCTCAACATACCAAACAAGATGAACCAGCCGATCCATGCGATGCGTTCCAAGCTTTGATCAGCGTGGCGGTTTTTTGCCCAGCCGATGGGCGCCGATTGCATCAAGCCGGTCATTCCGCAAACGCCATCGGGCAAATGCGCCAGACTGCTGTTTTGGAGTCGAGACTGGTGGTTAGGGTTTCACATGCAGCTACGTCGACGATGAGGCGCTCGACGCTGGCGAGGCGGCGCACTGTGCGTTCGAAGTGGCCCTGTGTGTCGAGGATAACGCCATAAACAGGTCGGTCGCCCTGAAGAAGTGGGCGGATGTATATCTCCCTGTAGGGCGCAAGCGCTGGCGTGCTCCAGGGCGCCGGAACGGCATGGGTCAGGATGGCGCTTTCAGGAAATGCCGGGGCGGTGAACGCGCTTGGAAAGTCACCGGAGAACGCAACGACCGCGCCAGCATATTTGTCCGCCTGTGGAACTTCCACCGAGACATACGGGCCGGTCCATGTGGTCCATGCCAAGCGGCGCAGGTGTGGTGGTTTCGTCACCACCATCAACAGGCCTGCCGAAAGCGCCACGTAAAGGGCTGGCCGGGCGCCGTCCAGAATCCTGGGCCGCCAAGTGGTTATTGCGGCAGCCGCCAGGACAGGGCCAAGCATCCAAACTCCGATGGCATAGCGTGATATTGAGAAAACCGCTGTCCAGGTAGCGATCAGGGCGAGCAATCCAAGCGACAGGGCAACCAGACCGCGCGGGACCTGAATGGACTTCGATGCAGCCATGGCGAGGATGGCGGGCGCGGCGAGGTAAGCCATCTGGAATCGCGGGTCGAAAAAGCCAGCTTCGTGGACAAGCTCGCCGTCAAACAAGAAGAGAAACGGTCGAACAACCGCGTCCAGGATGCCGGATGGCAGATACCGCTCATCGCGAAACCCGCCGTCTGGGCCCATGGGCGCGGCGAAGACATCATTCGCAATGGGAAAGATCGGATTGCCGAACTCGGACCAGAGGTGCCAGGCCCAGGGACCGCCGGTCACCAACGTGCCAAACAGGCCCGAGACAGCGCAGATAATGGCGGCCCGCCCTCGCAATCCCCAATTGGGCATGATTGCCAAAGCCATGATGGCGAAACCGGCCACGTAGATCGCATTTGTCGGCTTTAGGCCAAGTGACAGCCCGAGTAGAAGACTGGCACCTGCCAGCATGCCCGGGGATGGTGTTCCGCCATGGCGCGGAATGAGCGCTAGGAGGGAAGCCAAGAAGATCAGCGCGCAGAGGCCATCATTCCTGAGACTCGCTGCCATAACGAATTGGCCGACACACAGAAAGCCCGCCAGCGTCACAGACCAAACAACGACAGCCCGCGGAGCCTGTCCGTGCGGGCCGAGCAACCGGCGGGTGAGGGCGTACAGCGCAGGCAGGATCAGGCCTTGCAGCCCGCCAAATATGAATGCCACAAGGCGACCGGGCAGCATCTGTGTGGCTTGCCAAACCAGGGCCTGCCAGTAGGGATTCAGGAAGCTATGCATTTCTGCGGGCGCGAGATCGCCGCTCGCCGTTCCGTTTACAAACGCCCACCCATTATAGAGGTGATAGTGGACAATGTCGTAGCTTGCGTCGCGTGGCAGGATCATGGAAAACGCGCCAAAACCCATCAGCCAAAGCACCCATAAGCGCCAGGAGATGGCCTCTGCGGGGCGATCCCAAAGGCTCGATGCACCCGGAGTTTCGCTGCTAAATGTCACCGTCTGAGCCGAAACCATTACGCACCTTTGGTCGCCGGGCCGCTCGCCCGCTTTCCTCTAAACAGCAGAATTTGATTGAAAACCTGTTGCCGAAACTCGCGATCCCGGATGCGGAGCAAGGCAAATTGGATCCAAAGTGCCTTTTTTCTGATGTCAGTGAAGTTTGGCTTGAAATCGGATTTGGTGGCGGAGAACACCTGGTTGGCCAGGCGCGGCGGAACCCGAATGTGGGGTATATCGGGTGCGAACCCTTTATCGATGGGATGGCCAAAGCGCTCACTGGAATTGAAGAGGCGGGTCTTAAGAACGTCCGCTTGCACATGGAGGATGCCCGTGAAGTGATAGACCGGCTGACGCCGGGAAGTCTTTCCCGCCTCTTCATCTTGTTCCCCGATCCGTGGCCCAAGAGACGACAGCAGAAACGCCGACTGTTGCAGCCTGACTTTCTGGTTGGTTTGGCCAGGGTGCTCGCGCCGGGTGCGCGCGTACGCTTCGCCACCGATGTCCGGTCCTATGCCGATGATGCGTTGATGACGTTCTTGGAGAACGGCCGGTTTAGATGGCAGGTGGGCTCAGCCGATGATTGGCGCGTGCCACCGACAGATCACATCACAACCCGGTACGAATCCAAACAATTGGGCGATATCGCGCCCGTCTGGTTCGATTTTGTGTGGACAGGCTCGATATGAGGCCACCCCTGTGCGACCCCAGCCGCGCGGCTAGGCGGGGGCAATTTGGATCTGTGATTGCAGAAATCGAAATTGAAGACGGCCAGGTTTCAAATGTTGATATACTGGCATCCATTCCGGTGCAGGGCTTCCGAAACCTGGCCAAGGAGACCGTTTTGCAATGGGGGTGGATTGCCGATGACGTGCAGCCTGAGCCAGATTGCAGAATGTCGCGAACCAATATCATACTACCGATCGTGTTTGCGCTCGATTGAACCAAAGCCCAGCCGTCACATGGATTTCACTTGACGCTAGCGTCAGGCTGTGAGCCTTAAGCAGTCATCGAGTACGGTCGGTTCGAATGCCAAGACCCCGTCGAACCGACGGCCCTGACTTCTCCCCCCACCGTAAACGAGACCCTCGCGACCGCTCGCACGGTGTGGGCACTATGGCGTGAGATATCTACGGAAGGGTCCCCAAATGGCGACCGGCAAAGTCAAGTGGTTCAACGATCAAAAGGGTTATGGATTCATCAAGCCCGATGATGGCGGTTCCGATATTTTCGTTCACATTTCTGCAGTTGAGCGGTCCGGCCTGCGTTCGCTCCAGGAAGATCAGGCGATCCAGTACGAGCTTTACACGGATGAGCGACGCAACAAGACGTCTGCGGTTGAGCTGAAAATCCTTTAAGCAACACCAATGACGCGGTGGGGGTGACAAGACACGCTCCTCCGATTATATCGGCAGCAAGTCGAAACATATCGGCGGCGGTTCCGGACACGGGGCCGCCGCTTTTGTTTACCCGGAAACGCCCCATCCCATGATTGCACAGTCGCAACAGGAAAAACGTATACTTGCGCTTGCCCAACCCCTGGCGCAGGGGCTGGGACTTGATATTGTGCGCGTGCGGATAACGGGCGGCCGCCGGCCCGGCGTCCAAATCATGATTGATCTAAGCGGGGGTAAATTGGCTGGCGTGGATGACTGCACGTCCCTTTCGCGCGCCCTCTCGCCCGTATTTGATGTCGAAGATCCTGTTGCCGGCGCCTACACTCTGGAAGTTTCAACGCCTGGAATTGACCGTCCACTGACACGGCCCGGTGATTTCGCCGCTTGGGAAGGCCACTTGGTAAAGATTGAATTGGCCATGCCCCTAGATGGCCAGCGCCGGTTTCGCGGGACGATTCTGGGCGAAGACGAGAACGGCGTGCATATAGAGTTGGACGGTGAGGTCGAACTGGCCGCCCAGGTTCATGAGATGACGAAAGCCAGCTTGGTGCTCACTGATGAATTGATAGAAGAAGCGCGCGAGCGAGGCGGACTGCCTCCGCAACCTGATGACTTGGGTTTTGACAGCTTGGAGCTGGATGAAACCGAAGACGACCTAGACGATAACGAGCAAAGTGGAGCCGCCCAATGAGTACCGTCGGCGTATCAGCCAACAGGCTGGAAATTCTGCAGATCGCCAAAGCGGTTGCAGAGGAAAAGGCCATCGACAAATCGATCGTGATCGATGCCATGCAGGAGGCGATCGAGAAGGCGGCAAAGTCTCGCTATGGTCAGGAACACGATATTCGTGCGAAAATCGACGGAGAAACGGGCGAGCAAACGCTGATGCGCGTGCAAACGGTTGTTGCCGACGCCGATATTGAAGATGAAACGCAACAAATCACATTAACAGATGCGCAGAAAATCGATGCGGATCTTGGTTTGGGTGATGAGATCACCGAAGAGCTCCCCCCGTTCGATTTTGGTCGTGTGGCTGCGCAGACTGCGAAACAGGTCATCATGCAGAAGGTGCGCGATGCCGAGCGCGAGCGCCAGTTTAATGAGTTCAAGGACCGCGAAGGCGAAGTCATCAACGGCATCGTCAAGCGGGTTGAGTATGGTCACGTCATCGTGGATTTAGGCCGCGCGGAGGGCATCATTCGTCGCAATGACGGTATCCCGAGGGAGAATTTCCAGACCAATGACCGCGTGCGTGCCTACCTGTATAAGGTCAGTCGCGAGATTAAGGGGCCTCAGATCTTTCTTTCGCGCGCCCACCCGGATTTCATGGTCAAGCTGTTCGCCCAAGAGGTTCCAGAGGTCTATGAAGGTGTGATCGAGATTAAGGCCTGTGCCCGCGATGCGGGATCTCGGGCCAAGATCGGTGTGTTCTCAAACGACAATTCGATCGACCCTGTTGGGGCGTGTGTCGGAATGCGCGGTGCGCGAGTCCAGGCCGTTGTGTCGGAGTTGTCCGGTGAAAAGATCGATATCATCCCCTGGAGCCATGATGACGCGACTTTCATCGTCAACGGGCTTCAGCCGGCTGAAGTGTCCAAAGTGGTGCTCGATGAAGAAGAAGAGCGGGTGGAAGTCGTGGTGGCCGATGACCAATTCCCGTTGGCCATTGGGCGGCGTGGTCAAAATGTACGCCTCGCTTCCCAGCTAACAGGCTGGCAGATCGATTTGATTACCGAAACGTCGGATTCAGAGCGCTACCAGAAAGAATTCCAGGAGCGCACAGACCTCTTCATGCAGGCCCTCGATGCAGACGAGACCCTCGCCCAGCTTTTGGCGTCCGAGGGCTTTGAAACGGTGGAGGAAATCGCTTTTGTTGCTGCCGAAGACTTCATTCAAATTGACGGGTTCGATGAGGATGTGGCGGCTGAGATCCAAGAGCGCGCGCGAGAATATCTCGACAAGCTAGCGGTTGAACAGGATGCCCGCCGCCGAGAACTCGGTGTGGAGGACGCTGTCATGGAACTTGAGGGAGTTACGCCTGCTTTCGCCGTGAAAATGGGTGAAGACGGCATCAAAACGGTTGAGGACGTGGCCGGCCTCGTGCCCGATGATATTACGGGCTACCGCGAGCCCGGCCCGGATGGAAAGCCCGTTTGGGTCGATGGCATCTTGAAGAAGGGCGAGATGCGCAAGGATGATGCCCAGATCTTCATCATGAAGACCCGGGTGAAAGCAGGTTGGATCGAGCAGGCGGCCCTTGATGATTTACAGGCGCAGATGGCGGCTGATCAGCTCGGCGAGGAAATGAACTTGACCGAGGAAGAGAAGGCGCTCCTGGCGCTCGGCGAGTTGGGCTCGACTGAAGGGGCGGGGCCTGCCGCCGCGGATGTCTTTGCCGAGCCGAACGACAGCGAGGTCGAGATCAGCGAAGCGGATCTCGAAGCTCTGGACCTTGATCTGGAGGCGCTTTCAGACCTTGGGGAGGCGGAAGATTCCGAACAACCCCAATGATCGGCCCGCGGGCTCACAGCGACTAGGCGGCAAGCCGGCGGCTCCCGAAAGGGAATGCGCCGTGACCCGGCAGATACGCCCGCAAGCGGAGATGATCCGTTTTGCGCGCGCGCCCCATGGCGAAGTCGTCCCTGACATTGCCGGGAAATTACCGGGCCGAGGTGTCTGGGTTAGCGCGGACCTTGCGACCCTTGAGCAAGCGATCTTGAAGGATGCGTTTTCCCGCCGGTTCAAGGCGAAGTCTTGCGCACGGGAGGATCTTCCGAGAGCCGTTGAGGCGCTTCTCGTCCAAAGGTGCATCTCGCTGTTCGGCTTGGCAAAGAAGGCCGGGGTTCTGGTCACGGGGTTTGATCAGGTTCGAGCGAGCCTGCGCAAAGCCAAGCCGGCCTGGCTCATTGAGGCGAGCGATGGGGCGGTTGACGGTCGTGGAAAGGTTTATTCCCTTGCAAAAGCATTATATGGGGACGTGAAGGTTGCTGGCGCTTTAACGTCGGCTGAATTGGGCATGGCCTTGGGGCGTGAGGGTGTGATACACGCTCTGCTTCAACCCGGACCCATGGTGAATAGCTGGGCCATTGCCTATGGGCGATTAAAAGGGTTTCGGCTTTCGCCTGAAGATCACTGGTCCTCGGCTGGCGATCCTTGATGGCAATCCGGTGCGCATGGTGCGGACTGGGAAAATAAGTATTGGTGCGGATGAGCGACACGAAAGACACAGGCGGGCGTAAACCCCTCACAACCTCCCGGGGATCGGGTACGGTGAAGCAGAGCTTCAGCCACGGTCGATCCAAGCAGGTCGAGGTGGTGAAGAAGAAAAAGCGCGTTGTAGCGCCTGCAAAAGGCGGCACGGGCGGTGGGAGCCGAACGGGAAAACCGGCTGCAGCAACGCCACCGGGTGCCCCCGGGGCAGGCAACGGTAAGCTGGCAGCGCTTGCCAAGAAACTCGGCATTACTGAAGCCGAACTGATAGCGCGCCAGAAAGTTCTGCTCCAGCGAAAGGCTCAGGAAGAGGCGCGCAAGGCGGAAACCAACAAGGCCAATGAAGCCCAGGCCCGGCTGCGCGAAGAACAGAATAAGAAAGTTCAGGAAGCCAAAGAGCGCGAAGAAGCCGAAGCGCGCCGAAAGGCCGAGGACGAGCGCAAGCGTCTGGAAGAAATCGAAGCGAAGAAACGCGAAGCTGAAAAATCGCGTGGTGGTGGCAGCCGAGCCAAGCCGGCTGACGCACGATCGGATGATCCGGTCGCTCCGCCTGACCCATCAGCGCTTGAAGTCGCTGGTGGCCGTGTCAAACGCGGCAAAGGTGGTGGCCGCGGCGAAGACCGTGATCGCCAGACACAATCCCGCGGTCGCGGCGGTGGCGAGCGTCGGCGCGGAAAACTGACAATTGCTGCGGCACTTGGTGACGATGGAGACCGCCAGCGGTCCCTCGCTTCGGTGAAGCGGGCGCGCGAACGGGAACGCGAACGGCGCCAGTCAGGCGGATCGGAAGGTGACGAGAAAGTCGCGGTTGAGGTTACGCTCCCGGAGACCATCACACTTCAAGACCTCGCCGGCCGCATGAAGGAGCGCGTTGGTGACGTCGTGAAGTTCATGATGCAACAGGGCGAGATGATGCGCGGTAACGACATTATCGATGCTGACACCGCAGAACTCATTGCCACTGAGTTTGGTCACACCGTGAAACGAGTGTCGGAAGCCGACGTGGAAATCGGTCTCGAGGGCGAAGATGACGATGAAGCGGACCTGAAAGGCCGGGCCCCGGTTGTCACGATCATGGGCCATGTCGACCACGGTAAGACATCACTTTTGGACGCGATGCGCCAAACGGATGTCGTGGCCGGAGAGGCCGGTGGCATCACCCAGCATATAGGTGCCTATCAGGTGAGCAATGCCGACGGCAAAAAGATCACCTTCATCGACACACCCGGCCATGCGGCCTTTTCATCGATGCGAGCCCGCGGCGCCAATGTTACGGACATCGTTATTCTCGTCGTGGCCGCTGATGATGGCGTAATGCCTCAGACCGTAGAAGCCATCAATCACGCCAAAGCAGCCGAAGTGCCGATCATCGTGGCCGTGAACAAGATCGATAAGCCTGACGCTCAGCCGAAAAATGTTCTGACCGAATTGTTGCAATACGACATCCAGGTTGAAGCCATGGGCGGCGAAGTGCAGGCTGTGGAAGTGTCAGCATTGGAGAAGACCAATCTTGGGGGGCTATCTGAGGCCATTGCGCTCCAGGCGGAACTTCTGGAGCTCAAAGCCAATCCAGATCGCGAAGCCGATGGCAACGTGATCGAGAGCCAGCTCGACAAGGGCCGGGGCCCGGTGGCAACCGTGCTGGTGCGGCGCGGGACACTGCGGCGCGGCGATATCGTCGTGGCCGGCACCCAGTGGGGCAAGGTGCGTGCCTTGAATAATGAACGGGGCCAACAGCTTCCAGAAGCCGGCCCGGCGGTTCCCGTGGAGGTGCTCGGCCTGGATGGCGCGCCTGCGCCTGGTGAGCCACTCTATGTCGTGGACAGTGAAGCCCGCGCACGGGAGATCACCGAATATCGCGTGCGCCAGAAGCGACAGGTCGCCGGAAAGGCCTCTGCTGCTGCTCGTGCGTCCCTGGACCAGCTGATGAGCAAGCTGAAAGACGGCGTCGTCGAAGCCAAAGAGCTGCCTTTGGTGGTCAAGGCTGACACGCAGGGGTCCGTGGAAGCGATTGGCCAATCTGTCGAAAATCTTTCAACAGAAGAGGTCAAGGCCACGTCGATTCATGGTGCCGTTGGCGGCATTTCCGAGTCCGATGTGTTGCTTGCCCAATCCTCTGGAGCGCCCATTATCGCGTTCAATGTGCGGGCAAATAAACAGGCCCGTGAACTGGCTGAGAAAGAAGGCGTGGAAATCCGCTACTATTCGATCATCTACAATCTGATCGATGATGTGAAAGACGCTCTGTCGGGAATGCTTTCGCCCGAACAGCGCGAAACGTTCATCGGTTATGCGGAGATCCTGGAAGTCTTCAATATCACCAAGGTTGGCAAAGTTGCTGGTTGTCGGGTGACGGAAGGCGTTGTGAAGCGCGGATGTGGCGTTCGTCTACTGCGCGATGATGTTGTTATCCATGAAGGCAATCTGAAAACGCTGAAGCGGTTCAAGGATGAAGTTGCTGAAGTGTCTTCGGGTATGGAATGCGGTATGGCGTTTGAACGCTATGAAGATATCCGCGAGGGTGATCGAATTGAGTGCTTTACCGTGGAAGAAATCGCTCGCACGCTAGACTAAATCTGAAACACTCGCGTCGGCTTAAAGTGGCCGGCGCGGACTTCTCCCAGGGCGCGCGCAACGTCGACATCCATGGCAACAGCCATACGGTCTTCCCGGGCCGAGCGCACGTCCGAGCGCCAACCTTCTAAAGCATGTGGCAGCAGTTTCACGGTGCGGCCTTGCTTGAGGGCTTCGGCATCGCCAGGCGCAAGGGTAATGGGCGGAATGTCGTTTAGCGCAGTGTTCAATGGCAACAGAACAGCGCGTCGTTGATCAATAGCTTCCATTGCGTTTAGAGCGCCAGGCGTCACTGCGCGCTCCAGCGAAAATTCGCCGACGCGGGTCCTGCGCAGCGCACTGATATGCCCTTCGCAGTTGAGGTCGAAAGCAAGATCCCGGGCCAATGCGCGCACATAAAAACCCTTCCCTGTCACCACATGGATTTCGGTGTGATCGGCATCAGGCATGTCGGTGACCGTTGCTTCGTGGATCACCACAGGCCGGCTTTGGAGTTCAAACGTTTCCCCCTCGCGGGCGAGGTCATAGGCACGCTCTCCATTCACCTTTATGGCGGAAAACTTCGGGGGAACCTGTTCGATCTGGCCGCGATACGCCTCAAGCGCCGCCTCAATGTGGTCCAGCGCAGGACGCGCCGGGCTGGTTGCGATGATCTCGCCTTCCTTGTCCTGGCTATCGGTCGATGTTCCCCACTCGATCGTGAAGACATATTCCTTTTCAGCATCCATGGCCCAGGCCGATGTTTTTGTGGCCTCACCAAATGCGATGGGCAAAATACCGGAGGCCAGCGGGTCGAGGGTGCCGCCGTGGCCCGCCTTCTGGGCGTTCATAAGGCGCTTTGTCAGGCCAACAGCCTGGGTCGAAGTCATATCGACCGGTTTGTCAAGAACGAGCCACCCGTGGACAGGATCCCCTTTGCGTTTGCGCTGACGAGACATTGGAGTGTCTTTCTATTCGGTACCAGCGGATCGAACGCAGGCATCGGCTTCGCGGAGGCCGCGGATATGCCCCGGTCCGGGCTTCAGCGCAAGAGCGCTATTGCGTCACCGGAGCGCTATTGCACTTTCCCCATGAGAGCGATCCTCAGGTTTGCAGGGAGCTTCCTGGGGCGGGCGGCCGATGCAACGGGGGACTTCACAAGTATGATGTAATAAGCCGCCCAAGCGAGGTGTTGGACGGCTTAACAACACGAACGAGACGGAATATTTTATGCGTACACACTTTCCTTTTTAAAGTGCTTGGTCAGCAGATAGTAAATTGCTGCGCGATACTTGTTACGGTCGGATTTTCCATATTGCTCAATCACAGCATCCAGGCCCGCATCGAGTTTTGCGCCCTCGGCGATGCCGAGTTTTTTCATCAGGAAATTCTTCTTCACGCGGTCCATCTCAGCGGGGTCGTTGGCTGAGATTGTGGAGCTGTCCTTGTTGTAAATCGAGGGGCCACAACCAATCGTCACTTTGCGAAGGAGGTCCATATCAGGTTTGACACCTGCTTTTTCTTCCAAAGCCTTGGCATATTTCTCGATGAGCTCATCGCGTTTTGACATTGTCTTCTCCTTCAGGCGACAAATACCCGCTGTGATACGGGGCGCGATTTCTTTTCCAGCCCCAAAACAATTCACTAGCCTGAGTCTGCCACATTGTGAAATGAGGCAACTGTATTTGCTGTTAGGTCAGCGGGGTCTGGGCCCTATTGCGCTGTCATGGACTTCATTTCACCCATAGCAGAGTCTATGACCCGCGTAGCTTCTCGGACGTCTTCATCTGTTATGATAAGTGGGGGAGCTAAGCGCAAAACATTGTTGCCGGCCACGCCGACCAGCAATTTTCGTTCCTTGCACAGGGTTTGAAGCTGTTTGGGTGCATCTTTCAGTTTGAGACCGGTAAGGAGACCCTTGCCAGTGGTTCCGTCACATATGTCCGGGTGGCTCTCCGCAATTCCAGCGAGCGATTGGGCCAAGGTGCCAGCCACGCGGCGCACGTCGGCCAGAAAGGCCTCATCGCTAATAATATCCCAAACCACGTTGCCAACGGCCATGGCCAGGGGGTTGCCGCCATAGGTTGAGCCATGGGAGCCAGGCTGCATGACAATTCCGGTTTCCTCTGTTGTCAGACAAGCGCCAAATGGAAACCCTCCGCCCACGCCCTTGGCGACGCACATGATGTCTGGCGCAGCGTTCTCGGCCCATTCATGGGCAAACAGGCGTCCTGTACGACCCATGCCGCATTGCACCTCATCATAAATGAGGAGCGCACCGCGCTCGTCGCAAAGTTTTCTGAGCCCGGTGAGACATTGCTCCGGCATGGCCCGCACGCCGCCTTCGCCCTGGACCGGTTCCACAAAGACAGCCGCCGTCTTCTCCGTTACGGCAGCGTCGAGGCCGTCGTGATCGGCCCATTCGACTTGGGTGAAGCCAGCCAGTGCCGGACCAAAGCCCTCAAGATATTTCGGGTTTCCCCCGGCATTGATCGCGCCGAGAGAGCGGCCGTGGAAGGCGCCGGAGAATGTGACGATTTCGAAGCGTTCGGGCCTGTTGTTGGCCCAATGAAATTTGCGCGCGGTCTTTAGGGCGCACTCGACGGCTTCGGTTCCAGAATTGGTGAAGAAGACCCGATCGGCAAAGGTGCGAGCGCACATCTTGGCCGCTAGTTCTTCACCAGCCGGAACCCGGAACATGTTTGATGTGTGCCAGAGCTTTCCGGCTTGGTCTTTCAAGGCCTCAACCATGGCGGGGTG
>JBCCTK010000072.1:0-15922 GCA_039198685.1 Pseudomonadota bacterium | reverse complement strand
TACCTGGTGCACTCACTGAAATGGCCCTGGGACGGCGGAGAGGACGGACACTGGATGGAGCTGTTGCGACGCTCGCCCATCTTCCATGCAGGCCAATCGACCACGCCAACGCTGATCATGCATGGCGAAGAAGACACGCGGGTGCACCCCGGCCAGTCCATGGAACTGTATCGCTCCATGAAAGTCCGCACCGATACCCCGGTCCGCCTCGTTTTTTACCCTGGTGAAGGCCACGGCAATCAAATGGCCGCAGCCCGGTTCGACTACAGCCACCGTCTCATGCGCTGGATGAAGACCTACCTGGCTGAAGGCGCCTCGCGCATCGATCCCATGCCGGAGTTTGACCTGGACCTGGAGACGCTGCTCGGCACAGACGAGGACAGCGCTGATGAAGAGCAAACCGGGACAGACTAGGCGCCGTCCAGCGCGGACGAGACGCCCCGCCAAACGATGCAAATTGACCGGAAAGGGCCCTAGTGTAGTAGATTTAAGGCGAAACTTCGCCCTGGGGTGGTAAAGTGCCTCGACTTTTGCACGCCATTATTTCATCTAGCGCCATTAAAACTCCTTTCATCACAATGTGATGAAACAATCACTCGGGGTTGGGAGATAATATGGAAAACGCAGAAATTGAAACCGACTATTTGATTGTGGGTGCCGGAGCGGCAGGCTTGGCGTTTGCCGATGAAATGCTCACATGTAGCAATGCACACATGACAATTGTGGACATGCGCCATGCCCCCGGCGGGCATTGGAACGATGCTTATGGGTTTGTGCGCCTGCACCAGCCATCCGCCTTTTACGGCGTCGGCTCGCGCGATCTCGGAGACTGCTCAATTGAAACAACCGGGCCGAATGCAGGGTATCTGAGCCTCGCGACGGGCGCCCAGGTTACGGGATATTTCCATTCCGTGATGCATGAGCGGCTCTTGCCTTCAGGCCGTGTCAAATTTCTGCCGATGCACCGCTTCAATGAAGACGAGACCGTAACCTCACTCCTGTCGGGAGAGGCGCAACCGATCACCGTGCGCAAGAAAATCGTCGATGGCGCCTACATGACCAATTCGGTGCCCAAGACCCATACACGCAAATTCAAGGTCGCCGAAGGCGTACACTGTGTGCCGCCCAACGATCTCTCAGCCTTAGCTGCGCAATTTGAGCGGTTTACCGTACTCGGGGCGGGAAAGACCGGTATGGATACCTGTATCTGGCTCCTCCAAAACGGTATCGACCAGAGCCGCATACGCTGGGTCGTGCCCCGTGACAGCTGGCTCTGGAACCGAGCAACAACCCAACCGACCGATGCCTTCTTCCATGAGGTCTACGGTAGCTTCCTGGGGCGCCAAAAGGCCACGGCAGAGGCCACCTCGCCGCAAGATCTTGCGCGGCGTTTTGAAGCGTGTGGCATGTGGATGCGCCTGGACCCGGACATTGAACCCACAGTCTATCGCGGCGCCACAATCACTGAATGCGAAGCCGAAATGCTGCGCAGCATTCAGGACACGATCCGCCTTGGCCGCGTGACCGAAATCACGCCTGACGAAATGGTGCTTGTGGAGGGTACGATCCCGGCGCTCAACGGCGCGCTGTACATCGACTGCACGGCAAAGCCCTTTGAGGCCGGGACGGCTCCACCTATTCCCGTATTCAATGGTGATCGGATCACGATTCAGATGATCCGCTTTCCACAAATCACGTTCAGCGCCGCCATGATCGCCTTTCTCGAGGCCAAATATGAGTCCGAAGCGGAGAAAAATCGTTTCACCGCTCCGATCGAAGTCGAAGAGACCCTTGAGGGCTTTGTGCGCGGCCAGATTGCCGACTTTGCCAACCGGATGAACGCCAATGTGGATCCAGCCCTTCGCAAATGGGTGCTAGAGTCCCGGCTGGATGGTTTCACGCGTATGGCCGTGCAGGTCGACAAGACGGACGAAGCAAAAGTGTCCATCCTGAAAGAGCTGCGGGGCGCCAGCATGGCCGCAGCCATGAACCTGCCGAAACTGGCAGGATTGGCCTGAACGGCTCGCCCTACTCTGCCGCGATGGGTTCCTCGGCTCCGACCGTTTCCAGGTAACGCTCCGCCTCCAGCGCGGCCATGCAGCCCATGCCCGCCGCCGTGACGGCCTGGCGGTAGATATCGTCGGTCACGTCACCGGCGGCAAAGACGCCTGGAATGTTTGTCGCTGTACTATCAGGAGCGGTCACGATGTAGCCATTGTCGTGCATATCCAGCTTGCCTTTGAAAAGCTCCGTTGCCGGCGCATGGCCGATGGCGATGAAGATACCATGCACGTCGCGCTCAAAAGTCTCGCCGGTTTTCACGTTCTGCAGCCTGGCCGCCGTCACGCCGCGCGGATTGTCCTCGCCCAGCACATCCAGCAGGGTGGTGTCCCAAAGGATTTCCGTCTTGGGGTGTTTGAACAAACGATCCTGGAGGATTTTCTCGGCCCGCAGGCTGTCGCGGCGGTGCACCAGAGTCACCTTTGAGGCAAAATTGGTCAGGAACAGCGCCTCCTCAACCGCGGTATTGCCGCCACCGACCACGATCACGTCCTTCTCGCGATAGAAAAAGCCGTCACAGGTCGCACAGGCAGAGACGCCATAGCCTTGGTAATGCTGTTCACTTTCCAGACCGAGCCACTTGGCTTGAGCGCCTGTGGCAATGACGATGGAATCGGCCGTGTACAGCGTGCCGGACTCGCCGCGGGCCTGGAACGGTCGCACGTCAAAATTCACGTCTGAGATGTGATCTTCAAGGGTCTCGCTGCCCATTTTCTCGGCATGCTCGCGCATTTTGACCATCAGCTCCGGGCCCTGGATCTCCGCGAATCCGGGATAATTTTCGACTTCGGTTGTGATGGTCAGCTGCCCGCCCGGCTGGAGGCCCGCAACAACGGTTACTTTACGCATGGCGCGCGCGGCATAGATGGCCGCCGTCCAGCCCGCAGGGCCTGATCCGATGATGAGAACTTCGGCGTGGTGTGTGTTTGTTTCTGTGTCGGCCATGGGACGGCTCCTTCGGGGCGCAGCCTTCTGGCCCGCCGCGTCTGAATCGGTTTCAAGGCCCTGTATGGGGGCGCACGGAACAGGAATAAAGACCCCGCCCCCTCACAGCGCCGTATTACGCCTATTCTGGAACCGTATCACCCGCCGGTTCCCGCGGATCACTGATCACCTCGACCGTGGCATGGCCCACATTATGGGCCCGCTCCAGATAGGCCTTCACGTCCCGGCGCAGTGTTTCCGGACATGCCCCAGCTTCGGCATAGACCTCTAATGTGACGAGAGGGCGCGCTTCATTCAGGCTCCAGGCATGGACACGATCCACGCTCTCGAGCCCTTCGAGATTCGCAAGCAACCCCTCGCCCAAAGTGGCCGCATCCAGCCCCGCCGGCGCGCCCTCGATCAGGATATGACCGGCTTCACGCACCAGCCGCACACCGCCGACCGCCACCAAAACCGCCACCAGAATCGACAGCAACGGATCAACGGCAAACCACCCCGTGAGCAGTATGACCCCAGCCGCAAGGATCGCGACGACAGAGCCAAGCAGGTCTCCGGCGACATGCCAAAGCGCGCCGCGCATATTCAAGTCTTGCCGGTCCCCGCCGTGGAGGATCGCAAAGGCGGCGCAGTTCACCAACAGGCCACCCATTGCGACAATGAGCATGATCCCGCCCAACACTTCGCCTGGATTGAAAAGCCGCGCAATCGCCTCCCAGATGATCCAGGCCGAAAGCGCAACGAGCGTCAGCCCGTTGACGAAGGCAGCCAGGACTTTGACCCTGTGAAAGCCAAACGAACGCTCCAGGTCGGCTGGCCGCTCGGCGAGGCGAAACCCGACCCAGGCCAGACCCAGGGCGCCGGCATCGGTCAGCATATGGGCGGCATCGGCCAGGAGCGCGAGAGAGCCCGATATGATCGCGCCAATGACTTCAGCAACCATGAACCCAAATGTCAGAAGGGCCGCAAGGGCGACGCGGCGGCGGGCGTCGACACCTTCACCATGGAAATGGATATGCCCATGGGCGTGGCTGTGGGCATGTCCGTGATCATGGGCCATGGCGAAGAGCTAGGCAGGTCCGCAGCGTCGGTCAACGCGGCGCGCCCTGGCGCAGTCGGGAATATTCCCATGTGCAGGCCGGGTTCGCTCTATTATAAAGCGAGTGAGAGCACACAACATTGGAGCCCGAATGGCGAGCGAGGCCGCCCATGGCAATGAAGTCCTGATCAAGGACGCCATCGTCTTCCTTTTTGCGGCCGGGGTGGTTGTGCCGCTGTTCAAGGCGCTGCGCGTGCCGGCCGTGGTGGGGTTCATCCTCGCCGGCCTGGTGCTGGGCCCCTATGGAATCAGCCAGTTTTCAGGGCAAATGCCAGCGCTTGAATTCGTGACCATATCAGAGCCCAGTGCGGCGGCCCTGTTCGCAGAGCTTGGCGTCCTGTTCCTCCTGTTTCTTTTGGGGTTGGAGCTGAGCTTCCGCAGGCTGTGGGAACTCCGGCGGGCCGTCTTCGGGGCGGGTGGGATCCAGGCCGGCCTAAGCGCCCTGGCGATCACAGGCGCAGCGGTTTGGTTTGGCCAGCCCCTATTGGCGGCCATCACGATCGGCCTGGCCCTGGCCCTCTCCTCAACGGCGATTGTGATGCAGCTGCTGCAGGAGAATCGGCGCGCCGCCACCCCAGTTGGACGCACCGCCCTTGCTGTGCTCCTGTTCCAGGACATTCTTGTGGCCCCGATCCTGATCTTTGTAAGCTTTGTGGCGACCGGAGGGGAAAGCAACCTGGCCGGCCTGATCGGCGAAGCCCTGGCCCAGGGCCTGTTGGCCATCGTCTTTATCGTTGTGATTGGCCGATACGTCCTCAGCCATGTTTTTCATTTGGCTGCACAGGCCGGTGGGCGCGACTTTCTGATGGCGTTGACGCTGCTAACCGTCGTTGGCGCCGCGGTGATCACGGCCACAGCCGGACTATCCCTTGCGCTGGGGGCTTTCTTGGCGGGCATCCTTTTGGGAGAGACCGAGTTCAAGCACCAGACCGAGGTCGACCTGGAACCGTTCAAAGGGCTGCTTCTGGGATTGTTCTTCCTGACCGTGGGCATGTCGCTCGATCTCGCAGTGATCGCGTCACTCTGGCAGGAAGTGCTGATCGGCCTGGCCGGCCTGCTGGTCTTGAAGTTCATTGTCTCTGCCATGGCCTGCCGCTTGTTCGCAGGCCCCACCCATGTGGCGGTGGAGACGGCAAGCTTCCTGGCGCCGGCCGGTGAGTTTGCTTTTGTGATTTTGGCGGCCGCATCGGCAGGGGCCATTGTGGACCCGGAGACGTCAACACTGATTGCAGCGATTGCCGGTATCTCCATGGTGGCGATCCCGATGCTGTCAAAGGCAGGCGGTCTCCTGGGGGCCTGGCTGGAGCCCGAAGAAGACCACCACCCCACCTACGCGTTGAATGCGGCGGAAAAAGAAGGCCACGTGATTCTTGCCGGTTTTGGACGGGTCGGACGCACCATTGCCGATCTCCTCAAGCCCGAGGGGGCCGAGATGATCGCCTTGGATATGGATGCCAGGCGTGTGCTGACGGCGCGCTCAGCAGGATGGAACATTTACTTTGGCGATGCCAGCCGGCCCGAAATTCTGGAAAAAGCGGGGTTGGACGGTGCAGCCCTGGCCATCGTCACGGTGGACAATGCGGCGAGCGCTGAACAGATGGTGCAAACCCTGCGCAGTCACCGCGTTGACTTGCCCATACTGGCCAGGGCCCAGGATACTGACCACGCTGCGCGCCTTTACGAGGTCGGCGCAAGCTTTGTGATCCCCGATGCCATCGAGGCCGGCCTGCAATTGGCCGGACGGGCCCTGGAAGGCTTTGGGTATGCCGGTGAAACGGTGCGCGATCTCATCGCAGCCGAAAGAGAAGCTGAATACCGAAAAGCGACGAAGCCGTAATGTGTGAAGCGCTTAGGGCCCTAGCGGGGACGCTTGATCGTGTTGTTTTCGTCGAGCAGCACAACCGTTGGGGCATGTTGGCGCGCGCGCTCTTCTTCGACCTGGGCAAAGGCCGCGATGATAACGGTGTCGCCCTCTGCAAAGTGGCGGGCAGCAGCGCCATTCACGCCAATGGTTTTAGATCCGCGGGGCGCTTCGAGCGCGTAGGTCGAAATTCGCGATCCATTGGTCACATTCCAGATATCCACGCGCTCATGGGGAAGAATTCCGGACGCATCGAGCAAGTCCTGATCGATGCTGACTGAGCCCTCATAATGCAGGTCACATTGCGTAACCCGCGCAGAATGAAGCTTTGCTTTCAACATGTTGAGGAACATTCCGCCCACTCTCCCACTGTATCTTTTATTGCACACCGGAGGACCCGCCAGCCTCAACTACATGGGAAGAGACTACCGCAACGTAAACCAATGGCGCTGCAATTGATGCGCCAGTCCTATGCACAAACGCCGGGGCGGCGTCAAAGATGTTTTGGCGGTGCTGGCGTCAAATCCGCTTAAAATAAGACTGCGTGGCGCAATTGACGCCTTGGCCTCTGCTGGGCCATTTCCAGCGATGTGCGCATCAGAAAAAGGGTGATTCCATGGGCAAACAGATCTGCCTTGCCGGCCTGACGGCGCTCGTTCTAACTGGCTGCGCCTCCCAACCGGGCCTGACAGCAGAGCAGTGCGCCAGCGCCGATTGGCGCGCCATGGGTTTCAGTGATGGCCAGTCCGGCCTGGCGATGACGGCGCTTAATGATGAGATCATGGCTTGCAAGACACACGGTCTGGAGCCTGATCTGAAAGCCTACATCGCGGGCCGCGACACAGGCCTGGCCACATATTGTCTGCCCGCCAACCTGCTCGAAGCTTCGTTCCAAAACGTCGGTGACCCGTTTGTCTGCGACCCTCTGGACGAAGCCCAGCGGGGCGCCTTTGATATGGGCCGCGAGACCCGCGCTGCCGAACAGCGCTGGCAGCAAGTCCAGGCGCAGTATAAAGAATTGACGGATCGCCGAGCCGCCATCAACGCGGAAGGCGCCCGCCTGACCCAAGCTTATAATGCCGAAACCAACCCGGCTATGCGCAGTGAAATCGGCGAAAGTATTGTCGTGCTGGGTGAGCGGCGCAATGCCCTCGACGCAGAGATCGCCAAGGCGGACCCCGTCCTGCGCCAGGAGCAGGCGGTCTATGACGCCGCCCTGAATGCATATGACCAGGCGCGACTTAGACTGGCGCGCTGACCCGATTATCGCCCCGTAAAGCCCCTGAATACGAACAAAGGAGACCCGCCATGGCCATGGACCGCGACACACTGCTCGCCCACCTGACCGAAGCCTTTCCGGAAGCGGAGATTACGCTCACGGATCTGGCTGGGGACAATGACCACTGGCAGGCTGAAATTGTCTCGGACCAGTTTACGGGCATGCCCCGTGTGCGCCAGCACCAATTGGTTTATGCGGCCCTGAAGGGCAAAATGGGCGGTGAACTGCATGCGTTGGCACTGAAGACGAAGGCGCCGGATTCATAGCGCGGCCGCCGATTGCGGCTTGACAGCTAAAGGCGCCTGCTGGACGCTGGTTCAAAAGCCGTTTGGGAGGCTGAAGTGGGCGAGGATACGCAACCCGCCGCGATGGCATCGGGCGCAAATATCTTCATTTCCTATAACCGACAGGACCGGGACTTTCGATATCAACTCGAAGGGCTGCTTCTGGAAGAGGGCTACAATCCCGACTTTGATGAAGAGGGCATCGCATCGGGCGAGGAATGGAAAGCGCGGCTGAAGGAAATGATCGGCGAGTGCGATACGTTTATCGTCATCTTCACGGCCGCATGGACCGAATCCATCAACTGCCGCATCGAGTTTGATATCGCGGAAACCCTTGGCAAGCGCATCCTACCTGTCCTGCCCCACGACCTTGCCCCGGCCAGCGCGCCCAATGAAGATGAAATCCGGGTTCGGTCCGCCCTCATGAAAAAGAACTTCGTCACATTCTTCCCGCAACGCGAGGGGGATGGGGGCGGATTTTATCGCGGCACCAAAAAACTCATCGCATTTCTACGCGACGATATCGATCAACTGCGCTTAAGGCGCGTGTATGAGAGCAAAGCGCGCCTTTGGAAAACCCAGGATGAAGACCTGCTCTTCTCCGATCAACTCAGCCAAGCAGAAGCCTGGATGGTGAAGGAGAAACAATCCAAAGGCGTCTCGCTCGAAATTGAAGCCTACATCACCGCCAGCCAAGCTGCCCGTAAAGCAGCGCAATTCCGCAACCTGCGCAATCGTCTCATTCTTGGCGCGCTCAGCGCCATGGCGATCATCACGATTGCTGGCGCAGTCTTTGTTGCCTCTGTCGCGGTTCAAAGCGTGTTTACAGCGGAAGAAAAGCTGGCTCTGGCAGATCAGGACAGCGAAGATCTCTCCGAGGCGGCGCGCCTTTGGGCCGATGGGAAAGTTGCCCTCGAAACGGCGCGCACCACCGTCATCGACAGCGGAAAACTGAACACCGCACAGCTGCAAAGCCTGCAGCGCGACTTCTACATCGACCGGGCGAACGAAACCTTCGACAAGAGCCTTGCTGCAATCTCCAAGATCGATAGAGACTCAGTGAGAGGGCTCCATTTCGATATCGGACTGGACCGCTCAACCGCCTACCTGGTGGACGGCGAGCCCAGTAAGAGCCGCGAAATGCTCGAAAACCTCGACGACATCCGCAGCTTTGCAAGCACGCAGTCGAAAGCCACCCAACTGATGGGCCTGGCGTATCTGGCCTGCGATGAAGCCGGTGGCGGGCCGACTGCCAAGCAAGCTGCGCTCATCATTCTGGAAACAGCAGAAGACCCAGTGCGTGACGCCTACCGCAGTGAGCCTTTTAACAGATGGCGCAGTGGTGTCACACCGTGTGAAGGGGCAGAAGCCGCCTTGCGCGAAATTTCGGGTGCAGACGATCGGAACGTCGTTGAGGCGATCCCAGACCCTATCGTCTCCCAAGCCCCCCCTATCGACTCTGATTTCGCCATTGAAGACATCTATGTTCACATTGCGGCTGAGGAAGACCGCCCCGCCGCCCGGGACCTTGCCCAAGCGCTTGCAGAGAACGGATACTCAGTGCTCGGCATTGAGTTGATCGAGGCAGCCCCCGGGCGAAACCGATCCATCCGTTACTATTATTCGGTCCAGGAACCCGTCGCCGAGTATCTGCGCGCCCTTTGCGCAGACCTGAGCGCTGAATCCACGAGCAACGCGGGATGGGCTGACCCGGAAACCTATCGGGTCATTTCTCTGGAGGGGCGGTACAAAAACCTCCCCCGCAACCGGATCGAGATATGGCTTTAGTCTTCAAACCCGACGAACCGGGCAGCCTCATCCACGCGCCTGCGCTTTGAGACGACGGCATTCGCCGGAAACGTCTCATCGGGGTAGCCCATTGCGATCGCCATCATGATGATCTGATCGTCGGGAATGCCGGCATGTTCGCGCACAACAGGGCTCTGCATGATGCCCTGGGAGTTGATGACGCAGCCAAGACCGCGTGACCAGGCCGCATTCACCAGCGCATTGGTCACGCCGCCACAATCAAAAGGAGCCACGTCGCTGCCATGGATCGTCTTGTCATAGCTGACGATCACAGACACAGGCGCGTCGAACTGTCGAAAGCCGCGCAGCACCCAGTCCTGGCGCCCGGCCTTGTCTTCGCGCTCAATGCCCATGGCACCGAAGAGCTGTTTCGCTATTTCGATCTGTCGCCCGCGATGCTCACCATCATAGCCCGGCCCAGCACGAAATTCACGGCTATCAGGCGTGCCCGCCAGAATGCGATCGGTATTGCCCTTGCGTATGGCATCCAAGGGTGCGCCGGTGATGATATGGAAATTCCACGGCTGGGTGTTGTATGAGGTTGGCGCACGCATAGCCAGGGCAAGCACCGCTTCGATCACACTCCGGGGCACCGCCTTGTCGAGAAACCCGCGAATGGATCGCCGCCCGTTGATGACCTCATCATAGTTCATTGCTGCACTCCTCCAGCTTTTGCAACCAGCCTAAAGCGGCTTGGCCCGCACTCGCAAGCTTGAGCTTTTCCGCGATCGCGTCCACGGTCACGCCATGGGAGAGGTCTATCGCTATAAATATCCGCGCAGGCGGGCCGCACGCGCAGTTTTGCGCGGAACGACCCAGGGACTGCTGTCGATCCTCTCACGATTGGAAGTGAGCGGGCTGGAACATGTGCCCAAATCGGGCCCGGTGATCCTCGCGGCCAACCACTTCACTTTTGTAGACCCTCCGATCATACTCGCCACCACGCCCCGCATGGTAGAATTTGTCGGCGGAGCGGACCGCATCAACTCGCCAGGCTGGTCACGGATGATCCCAAAAATGTGGGGATTCATTCCGGCCTATCGCGGCGCCTTCAGCCGCTCCACCCTACGCGGTGCCCTGGAGATCCTCCAACAGGATGGGGTCATGGGCATCTTTCCCGAAGGCGGAAGCTGGGCAGGCTTGCTGCGCCCGGCGCGCCCGGGCATGGCCTTCCTGTCAGCGTCCAGCGGCGCCAAGGTCGTGCCTGTCAGCATAGAAGGCGCAGAGCATGTCTTGACCAAGACTCGCGCGCCCTTGCGCGTGACCTACCACCCGCCCCTGCCAGCACCGTCTGTGACGTCGCGAGGCCGCGAACGCCGCGCCGATCTCGATGCTTTCGGGGCAGAGACCATGGCCCAGATCGCAGAAGGCTTGCCCGACGAACTGCGCGGTGCCTATAGCAGCTGTCCAGATGCCCGCGCCGCGGCTGAGGCGGTCTCGGCCTACCCGTTCCACGCGCCGGACATGCGTGGGATATAGTGTTCTTGGCGAAACGTGAGAGACGTGCCGGTGACCGGTCCGTGCGGGGCTGTGCCTGTCCCAACAAAATCGGCACAGCCCCGCACGGTTCCCCACCCAGACAGAACGGCAAGCCGCCCCGCAGGTTCTCAAATACTGTCTGTTTCTACCGCTGACATTACGTCCAGAGACCCGTGTTCGGCCACCTATCAATTTTTATAGGTTGCCTAGATCTGTCCGAAACGGATGGCTTTGGCGATGGCTTCGCCCGTTGTCCTTGCACCCAATTTCTGGCGCGCCAATCGAAGGTGAAAGTTCACCGTCACGGTGGCAATCTTGAGCTCATCGCCAATCCGGTCCGCCCTCAGGCCGCTGGCGATCAGCGCGAGGCAGTCGCGCTCACGCGCAGACAATCTGGGACCGTTCTCAAAGTGTCTCAGCAATTCAGGTGTCATCGCATGGTGCACCTGATTCGCAAGAACGATGAACTCGGTCTGGCGCTCTCGCCAAAGGTGCATGAACTGAGAGCCCGACAATCCCGTTACGAGCCCTATTCCACCCAGCGGCACGGGCTTCTGAGCCGGCGTCCGCACTGGAATGATTGCCCCGGAATGCCAGCCTACTTCATAGGCTTCATCCAGAAACTGTTTTTGCCTCTGCGATGTTGGCGGTGGTGCCTCCTCGATGGCATTGCCGCAAATGACAGGAGTATGATTGCCCGCGGCCATGTTGAGAACGCCAGGATCGACGGCGCCGTATCCCTGCTGCGTATATCGCTCAAGCCATTCCGGATCGGCAGTCGAAATCAACCTCAAAACCTGGTCTTCGTCGGTCCCGCGCGGATCGACATATCCATAATTGAAGGCATGAATATCGAAGTTCTGGGTGTATCGCATGAGACAATCGAGGACTTGCTGAGAGTCGCCGACCTCAAGCAGTGTGTTCATCGCATCATCGAAATGGTTCGAAAACATGGTTTGAGCCCAAATCAAGTGTCCGCGTTCATACCAACCCACTCCTTCCGCTTTGCCAATATGCAATTTGAGGGGTGAGCCACGTGATCAACTCAATCCCACTGAGACCTTGACCCCACCTCGCCCATTCCACACATACACACCAACAGCGATTTCCGGCTTAAAGGCGCAAGCGACCCATGACAGACGAGACTCAAAAGGCCATCGACGAAGCAGTGAAAAGCAATGATGTGGTGTTGTTCATGAAAGGCACACCGACCTTTCCCCAATGTGGGTTCAGCTCGACGGTCGTGCAGATCCTCGATGTGCTGGGCGTGGAATACGTCTCTACCAATGTCCTGGAAGACATGGGCGTGCGCGAAGGCATCAAGGCCTATTCCGACTGGCCCACCATCCCGCAGCTCTACGTGAAGGGTGAATTTGTCGGGGGATGCGATATCCTGCGTGAAATGTATGAGAATGGCGAGTTGCGCGACTACATGACCGAACAGGGCATATCGCTGGCCGCTTAGGCCACCGGGCCAAACGGCGTTCAGCGCGATCTAAAGCATTTGTCTTTCAAATGCTTTAGGGCTTTGTTCATCTGGTCTGGCGGGATGAACTTCCATTCCCTAGGGTTCATGGTAAATCGCAGTCCATGAGACTGTCTGCGCCCAAAGTCGGTATCGTTTCGCTTGGCTGCCCCAAGGCCCTTGTGGACTCAGAACGCATCATCACTCGGCTTCGGGCCGAAGGCTATGCCATTTCCGGAGACTATGACGGAGCCGATCTGGTTGTGGTCAACACCTGCGGTTTCCTGGACTCAGCACGTGAGGAGAGCCTCGACGCCATCGGTGAGGCCATCGAGCAAAACGGGAAAGTGATCGTGACGGGCTGCCTCGGCGCGGAGCCTGAGGTGATCGAGAAAGCCCATCCCAACGTGCTCGCGATCACGGGGCCCCACCAATATGAACAGGTGATGGGCGCCGTACACACGCATCTCACACCGCCTCCGGATCCGCTCCAGGACCTGATACCCGAATCCGGTCTGCGGCTGACCCCCCGCCACTATGCCTATCTGAAGATTTCCGAAGGCTGCAACAATCGCTGCAGCTTCTGCATTATCCCGAAACTACGCGGCGACCTTGTCAGCCGACCGATCCACCATGTGCTGACCGAAGCCGAGCGCCTTGTCACAGCCGGGGTGAAGGAGCTGCTGGTCATCAGCCAGGACACATCCGCCTACGGATTGGATGTGAAATATGAACCCCACACATGGAAGGGCAATGAATACCAGACGCGTTTCCTGGATCTCGCCCGCGGCCTCGGCTCGCTCGGCGCGTGGGTGCGCATGCATTATGTCTACCCTTATCCACATGTCGATGATGTCATCGACCTGATGGCAGACGGCGCGGTCCTTCCGTATCTGGATATTCCGTTCCAACACGCCTCGCCATCTGTGTTGAAGGCGATGAAGCGGCCGGCCAAGCAGGACCGCGTCCTGGAGCGCATCAGGGCCTGGCGCAACACCGTGCCGGATCTGGCGATCCGTTCTACTTTCATCGTCGGCTTTCCCGGTGAAACGGAGGAAGATTTCGAGATCCTGTTGGACTTCATCCGCGAGGCCAAAATCGACCGGGCGGGGTGCTTCAAGTATGAGAATGTCGCCCATGCTGACAGCCGAGACCTGCCGGGCCATGTGGATGAAGATGTGAAAGAGGATCGTTGGCACCGCTTCATGGCAACCCAGTCTGAAATCTCGGCAGAGCGGGCCTCTGCGCAGGTCGGGACGGTCCAGGATGTGATTGTCGACGGACCGGATGAGGCGCCAGGAGCATGGATCGCGCGGTCAAAGGCGGATGCGCCGGAGATAGACGGGGTGGTTTATATCGAGAACGCTTCCGATTTGTCCCCAGGGGACATTGTTCAGGTCAACGTCACCGAGGCCGACGCTTACGATCTGTATGCAGAGCTCGCCTGACCCGGCCAGGCTGGATCTCAGGCCGCCCCTCTTACCGCCCCTTCGATCGCGCTGATCGCATCTTCCAATTCCGCTTCATCGAAGGCTTCGACCATAATCCGGATGAGCGGTTCAGTGCCGGATTTACGGACCAGAACGCGTCCATTGTCGCCCAGGTCGCCCGTAATGCGCGCGATGTTCGATTGCACCCCTGCATCGGCCAGGGGATCTTCGCCACCATACCGAACGTTCACCAGCTTTTGCGGCACGGGCTCGAAAACCCGCGAGATCTCAGAAAATTTCCGGCCATCGGCCTTGGCAATCGACAGGACATGGAGCGCTGCCAGAAGCCCATCCCCGGTGGTGGCCGCATCCAGCAAGACAAGGTGGCCAGACTGCTCTCCGCCGAGATTGAAACCGCCCGCGCGCATCGCTTCCACCACATTGCGGTCGCCGACCTTCGCGCGCACCATTGACAGGCTTAGCCCGCCGAGGTGGCGCTCCAGCCCGAGGTTCGACATCACCGTGGCGACAATCCCGCCACCCCTCAGGCGCCCCTCCGCTTGCATCGCGGTGGCCAAGAGCGCTAGTAGTTGGTCGCCATCGACGGTCTCTCCGGTTTCATCGACCATGATCAACCGGTCGGCATCGCCATCCAGCGCGACGCCCGCAAAGGCGCCGGTCTCGACCACCTTTGCGGCGAGGGCTTCAGGATGCGTTGCCCCAAAGCCGTCATTGATATTTACGCCATCGGCGCCTGCGCCGATAATGATGGGGGGATCAAGGAGGTCTTGCCAGGGTCCGCTCTTGCCAAGCCTGTTGGCCAAGCGTGCCTGGGCAGCGCCATTGGCGGCATCGAAGACCAAGCCCATGCCCCGCAGATCCAATCGGGCCGGTAGGGAGGCTCGCACCTGACGGTCATAGACCGGCGTATGGCGCACCGTATTGATGTGCCCGGTCCCGGCGGGGGCAGCAATGGCTTCTGACGGCACCCCAAGCCCCGCCTCGATCGCATCCTGGTCTGGTCCGCACAATTTGAACCCATCGGCGGCAAAAAATTTCATGCCATGGTCCGTGTAAGGATTATGAGATGCTGTGACCGCCAGACCCAGGGTTGCGCCGCTGGCTTTCGTCTCGCAGGCGACCTCGGGCGTGGTGGCAAATCGGCCCAAGGGAAAAACGTCTATTCCGTGGGCGGAGAATGTGCCCGAAAGAATCGGCACGATCCAATCCGAGGCCGCCCTGGGATCGCTGCCGATGACCACCAGATGGCGGGGATGGCCGGCAGGAACGGGTCTGGCCATCATCCAGCGGGCTGCGGATTGGGCAATTCTGGAGATCCCTTCCGGGGTCAGCGGAAAGACACCGACAGGGCCGCGAATACCGTCCGTACCAAAGAACTGACCCATCAGGACGCCTCCATCTGCGCCATCAGCGCCATCCAGTTTTGCCGATTGGGCACCACAACGCCCTTCCGGTCTGTCGGCTCAAAAAGAACGTCAGCGACCGGCGACCTGAAAGACAAGGCCGCGCCCGTTTTTGCATCAATACCCAGGGGCGTGGCCGTTGGCGCATGGCGGCGCGCAAAGGCCACCATCAAGGCGGCGCGAGCGGTGGGTTGGCCGATAGGATCCAGCCCTAGAATGACGCCATCACCATCACCAGACACGAGCAAGGCGCCGCGCGCACGGGCACTGTCGGCTTCTGCGCAAGCAATAACGGGCGGGGCCAGTTCGGCGTCTGTGTCTGCTGACACGTCCAGAAGAACAGTGACGAGAGGCGGTGGCCGCTCGCCCGCGCGCTCAAAAACACCTTCACCCGTTGCGTCGATCAAAGCGACTGTCAGGACCTTCTCCATGCCCCGCCTTAGCGCGATGCGATCAGAACTGAAAGTAGACGAAAGGGGCTGCTTCGAGCGGGTAAAGCGCCAGTAGCACACCGAACGTCGTTCCAATCGTGCCCCAATAAACACTTGGCCGGCGCAGGACTGACATCCCGCGAAACCATTTGCGCCCCCTCAGGCCCAACAGGGCATCCAGCGCCACCAAACCAGGGACAAGCCAGACAAACCAGGGAAGAATGTCACCACCGCCCGCCCGCAGGCTTGTGAAGGCATACCAAAAACTGGCCATATCGGAGAAACTTTCGGCCCGGAAAGCGGCCCATGTCAGCAGGACAAAACCTTGGGTGAGCACAAAGGCCAAGACAGATGAAAT
>JBCCTK010000071.1:0-16194 GCA_039198685.1 Pseudomonadota bacterium | reverse complement strand
GTCGACATCGCCGTCTAAGCCAACAAACAAGCCGAACTCGGTCTTGTTTTTGACTTCGCCTTCGACAACTTGGCCGATTGGGAACTGCTGCTCGAAGTTTTCCCATGGGTTATTCAGTGTTTGCTTGAGACCCAATGAGATCCGGCGCTTGGATGGATCGATATCCAACACAACCACTTCAACTTCTTCTGACGTTGAAAGAATTTTGCCCGGATGAACGTTTTTCTTCGTCCAACTCATTTCTGAAACGTGGATCAAACCTTCGATGCCTGGCTCAACTTCAACAAAGGTGACATGATCAAAGCTATCGTGTTGGACGTCGACGTTGACAAAGAGCGTATTTCACTCGGCATCAAGCAGTTGACCGGCGACGCCGTAGGCGCGGCTGCAGCTTCCGGCGAATTGCGCAAAAACGCTGTCGTGACATGTGAAGTGACCGCAGTCACAGACAATGGTCTTGAAGTAAAACTGGTTGATCACGAAGGCGTGGAGAGCTTTATCAAGCGCTTCGATCTTTCGCGTGACCGTGACGAGCAACGCCCTGAGCGCTTCTCAGTCGGTCAGCGTGTTGACGCACGGATCACACAGTTCGACAAGAAGACGCGTCGTATGTCTGTTTCCATCAAAGCGCTGGAAATTGCTGAAGAACAGGAAGCTGTTGCCCAGTATGGTTCAGCGGACTCGGGCGCTTCGCTCGGAGATATTCTTGGCGCGGCTCTGGCAAGCTCCGGCGGTGCATCGGAAGCCGAAACTTCGAACATGGCCTCGAAAGAAGATACGGTCGAGCCTAGCGGGACCGCCAACGATGATCTCAAGGCCCTAACCGGTGTTGGCCCGGCCTTGGAAAAGAAATTGGTGTCCGCAGGTATCACCTCCCTGAATCAGATTGCTGAGATGGGCGAAGAGGACATTGCAAGGATCGAGCAGGAGCTGAGCATCAGCGGAAAGTTCGAGAAAGGCGACTGGGTTAATCAAGCCAAAGACCTTATGGGCAGCTAAAAACTCGTCTTGGCGCACCCTTTGGGCACGCCAAAGATGAATAACTTGCAAGGTTTTGCGGCGGGGACTTACGTTCCCGCCGCAAATACATTATGAATCAATGCGATGTTACGATCAGAACTTGTTGCAATGCTGGCTGACAAGCACAGCCACCTCCAAGGCACAGACTTGGAAAAGGCTATTAACGTGATTCTGGATGAAATTACCGACGCCCTTGTTCGCGGCGACCGGGTTGAGCTGCGCGGTTTCGGCGCTTTCTCGGTCCGTAAGCGCGATGCCCGGCGTGGGCGTAATCCTCGCACCGGTGACACGGTGGATGTTCCTGCCAAAGCCGTTCCCTTCTTCAAGGCGGGTAAAGAGCTTAGGGCTCGCGTAAATGATGGATTTGATCCTGAAGCCCGGTGATGGCGGCTGGATTGGCTTGTGTAGGGCAGCCTTGAATCAGATTGCGAAATAGGCCACTGCAAATCTGGCATTTAACCAGAGGAGGGCTGAAATGCTGAATGAATTCAAAGAATTTGCTATGAAAGGTAACCTCGTCGACATGGCGGTAGGGTTTGTCATGGGCGGGGCTTTCGCGACCGTTGTGACGGCGTTTATCCAAGGTGTATTCCTTCCCATCCTCGCGCCCATCATGGGTGGCATAGATCTGTCGAGCCTAACTTTTACGGTCCAGGAAGCTGTGCTTGGCTCCGATGGTGAAGTGATCAAGGAGGCTGCCATTGTTGATCTGGGCGCGTTTATTGCGGCATTGATCTCGTTCATCATCGTGGCCTTTGTCATGTTCATGATCATCAAGGCCATGAACAATATGCAGAAAAAAGCCGAAGAAGAGCCCGTGGCAGAGCCCGCTCCACCTAAAGAGCAGCTCTTGCTGGAAGAAATTCGTGATCTGTTAGCAAAACAGAGTTAGATTGAGAATCAGTAGAGTACGAGTTGAGTCGGAAGGGCGACCCTTACTGGGTCGCCTTTCTTGTATCTCAGCCCGTGAGCGGGTCCGTTCAGGCGCGCTTCTTCTGGGCGAAGTAGGCTTGTGTGCCGTAAGATAACACCGCGTCATTGGTCGTTACCTCCTGGGGCTCTATGTCGCTGGCCTTGCGGAGCGCGCAGTAAACCGTGCCAAAATCGCGGTAGCAGGTCTCCAGCAACGCGTCGAAACTGTCGATCACGAAATAGGTCTGTTGGAAGTCATCGATGATATACTTCGTTCGCATCACACGCTTCAGGTCAAACTCGATTCGGTTTGGTGACTCATCATCCAGGGCAAACACGCTCTCATCGGGGCTCGACATGATGCCGGCTCCAAATAGGCGTAGGTCTCCCGCCTCACGGATTAGTCCAAACTCTACAGTATACCAGTAGAGCCGCGCCAAATGATGCAGTTGACCCCGCTCCATGGCGCGTGCGCCACCCTCTCCGTAGGCCTGCATGAAGTCGCCAAAGGCCGGGTCGGCGAGCAGGGGTACGTGCCCGAAAACATCATGGAAAACATCCGGCTCTTCAAGATACTCAAACTCAGATTCTGGGCGGATAAACGCTCCGGCAGGGAAGCGTTTGTTGGCAAGGTGATCGAAAAAGACATCATCCGGCACAAGTTCCGCTACGGGTACAACGCGCCATCCTGTCAGCTTTTCCAGTCGATCTGAAAGTCTGTTCAGATCAGGAATGCCCCCGCTGGAGAGGCGCAATGCGTCGAGCGCTTTCAGGTAGGCACTGCATGCGCGTCCGGGAAGGACGGTTCGCTGGCGTGCGAAGAGACGATCCCAGCGATTATGTTCTTCAGCGGTGTAACTGTTCCAGTTCTGATCGATGATCCAATCTTCCGTGCGCGGCGCAGACGCATAACGGTTCTTTACTGGTATTGTGGCTTGCGTGTCGGGCATGGCTTCACCCTCCCAATTTTTCTTTATGCCGCGATATAGGACGAATGCGTCCAGAATCGGGCTATTTTTTCAGTGGTGCCGCAACCATTTTAACGCTCGGCTAGGACAGCCGCGACAAAGAGTAATGGGTTTAAGCTGCACGAATTGGGCCAATGAGACATGGTTGAGATAGAGCAAACAGCCGATCTTCCCGTGCTGGACCGGGACCATCTCAGCGCGATGACGGGCGGAGATGTTGCGCTGGCCGCGGAAGTGATCGAAATTTTCCGCGAGCAGGCCAGCGTTTGGGGGCGACTTTTGACTGCGCAAGAGTCCCCTGAAACTTGGGCCGATGCAGCACACTCATTAAAGGGCGCGGCGCTTGGTATCGGCGCCATCAAGCTGGCTAAACTATGCACGCGGGCGGAAACGTTGGGGCGAACGGGTGAAGCGAGCCCGGCTGAAGCCGCCGTTGCGCTCGATGACGTGCGTGCAAGCCTGGGCGAAACGCTGGAAGCTGCGGCGATTGCCGCTCATGAATTGGCGGGCTCGGCCGGTTTTAGGGCATCAAAAGCCTCGAACTCATAGGCAATACACCGGTCAATCATGGTGCGCCACACGGGTTCGGCGATCGCGGCAGACAAACCGGCCGCCTCCGCTGCAACTTTTACCTTGCTAATGACATCCTCAATTCGGGGCCGGTCATGCACCTTGTCGCGCGCACCCTTTATACGCGCTGCTGCATCCATGAAGGATTGGCGTTCTTTGATGATCTCGACCAGAAGGCGGTCAAGCCGATCAATTTCATAGCGCACATCGGCCATGGACTCAGCGGTTTGTGCCGAATGGCGTCGAGGATCAGAGGAATAACGCGTCATTTGCGCGATATAGCGAGGTTCCGCTCAGCACACCATGCTTGCGGATCAAAGGTCGCAGATCATCTGCACATTGCATCGGGAATAGGGCGACTCAATCCATTCTGTGGCGGTCGCATGGCGAAATCCCTGAGCCTCGTAAAGCCGTGTGGCGGCCTCCAAGGCGCTGTTGGTTTCGAGCCAAATGCGGTTAGCGCCTCGGTTTCTAGCTTCCTTCATCACCGCACCGATTAGGGCAGCGCCAACACCCTTTCGGCGCGCAGCCTGGGCGACTGTCATCTTGAACAATTCCTGAATACCGGGCGTATGCGCCGGTAAAATCCCGATGGTCCCAACAATCTCGTCATCCAATTCGGCGATGAAAATGGCGCCGCCGCGATCCAGTATCGTCCCAACTGGGTCATCGAGTTGAGCCAGATCCGTCACTTCCACTTCAAAGTGCCGCTCGATCCATGAAAGGTTCAGGGCCTTGAAGGCGGGCTGATCATCCGCCCTAAAGGTGCGGATCGTTACCACGCGCTTTACCCTGCAAACGCTTTTTCGATGACGAAATCGGCTGGCTTTGCGTTTGAACCTTCGACAAAACCACGCTCTTCCAGCAGAGCCTTGGTGTCTTGGATCATATCCATCGATCCACAAATCATGGCGCGGTCGTTCTCTGGGCTGAGGGCTGGAAGGTCGAGCGCATCACAGAGCGCTCCATTCTCAATAAGGGTCGTGATCCGGCCTTGCATGGGGTAATCCGGTGTACGCGTGCAACTGGTGAAGTGAACCAGTTGTGTGGTGGCCTCTTCGCCAACCAAAGGATCTGACTTCGCTCCAGCGACGGTCTCGAAACCGTATTCCAGCTCTTCCTGAAGCCGGGTGGTGTGGGTGACGATCACCTGGTCGAACTTTTCGTAGGTTTCCGGATCGCGGATCAGGCTCGCAAAGGGGGCAAATCCAGTACCGGTGGAGAACATCCAGAGGCGTTTTGCTGGGGTGAGGGCGTCATTGACCAATGTACCCACGGGCTTTTTGCCAAGCAGGACAGGGTCGCCGGGCTGGATATCACCAAGACGCGAGGTCAGTGGACCATCGGGGACCTTGATGGAAAAGAATTCTAACTCCTCGTCCCAAGCCGGAGAGGCAATGGAATAGGCCCGCAAAAGCGGTTTCCCATCCTCTTTGGGCAGGCCGATCATGATGAATTCTCCCGAGCGGAACCGGAATGTGGGCGGACGCGTGATCCGGAACTTGAAGAGCCGGTCGGTATAATGGTGAACCGACAACACGGCCTGGGGCGTTGGGGCGTTGGGGTTCGGGCGCGGCTTTTGCTCCGCTGGTGATGTGTCGGTCATGGGCGCAAAACTCATTCTTGTTCTGCCCCCACATGTCTCGCATGCCACTATATAGCAAGGGTGCAAAGGTGCGGTTTAGTTTTGCTGATATCGAAGCCGGGTGTCGGCGTCTCTCAGGACATGTCCCTAAGTGCTAGGCCGCTGCCGTGCCGGCCAGGATAAAGGCCGCGAGCGCCAAGAGGGCGGAAATGACAGTGGCATTGCGGCGGGCAGGCATGGGGCGCTCCATCGGACTGTTTATAAAGTGAGCTTATCCTCACTTTGTGTCCAGTCCATGGCGGAGGAGAGGTCAGACCAAGATAAAGGGTTAAACACCGACGATTTCGCCGCGGGATGCCTCGGCCTTGACCCAAGAGATGAAGGCGCGAACGTCGGGTGAGAGGTGGCGTCCTTTTGGCCAGACGACCCAATACGAAAAATCGATGGCTGTGGAACCATCAGCGAAAGGAGCCACCAAACGCCCGGCATCCATTTCCGCTTGCGCGATGGCGCGCTTGGCCAGGGCCACACCGCGCCCGTTAGTGGCCGCTTCGATCACCAGAACGGCCTGATTGAATCTCGGTCCCCGATTCGCATCCACGCTTTTGACGCCGCGAGCGGCTAGCCAGTTGGCCCAATCCGGGCAGGATGGGTCGTTCTCAGGGCTTTCATCATGGATGAGCGTGTGAGCTGAAAGGTCCTGAGGCTTTCTAATGGCATCTACGCCCTCTAACAATTGCGGCGAGCAGACTGGGAGGACGCTTTCATCCAGAAGTTTCTCGGCTTTTAAACCGTCATAGGCGCCCGTACCATAGCGGATCGCGATGTCTGCATCGGCTGTATTGAAATCTGTGAGCTGCATGTCCGCAGACACCCAGGCTTCTATCCCAGGATGGGCTTGGTGGAATCGCTCCAGCTTGGGCGCCAGCCACTTGGCTGCGAATGACGGCGCGCAGGATACCATTACCCGTCCACGCCGGGCCGGAGCCCGCATAATCCTTCCAGCTTCACCGATCTGTTCGAAGGCTTCCGCCACCAAGGGAAGACAAGCCTGGGCTGCGTCTGTCAAAAGGACAGACCGGCCGGTTCGTTTAAACAGTGGTGTACCAGCATAGTCTTCCAATTGGCGGATTTGTTGGGATATTGCCCCTGGTGTTACATTCAACTCCTCTGCCGCCTTGGTGAAGGAGAGGCGCCGAGCTGCCACCTCGAAGGCGCGCAGGGCATTCAGTGGGGGAAAACGGTCGGTGGTGTCGGTCATGTTAGATAGATTTTCTGATTCTTCGCTGTAGGGGTCGCTGCTTGCTGGAGCCCCGTCAAGCACCAATTTGTGGGACTGTAAGATGCCGGAGCTCGCCTGATGAAAATCTTCCCTGCCTTTTTCGGGATGGAAGCGACCCATGTTGTCGTATTCGGCAGCGGAGAGGAGGCGCTCCGAAAAGTGCGTCTCTTGGCCAAAACACCGGCTGAAATACGCGTTGTGGCAGAATGCATAGATGCTGAGATGCAAAGAGAATTTGGCGAGCGGGTGGTGCACGTAGCGCCTGCATCAGCGCCTGCCGCATTGAAAGACGCTGCTTTCACCATCATCGCTTTGTCAGATGACGACGCCGCGTTTGCTGCCATAGAGCTTGCGAAGTTGTCGGGTGTGCCGGTAAACGCAGTCGATCGGCCAGAGCATTGCGACTTCACCGTGCCCTCAATTCTGGATCGCGGGGACATCGTCGCGGCCGTGGCTACGGGGGGCGCCGCCCCCGTCCTGGCCAAGTCCGTCCGTACACGACTTGAAACCTTGATGCCCCAGCGCATCGGTGATCTTGCGGCGCTTGCAAAGAGTCTCCGGCCAGAGGTGGCCGAGCGCCTGACTGACGGTTCAGATCGCCGTAAATATTGGGAAATAGCCCTTAATGGACCAGCCGCTGAGCGGGCCTTTGCCGGTGATCTTGAAGGTGCGGCAATCGAAATGCGTCGTCTTTTAGCGACATTTGGTCTGGCGAATGGTGTTGTCCATATAGTCGGGGCGGGACCGGGTGATCCGGAACTCCTGACACTGAAAGCGTTCCGTTTGATCCAACAGGCTGACATCGTGTTCTACGACCGGCTCGTCAGCGATGAAATCATGGATCTCGTCCGCCGCGACGCGGATCGTATCAGCGTGGGCAAATCCAAGGGTGACCACTCGGTCCCGCAGGATGAGATTCACGATTTGATGATATCTGCTGCGCAGGATGGTCAAAGGGTTGTGCGATTGAAGGGCGGTGACCCATTTATCTTTGGACGGGGCGGAGAAGAGCTTCAAGCGGTCCAGGCGGCTGGAATTAAAGCCTATATGGTCCCTGGTATTTCTTCGGCGCTCGGTTGTGCGGCGACTAGTGGCTTGCCGCTGACCCACCGGGACCACGCCCAGACCCTGATCTTCGTGACCGGCCATGCCAAATCTGGTGGTGTCCCTCACCTCGACTGGGCATCGCTGGCGCGTCCCGCCCAGACCGTTGTCGTTTTCATGGGCGTTGGAACTGCGCCCCATATTGCAGAAAAACTCATTAGTGCGGGGCGTGCGGCAGAAACACCAGTCGCGGTCGTTGAAAACGGAACGAAACCGAGCGAGATCCGTGTTTTCGGGACCTTGGCGCACTTGCCGCGCCTGATCACGGACGCCGGCATCAAGGGCCCTGCTCTGCTGATAATCGGAGAGGTTGCAGGCCTGTCGATCGAGGCGCGCACCGCAGCAGCCTTGGAGGCCGTGGCATGACTTCGGTTCGCCCGAAACTGAAGCCAGAAACCCCCAAGACGATTACGGCTTGGGACACGGCCACCGGTGATGTCCTCTACATGGACGCCGATCAGAATTGGTCGGCTGACCCTGCAAAAGTCGGCGTGTTCACGGGAGAGGATGCAGAAGCCGCCATGGTGACCGCCAAATCCGATGAGGGGCGGGTGACCGACCCCTATTTTATGGAAGTCACCGCGGCAGGCGAGATCACAGGCCGTGAGACGATCCGGGAGCGTATCCGGGCCGAGGGCCCAACCGTTCACCCCCAATTTGCGAAATCGCGAGGCGCCTGATGGTGGATCTACCAACCAAACTCACGCTCTATGGTAATTCCGAGAGCGGCAACTGCATGAAGCCGCGCTGGACCGCCGATACGCTGGACCTCGACTATGACTGGGTCGAAGTGGATATTTTCAAAGGCGAAACACAGACCGAGGACTTTCTGGCGTTAAACCCCGTTGGCCTTGTGCCGCTTGCCGTTTGGCCGGATGGACGCCGTCTGCCAGAGTCCAACGCCATCATGCTTTACCTGGCCGAGCAGGCCGGGAGCGACCTCCTCCCAGCCGACGCATTCGAAAAGGCCCAGATGATGAGTTGGCTGTTTTGGGAGCAATACTCCCACGAGCCTTACATCGCTGTGCGGATTTCACGGCTCCATTACCGGGGTATTCCGGCAGATGAGCTCGACCCTGATCTCCTCGCCAAAGGCCGACGCGCCCTTGGTGTTATGGAAATGCAGCTGACCTTCTCAGATTGGTTGGTCGGCGACGCACTGACCCTCGCCGATGTCGCCTTGGTGGCTTACACGCGCCGCGCGCACTTGGGTGGATTTGACTTGGGCGAGTTCCCGGCCGTTGGGCGTTGGGTCCGTCGCACAGAGTCCGCGCTGGGCCTCGACCATGCGGGAGACTGGTGATGAGCACCCTTGAGCATGGTCGCCTCAAGCGCTCAACCCGATACTGTGCCAAAGCCGAGTGGCTGGAGTGCGACCCAAAGCGAAGTGAAGCAAAGCTTGGAATGAACTGAATGTATCGCTATGACGAATTCGACGCCGCAATCGTCCGCGACCGGGTCAACCAGTTTCGCGGTCAAGTGGAACGGCGCCTGTCCGGTGAGCTCTTGGAAGATGAGTTCAAGCCCCTGCGCTTGCAGAATGGCGTCTATCTCCAGCTGCACGCCTATATGCTACGTATCGCTATTCCTTACGGACAGCTGAACCCAACCCAGCTGCGCAAATTTGCCCACATTGCTCGTACATATGACCGTGGCTACGGCCACTGGACAACCCGGCAGAACATCCAGTTCAACTGGGTGGCCTTGAAGGACATTCCCGATGTGCTTGACGAATTGGCTGATGTGGAAATGCACGCCATCCAGACCTCAGGAAATTGCATCCGAAACGTAACCAGCGACCATTATGCTGGCGCAGCGGCCGATGAAGTGATGGACCCTCGCCCCTGGTGTGAAATCATCCGCCAATGGAGCACATTCCACCCCGAATTTGGATTCCTGCCGCGCAAGTTCAAAATCGCCGTAACGGCCGCTGAACATGACCGGGCCGCCATACGTGTCCATGACATCGGCCTGCACATGCGCGAGCGCTCGGGCGTGGTGGGATTCGAAGTTCATGTGGGCGGCGGGCAGGGCCGCACACCCCATTTGGCCGCGCTGGTCAATCCTTTCGTGCCCGAGACGGATCTGCTCGATTATCTCGAAGCCATAATGCGCGTCTACAATCGGTTCGGCCGACGAGACAATAAATACAAGGCCCGGATCAAGATCCTGGTGACGGAGACAGGCGAGGCAGAATTCACGCGCTTGGTCGAAGAGGAGTTCAAGGCGCAATCTGGCGCAGAAAAGATCGAGCTGCCCCGGGCCGAGATCGACCGCATCCACGCTTACTTTTCGCCACCCGAGCTTGCGGTAAAGCCGCCCACCAGCGCCGCATTCGAGCATGCCCACGCTGCTGACCCCGCATTTGCGCTGTGGGCCGATGCCAATCTACACGCACACAAAGTTCCGGGCTATACCTCCGTCACGGTGAGCCACAAACCCATTGGTGGCATTGCTGGTGACGCCACAGATGTTCAGATGGAAGCCGTGGCTAACCTTGCCGAGCAATATGGCCATGGCGACATTCGCGTCTCCCATGCACAAAACCTCGTCTTGCCTCACATTGCGCTGGATGATGCCTTTGAGATCTATCAGGCGCTTGATGCTGTAGGCCTTGCGGCGCCGAATGAAGGTCTGATCAGCGACATGATCGTCTGTCCTGGCCTGGATTATTGCAACCTCGCCAATGCTCGGTCGATCCCCATCAGCCAAGACATTGCCAGGGCCTTCGCCAGCTACGAAGACCAGGCGGATATCGGCAAGCTGCACCTGAACATCTCAGGCTGTATCAATGCTTGCGGTCACCACCATGTCGGCCACATTGGCGTGCTCGGCGTCGATAAGAAGGGCGAGGAATTCTATCAGATCACTTTTGGTGGCCGGGCTGACGAGAAAGCGGCCATAGGTGACATTGCAGGCCCTGGCCTACGCGCTGAAGAGGTGCCACCGGCTTTAAAGCGGGTTGTCGAACGCTATCGCAGCCTGAGATCAGATAGAAATGAGCCATTTATCGACGTATTCGAGCGGGCCGGAATGGAGCCATTCAAGGAGGCGCTTTATGCCGCTGATTAAGGATGGCCAAGAGTTTAACGACGACACCCTGAGTCACTCACTTTCAGAATTCCTTGAAAAAGCACAAGAAATTCTCTCTGAGAACACGCGATTTGGCGTGCGCTTGTCTCCGGATGAGGACCCGGTTCGCCTTTCCCCCTATCTGGACCGGGTGGCGCGGATTGAGATCGATTTCCCAAAGTACACCGATGGCCGCGGTTTTAGCCAAGCACAGCTGTTGCGGCGGCGATTGGGGTATGAAGGCGAGTTAAGAGCTGTCGGCCATGTGTTAAGAGATCAGCTTCTCTATATGCACCGTTCAGGGTTTGACGCTTACGCAACAAGCCGTGCCGACCTACCTTCCTTTCTGGAAGCGATGAGGGAATTTTCATCCTTCTACCAGCCTGCTGCCGATGGGGTGCAGGGTGTTTTTGCCGCTCGCCACGGGCGCTGAGGAAGGTTTTGCCAGTGCCCTATGCCGATGTCATAAGCCGCGCGGACGAAGCTGTTGCTGACCGGCTCGCCCGATTGAACAACGAGCTGCGTGAAGCCTCTGCCCAAACCATTCTTCGCGTGGCCATGCTTCGCGAGTGGCCCGGAGAATTGACGTATGTATCGAGCTTTGGCGCAGAGAGTGCGGTGATGCTGTCTCTGATCGCCGATGTGAAGCCAGACATGCCGATCATCTTCCTGGAAACGGGCATGCATTTCCCCCAGACGTTAGATTATCGCGACAATCTGATTGAGACGCTTGGTCTGACGGGCGTGCGCAACATCGCGCCAGCTGAGGAAGAGCGGCTTTCCTTGGACCCCAAGGGTGGACTTCACAAGGCTGATCCGGATGCTTGCTGCGCCCTTCGCAAGGTGCGTCCGCTGGAACCGGCGCTTGAAGGATTCGACGCCTGGATCACGGGACGCAAACGGTTCCATGGCGGCGCGCGTTTGTCCTTACCCGTGTTTGAGCATGCCAATGGCCGGTTCAAGGTGAACCCGCTGGCGAGCTGGACCCAGGATGATGTGGACTTGTTCTTCCACCAGCGTGGCCTCCCCAAACACCCTCTTGTTGCCCAGGGCTATCCATCCATTGGCTGTTGGCCTTGTACCCGTCCGGCTGAAGATCCGTCGGATGTTCGTTCCGGCCGCTGGGCAGGGATGGAAAAAACCGAGTGTGGCCTCCATGTGGAGAAGGAAGACCGCCCGCGGGTTTTCTGATACCCGAGCCCAATGTCTCAAGCTCTCAGCGCCCATGCGGCCCACTTCCGAAAGCAGGCGGAATGGTGCGATGTCCTTGGCTCTCCCTTCAACGCATCGCTTCTTCGCGCCCTGGCAGACCGACTGGGCGATGGGTCGGTGCTGGATCACCTATTGGTGGGCGGGGAGACACCGCTTGAGCCGGCTGCGGCTGATGCGGGCCCACTGCGCCTTGCGGGCGCGTTGCATGCGCTTGCGTTGAAGCGACAGGATGCTGGTTTGGCGGCGCAATATCCGGGCGAGCGCCCCGACTGGGACATGGGCGACGTACTGCCCGCTGTCTATGAGGCTTTGCAGGCCCATAAGGACTGGGTGGCAGGCTTTCTGAAAAATACGCCCCAAACCAATGAAACGCGTCGGGCGATTGCGCTTTTACCCGGTTTTGCCGCGTTGGAAGGTCCACTTCACCTCCTTGAGCTTGGTGCCAGTGCTGGGCTGAATCAGCATTGGGACGCTTTTGGCTATGATGGCGGACACTGGTCACGACCCGGCGCGCCGGAAGCCCCTACCATCACAAGTGTGTGGGAGGGCCCTGCGCCAAGTCTTCCGGAACAGTTTGAGATCGCGAGCCGGAAGGCTTGTGATCAGTCGCCTTTGGACGTGGAGGACCCCGAAGCGCGCTTAGCCCTTCAAGCCTATGTCTGGCCGGATCAAACCGACCGGCTGCAGCGCGTGCGCAAGGCCATCGCTTTGGCCCGTCAAAGCGGAGTGCATGTGGAAGCGTGCGACGCGGCAGAGTGGCTCGACGCGAACCTCTCCGGTCCACTGCCGCTTGGAACAACCGTCGTGTTCCATTCGATTGCATGGCAATATTTTGACAGCATCACCCATAATCGTGCCATGGCAGCAATCCGGGACGCAGGCGCGCGGGCGAACGCGGACCACAGGTTCGCTTGGCTACGATTTGAAAACCAAGCGGTTTTCGAGCCCGGGGCCAGCCGCTCGGTTCATCAAGTCGACCTGATCTCTTGGCCGGGCGCTCAGCATCGCGTGATCGCCCATGCCGACCCCCATGGAGGTAAGGTTATTTTCGCCCCTTGATCGAAAGGTGAAGAATCACATCCTTCAAAGAGTTCGTCGCGAGACAAGAGGTGCCGAATGCAGCGCGCGCGGAAGATCGTGAAAATCCTACACACCGTTGCTGCCGGCGGCCTTATCGGTGGTTTGGCCACCTATATGGTGCTACTCGTCGTTGCGACACCAACCGATCCTGCTGCTTATGCTGGGCTACGTGGATCCCTTGAGGTCGTTAGCGGCTACATCCTGGTGCCGTCGCTCGCAATTGGGCTTCTGTCCGGTCTGGTGTCCATGCTTGTGCATACACCTTTCCTCGACAAAGGCTGGGTTTGGTTCAAGGCGCTACTCGGTATCTTGATGTTCAAGGGCGTTTTGACGATCGACAGCGCCAAAGCCGATTATGCGGCTGATCTTTCCCAGAAAATTGCGGACGGAACGGCCTCGGAGGACGCTTTGCAGTCTTTACTGGGCCTGGAATGGTGGACGTGTGTTGGGGTCATGGCCGTGGCCGTCGCCAATGTGGTGTTAGGGGTCTGGCGACCGAACCGCTTCGTGCCGCGTACCCAGCCCGCACAGATGAAGTCCGCGCCAGCGAAGTAAACCCCTGCGCAGGCGTTACGATTTGCGCTAAGCCTTGGCCACATGAAGATCGAACAGCACATAAAGGCCGATGCGGCGACGCTTGGCTTCGATGACTGCAGGATTGCCGCGGCAGATGATCCCTGGGATGCGGGGAAACGGCTCGTCGCTTTCGTGGAAGCCGGTTGGCACGGTGATATGGCTTGGTTTGAGGAGACGCTGGAGCGGCGCCAGGCGCCGACGGCCATGTGGGCTCAAGCGCGGTCAGCTGTCATGGTTGCCATGCGTTATGGGCCAAGTCATGACCCAATGGATAATCTTACGGCCCATGACCGTGGCAATATATCGGTCTATGCGCGCGGGGCGGACTATCATGATGTGCTCAAAAAGCGCCTCAAGCAGCTGGCGAGGACATTCGCTGACCGCAGCCAGCAAGACGTGAAGGTTTTTGTCGATACGGCACCGCTGATGGAAAAGCCCCTGGCCGAGCGCGCCGGGCTCGGCTGGCAAGGTAAACACACCAATCTGGTTTCAAGGTCCTTGGGAAACTGGATCTTTCTTGGGGCCATGCTCACGACAGCAAATTTACAGCCGGATCCCGCTGAGGTGGATCATTGCGGAACTTGCCGGGCCTGCCTTGGCGTTTGCCCGACGCACGCATTTCCAGCGCCTTACCAACTGGATGCAAGGCGGTGCATTTCCTACCTGACGATCGAGCACAGAGGTCAGATTCCACGCGAATTTCGCGCGCCTATGGGTAATCGCATCTACGGCTGCGATGATTGCTTGGCTGTCTGTCCCTGGAACAAATTTGCGGCTGAGGCTCGCGAGGCAAAGCTGAAGGCGCGACCCGAGATGACCCTGCCTGCGCTTGAGGGACTTGCCGCCCTCGATGACACCGCCTTCAGAGCACATTTTCAAGGCTCTCCCGTTAAGCGCACGGGTCGGGACCGATTTGTTCGAAATGTCGCGATCGCGATCGGTAATAGCGGTGCTGGCGCGCTGGTTTCGTCTCTTCGGCCCTTGCTTGCGGACACTTCGCCCCTTGTTCGGGGTGCGGCGGTTTGGGCCTTGGGCCGCCTTGATGCTGACATCTTTAGACGCGAAAGGGCCGCCCGCGAAGCGGCTGAGGAGGACGCCGATGTCAAAGCCGAGTGGCGCGCCGCCGCCAGCGATTTGGAGCCGGTTTGAGTTCAGGCCAGGGCGTTGGCTGAAACGCTTGGTGCAGGCCTTGGCGGCCTATCTTCTATTGCTACACGTCTATGCGCTTTCGCTATCGATTGCGCCGGTGCCCGGTACAATACTCATGGCTCAGCGCAGCGTGACGGAGGATACAGTTTGGCGAAACCGTGTGGCACTGGAGGATGTCAGCCCGAATGTCATCCGCGCGGTGATCGCGGCTGAAGACACCGGGTTTTGTGCCCATTCGGGCGTCGACTTTGAAGCCGTTCAAACCGCCTGGACGGAGTGGCGCGCTGGAGAGGGGCTGCGTGGAGCCTCAACGATCACTCAGCAGACGGCCAAGAATGTCTTTTTCTGGAATGGTGGCGGCCTGCCTCGAAAGGTGGGCGATGCATGGATGGCTCTGGTCGTAGACCAGGCCTGGGGGAAGCGGCGGGTGATGGAACACTACCTGAATGTCGCCGAGTGGGGCGACGGAATCTTCGGCATTGAGGCGGCTGCCCGCATTCGCTTCAACATGCGCGCCAGCGATCTGTCACGCCGTCAAGCGGCGCTCCTTGCTGCGGTTTTGCCGAGCCCAAACCGATGGCGCGTTGATCCTCCAGGGCCCTATGTCCGCTCACGCGCAGCAACGATTGAAGCGCGCATGGGTGTTGTTCGCCGCGACAGGCTTGATGCTTGTGTCCTCGGCGACTAGGGTCCTAACCGCAAAGTGGTTTGGTAAATCGAAGGCAGTCTGCCATATGCTCTGCAAAGAGTTTCGCTTTGCCGCGAAGCTTCCCGCTGGTCCACACCGCATTCACAGGCAGTGGTGCGCCGACCCAATCGGGCAAGACCCTTACAAGACTACCTGCATTGGCGTCTGCGCAGACCAGCCAGTCTGGAGCATAGAACAATCCAAGCCCATCTAGCGCGCCCTGCAACAAGACCTCGCCGGATGACGCGGCCAGCCGTCCGTCAACCTTTATCGTAATATGCTCCCCACCCCTTGTCAGAGTCCAGTCGCGGGCATTGCTTGACTGGCGGAAGATCACGGCCGGTATATCCGCCAAGTCTTCCGGGTGATCCGGTGTGCCGTATCGCTCCAGTAGAGTGGGGCTGGCCCAAACGAGCCTCTGCACCGCGCCCATGCGCTTGGCCATGAGGCGGCTGTCGGCAAGGTCCCCAAGGCGAAAAGCCAGATCCACCCCTTCTTCGACCAAGTCTGTCAGCGTATCTTCTGCGATCACGTCGCATTTGATGTGGGGGTAGAGATCCAGGAACGTGGCGATCTGAGGCGCGATCAAGCGACGCGCCAGGGAGTTTGCCGCAGAGATCCGAAGCATGCCGACTGGCTCATGGTCCAGGCCGCGGGCTTCGGCTTCCGCATCGTCGAACTCCGACAAAATGGTGCCGGCGCGCTCGTAAAACTTGTGGCCGGCTTCGGTCAGGTTGAGCGCGCGGGTTGTGCGTTGGAACAGTTCAGCGCCCAGCCTGTGTTCGAGATCCTGAATTCGGCGCGACACTGTGGGCTGTCCGATCTCCATATCGCTAGCGGCTTTAGAGAAACTCCCAGCATCGGCAACGCGGATAAACAAACGCATCGCATCAAGACGGTCCATCGGTTAAGGCTCCATGCAGGTTCTGCATGACCCATATGGACATTGTCCGCGTTCTTAAAAGATCAGGGCGTG
>JBCCTK010000070.1:0-16484 GCA_039198685.1 Pseudomonadota bacterium | reverse complement strand
TCAGCAATTTCCAGCGCTTTGATGGAAAGCGTTACGCGGCGTGCCACCTTATCGACATTCTGGACCCGGGCATCAACCTTGTCGCCCACAGCGAAACGTTCAGGGCGCTGGTCGGAACGATCACGCGAAAGATCAGACCGACGGATAAAGGATTTCATGGCCGGCTCGCCGAATTCCACTTCGATGCCACCGGAGGCCACTTCGGTGACCACGCAGGTGACGGTCTCGCCACGGCGAATGCCGCTGCCACCCGCGCCGGAGTCCCCGTCTGCACCACCGCCACTTCCGGCAATCGGATCTCCGGCAATCTGCTTGATCCCTAGGGAAATGCGCTCCTTGTCGATATCAACGTCAAGGACCTTGGCACGAACCGTGTCACCTTTTTGGAAGTCTTGGATCGCCTCGTCACCGGACTTGTCCCAAGCAATATCATTGATGTGCACCATACCATCGAGTTCGGGCCCCAAACCGACAAACAACCCAAATTCCGTGATGCCGCGAACATCGCCTTCAATTTCGGAGCCAACGGGGTGCTCAGCGATAAAGGCATTCCATGGATTATCCTGGGTCTGCTTGAGTCCAAGGGAGATGCGGCGTTTGTCGCTGTCCACGTCAAGAACTTCGACATCAACTTCCTGGCTGGTCGATACAATTTTACCGGGGTGGAGGTTTTTCTTGGTCCAACTCATTTCAGAGACATGGATGAGGCCTTCAACACCGTCTTCAAGCTCAACAAACGCGCCATAATCGGTGATGTTGGTGATCTGGCCAGACATACGCATGCCGATCGGATACTTCGCTTCGATCCCATCCCAAGGGTCGGAGCCAAGCTGTTTCATACCGAGCGAAATACGCTGGGTGTCCTGGTTGATACGGATAATCTGCACCTTCACCGTGTCGCCGACATTCACGACCTGGCTTGGGTGATTGATGCGCTTCCAGCTCATATCCGTGACATGGAGCAAACCGTCTATACCGCCCAGGTCCACAAATGCACCGTAATCAGTGATGTTTTTCACCACGCCATCGCGGACATCGCCCTCCGCCATATCGGCAACAATCTCAGCGCGCTGTTCTGCACGGCTTTCTTCCAGGATGGCACGACGAGAGACGACAACATTGCCGCGCGGCCGGTCCATTTTCAGGATCTGAAACGGCTGGGTTTCACCCATAAGGGGACCAATGTCGCGCACGGGGCGAATATCGACTTGGGAGCCTGGAAGGAACGCATTCACGCCGCCAAGGTCGACCGTAAAGCCCCCCTTCACACGTCCGACAATCGCGCCCTTAACGGGTTCTTCCTTATTAAAGGCGTCTTCCAGGCGGATCCAGCTTTCTTCACGACGGGCTTTTTCGCGCGACAGGACCGCATCGCCCAAAGCATTCTCGATCCGCTCCAGAAAGACTTCCACGATCTTGCCGGCTTCAGGTTCGTTTTCGTCCTGATAAAACTCTTTCAGCGGCACTCGGCCTTCGGTTTTCAGGCCGACATCGACGATCACAGCATCATTTTCCACGGCCAAGACCGTGGCAGGCACCACTTTGCCTTCTGTCATAGCAGAGGCGGCGGCGGAATCTTCGAACATGGCCGCGAAGTCATCAGTGGAAGGGTTCATGGTTTCAATCATTGGGGGATCTTTGGGTTTAAGGTTTGGCCTGGAGGCTCGCGCGCTGCGCTGTAAAACGCAAAACACCCGAACGCCTGAAGCGCTAGGTTAGGGTTCAAAAGGTCAGCGTGGGGCCACTTTTTGGTTTTCGCGTTCTGGCCAAACCGGCCTTACTTGCGAGAAGCGGCGGAAATCATTTGGGGAACTGTTTGATTGATAATCTCACAGGCCCGTTCCACAGCCGCGTCTATAGACAGTTCAGTTGTATCGATCAAGTGTGCATCAGCCGCCTGGACCATGGGCGCATCCTGCCGGCCCGCATCGCGGGAATCGCGAATTCGGACCTCGCCCACCATCTCATCGAATGACAAGGTCTCCCCGCGCACCAGTAGCTCGGCATGGCGTCTGCGGGCGCGCTCCTCAACACTGGCATCAATCCAAAGTTTCACATCGGCTTCTGGACAAATGACAGTCCCGATATCGCGCCCATCGAGCACAGCCCCACCCGGTCGGCATGCGAAGTCGCGCTGAAACTGGAGCAGGGCGGCGCGCACTTCGGGTACAGCAGCCACTTTGCTGGCCGCCTGGCCTGCCTCGGCGCTGCGCAGCGCCAGGTCGTCGAAGGAGGAAAGGTCCAATCGGCTCGCGATTTGCGCAAGCGCTTGGGCATCTTCGAAGTCCGCACCGGTGCGCAAAGCGGCAACACCGGTCGCCCTGTAGAGCCGGCCCGTGTCCAGGTGGGCAAGCCCATAGATCGCTGCTACGCGCCGCGCTAACGTGCCCTTGCCAGAAGCAAGTGTCCCATCAATCGCAATAATCATGGTTTTGAGGTGGGCAGCCCGCCCCGGTCCTGTCAAGAACAGACCCGCATCACCGGGACGGATGGTATGCTGACAAATGGGCCAGGCTCTCTTTCAGCACCGTCGTGCGAGCCTGTGTTGATGTGAGATAGTGATCTTGCCCCTCCATCTTCACATACCGTAATCCCGGACGATTTCCCCAGGCCCGTTCCAACATGCGGGACTGCGATGGGGTCACAACCAGATCTTCTTTTCCGTGGATGAGCAAAACTGGCGCCTTGAACCCGCCCACGCGGTCAGCGGGTGTAATCTGTCGCTTGGCACTATCATCGCTGAATCGGTTCAGCCCAACATAGCGCTCCCAGTAAGCATGACTTGAGCGGTGTCGGTCAAATCGCCCCATATGCGCAACGATGTCCGTGACGGGCGCGACTGCGACCACACATTTCACTTTATCAGGGGCCTCTAAAGCGGTCATGAGCGCAGAATACCCTCCATAGCTTCCACCCACGACACACACCCCATCTGCAGTGGACACTCCCGTCGCCTCTGCCCACGAAATCGCGTCGATGACATCGTTCACCATCGCTCCACCAAATTCGCCAAAGCCTGCATTGCGGAACTCGGGGCCATATCCTGATGATCCTCGGAAATTCGGCTGGACAATGGCATACCCCTCCGCCGCATAGGCCTGTGACCACCAGTCATAAGCGGCCGTGTCGCGAGCCTCAGGGCCACCATGTGGCATGAGGATGGTGGGGAAAGGACCATCTTCGAGTGTTTTCCCAGGAGGCAAGGTTAAATAGCCTGGTATCTGTAGACCATCGCGTGCCGCGTACCGAATAGGTGTACGGGTGGCGATCGTCGTGCCAGAGACATCGGAATTAGTGTTACCAAGGGGCTGAATCTGCCCCGTGGTGAGGTCAACCAGATAAAATTCAGCAGGCGTGCCGGGTGCGCTCGCCTGAAATGCGAAACGGTCACCGTTGCGATCTACCGATCGGAGCGTCAGCGTCTTTCCTGGAAGCCCCTCTTCCAGCATGGCTTGCAACTCTGCCAATGTGGGATCAAAAAAGACCTCCTCGCGCAAGTCATCGGTGAAGTGATACCCGATGATGGAGTCGTCAAATCGAGACGTCAGGAGTCCCTTTGTGCCGATATCTATACCGTTAGACTCAAAAGGCGCGATGTCCCCAGACGCGAGATCGATCGCATAGTAACCGAACTGTTCACCGTAATCGGCAAAAACAACGACCTTGCTTCGGTCGGCCGTAAAACCGCGCACACCATAAGGAAGCGTCTGCGCGCCATCGACTTCAAAGACGGTTCGAAATCCTCCACCTTGGGGGACTTCTATGGCGTAGAGGCCGCGTTGGTCATTAAACAACACTCTGCCCGCAATTTCGCATTCAGAATTGATAAGGTGTGTAAAAACTGAGGTTTGGGCGCTCTCGAGATCGTCCATGCGGCCCGAATTGAGGTCGACTTCGTAGAGCGTGGTGCGAATGCCTCCATTTCGAACACCGACATTGCTACCAATTTGGGGGCCGGCACTGGCCGCTACACTCAATTCCATTAAGACCTTGTCAGGGCGAGTGTCACAGAGCGCGGTGAGATTGGTGAGCGAGTCGAAAGCCCGGGCTTGCTGCATCAGCATGGTAAGCCTGTCGCGAGACAGGCTATAGGACATCGCGCGCCGCCCCTCGATCTCAACTATGCCATCCGATGTGTTCAGCTTTCTGAAGAAAGATACGTTGGAGATGAGGTGATCATCGCTCGCCCAATAAAAGCCCAACAGGCGTTGATCGGTTGCGGGCTCCACCAATTTGGGGCGCGCGTTCTGATCACTTGTGTTGAAAATGCAGACTGCCAGGCGACCGTTTGGACTACAGCCCAAGGCGAGGTGTGCACCATCGGGTGAAATCTGTGCATCCCAAGTTTCGTCGGCTTTACCGAATACAGTTGCCGTATCCGCTGTGGCTAAGCCGTTTGCCAACGCCAAGCAAATCAACACAAGATACCCTATGCGCATTACCCTTGTCCCCCATGCAAACGTTCACTCAACTATTTATACAAAGCAAAGTCATCATGAGTTTTCAACGTTTGGGCCCACAAAAAAACCCGGCAGCTGATGGCGCTGCCGGGTTGTGGTTTGCCCTTTTGGAAGGACTTACGAATCGAGTTCCTCTATACCCAGCGCAACAAAAGTCTGCGCGAGGGTATCGTTTCCGATTTCAGCAACGGCACTTTCCACCATGCTGGCGACACAGGCCTCATCATATGTGAAGCCTGCCGACACCATAGAGAGGGTGCGACACGCCTTACGGGCCTGTCGTTCGAACGAGGCGAGCGTTGCCTCGGCACCGGCTTCAGTAGATAGCAATGAAGCATCATAGGTCAGTTCTGCTGTAACCGTGGTCAGCTCTTCTGCTTGAGCGAAGCCTGCAACGGCAACAGCGGCGGCGAGTGTGAGTGTGGTACGGAACATGTCAGTTCCCTTTCGTGCTAAGTCGTGACAGCCAGAGTGGGAGGATCTCTTTCAGCCTTCGCGACCGCAACAGAATTGAGCGTGCGCAGTATTCTGGGTAGCCCCGCCCCCGCAATCCTGCCATGCATATTTAGAAGATAATGGGCGGCAATGATAATTTGCTATTATATACAGGGCGTTGATTATGAACATTCGCAATAATATTCATTGTTCAGACTTCTGCGGTCGCAGCATTCTTCGTGAAAGTGTCACGCTTTAGTGCAGTCTTCCGCTGCTGCACAATAAAAAAGCGGGCCAGCCGAGCTGCCCCGCTTCGATTCGCGATCAGACGAGATAACCACTTGGAGCAACGCCACCTGAACGCTGTACACACGCCCTTCAAGCGACGCCCTTGGGACGTTGTCCATCAATTCAGCGCTGCGGCGCCTTTTGCAAAGTCATTGGGAACGCCATTAATGGAGAGCTGTCCGCCTTCCACGTCCACCGCGATCACTCCACCATCATTGATCCGACCCTCCAGGATGAGACGCGCAAGTGGGTCCTGCAGCTCTTTCTGGATCACGCGCTTTAGGGGCCGAGCGCCATAGACAGGGTCATATCCCCGCTCAGCAAGCCAGGCGCGCGCTGGTTCGGTCAGGTCGATACTCAGCTTCCGTTCGCACAGGAGTTGGTCAAGCCGGCCCATCTGGATATCGACGATATGGTCGATTTCGTCGCGGCCGAGCCTTTTAAAGAATACAGTTTCGTCAATCCGGTTGATGAATTCCGGGCGGAAATGACCTCGGATTGCCGCCATGACCTGGGCGCGCACCGATTCGCTCAGCGCTCCTTCTTCGCCGGACGCCAGAGCATCCGAGCCGAGATTGGAAGTCATGATGATCAGTGTGTTCTTGAAATCGACGGTGCGGCCCTGTCCGTCGGTCAGGCGACCATCATCAAGGACCTGTAACAGTGTATTGAAAAGGTCCGGATGAGCCTTCTCGACCTCGTCGAACAAGACGACCTGGTAAGGCCGGCGCCGAACCGCTTCGGTGAGCGCTCCGCCCTCATCATAGCCGACATATCCAGGAGGCGCTCCAATCAGACGAGCGACGGAGTGCTTTTCCTGGAACTCCGACATATCGAGCCGCAGAACGGCTGCATCGTCGTCGAACAGGAATTCCGCCAAAGCCTTGGTCAACTCGGTCTTGCCCACGCCCGTGGGCCCAACAAACAAGAATGAGCCTATCGGGCGGTTTGGATCCTGGAGACCGGCGCGTGCCCGGCGCACCGCATTTGATACCGCCGACAGAGCTTCTTCCTGGCCAACAACCCGTTTCCGGAGGGCAGCCTCCATACGCAACAACTTCTCGCGTTCGCCTTCCATCATCTTGTCGACCGGAATCCCCGTCCACTTGGAAACAACGGCAGCAACGTGCTCGGGGCGGACGACCTCAGAGATCAGGCCACCCTCCTCAGCTTCACCAACGGTTTCGGCCTCGGTGATCTGCTTTTCCAGGGCCGGGATAGTCGCATATTTAAGCTCAGACGCCTTCGCAAGGTCGCCGGTTCGTTGCGCCTCCGCCAGTTCGGCTTCAGCCCGCGCCAGCCCATCCTTGGCACTTGCTGCCCCTTTCAGCTTTTCCTTCTCCGCAGCCCAGGCCGTAGTCAGCTCATCGGAATGGGTCTGCAGTTCAAAGATCTCGCCTTCTAGCGAAGTGAGCCGCTCTTGAGAGGCCTCGTCCTTTTCCTTTTTGAGGGCTTCTACCTCAATTCTCAGCTGCAATAAGCGTCGGTCGATTTCGTCGAGTTCTTCAGGCTTGGAATCCACTTGCATACGCAACCGGGAAGCCGCTTCGTCCATAAGATCGATGGCCTTATCTGGAAGAAAGCGGTCGGTAATGTAGCGCGTGGAGAGCGTTGCGGCAGATACAATCGCGCTATCGGCAACCCGCACGCCGTGGTGGGCCTCGTAGCGCCCCTTCAAACCACGAAGGATCGAAATTGTGTCTTCGACAGTCGGCTCGTCAACAAAGACCGCCATGAACCGGCGGGCGAGGGCTGGGTCACCTTCGACGTATTTGCGGTACTCATCGAGTGTGGTGGCCCCCACACAATGAAGCTCGCCGCGGGCCAAAGCCGGTTTCAAAAGATTGGATGCATCCATGGCGCCGTCGGTTTTGCCAGCACCGACAAGCGTGTGCATCTCATCGATGAACAGGACGATGTCGCCTTCGGCTTGCTGAACTTCATTGAGGACTGCCTTCAATCGCTCTTCAAACTCGCCACGAAATTTCGCACCTGCGATCAGCGCGCCCAAGTCGAGCGCCATCAGACGTTTGCCCTTCAGACTCTCTGGCACATCACCATCGACTATGCGCAGGGCCAAACCTTCAACAATAGCGGTCTTGCCGACTCCAGGCTCGCCGATAAGGACTGGATTGTTCTTTGTCCGGCGCGACAAGACTTGAATCGCGCGGCGGATCTCCTCGTCCCGCCCGATTACGGGGTCAAGTTTGCCATCCCGCGCATCCCGGGTCAGGTCGCGAGCATATTTCTTGAGCGCTTCATAACCTTCTTCGGCCGTGGCGCTGTCGGCCGTGCGACCTTGGCGCAATTGGGTTATGGCGCGTTCCAGCGCCTCAGGCGTAACCCCAGCGTCTCGCAGGAGTGTTGCAGACGGCGTGCCGGACTGGCTCGCAATGGCAAGAAGAAGGCGCTCGACCGTGACAAAGCTGTCTCCGGCAGATTTCGCAGACTCTTCTGCTTTCGCGAAGAGCTGTACGCCTTTCTGGTCCAATCGCAGTTGGCCATCGCCGCCGCCAACGCGCGGTATTTTTTCAAGCGCGGCATCCAGACTTTGGGCGACAATGCCGGGCCGCCCACCGGCCGAACGCACGAGGTTGACGGCGAGTTGGTCCCGGTCATCCATCATTGCTTTCAGTATGTGTTCGGGTGTGAACGCCTGATGGCCAGCGGCAAGGGCAGCCGTTTGCGCGCTCTGAAGAATGGCACGGGCGCGTTCCGTATAGGTTTCTAAGTTCATATCGATCCCCTTAAGAAAGGCAGATGAAGCCCTGGACCGGCAGATGCCCGCGCCAGGGACTAGGTTTCAGTGCAAGCGTCCCGCTCAGCAGCAACGCTTTCACATCTGAGGTGGGAAGCGGCCCTGCTCACCGCAAGGTCCAAAAAGTATCGCAGGGAGAAGCTTACTCGCCCAAGAGGGGAATTTGAGCGTTAACCTTCTGTTTACCATAAACTTCTTGCAAAAGAACAAAAGCAGAATACAACGAACAAATAGAACGGAGAGAGAACATGAAGCGACCCGTCAGCTTCCGGGGGCACTCGGGACAGACCTATGTTTTCAGCACGGTGGAGTCCGCCGGAAATTGGATCGAAACGCCTGGTATTGCGCTCTTTGCGGCGCCGATTGGTCATACATGGCGCGTCATCAGGATCACGGCCTTGCGTGGCCGGGACGATGATGTACAGCCGATCTGGGCCCACCATGATGCTTCCCGCTATGGTGGCGATACGGTGCTGGTGATGGTCGAGCCGGACCCAGCCAGGCGGGCATCGATACTGGCCGATCTGGATGCTGGCCTCAGCCCCTTGTGGCCGACTCACCTTGCAGCCAACGGAGATGCTTCAAAACTCGCCCTGGCCGCCTGAACACTAGAACGCGGCCACAACAGCGGCTGCAATGATAATCGTATAGAGGAAGCCGGCGCCCAGGATCAGAAAGATTGGATAATTGGTCGAGACTGTGGAGCGTGCAAAGGTCATGGCTTGGTTCATGAGGTCAGGCCACGTGTAGGAGACAAAGTCACCCTGAGTCATGATTGAGACCAGCTTTCCGTCCTCATCGACCACAGGCAGGCGACGGAATCGCTCATTTGACATCATGCGCAACCATTCGAGTAGATTGTCATCCTCGCGCGCCACGCGCACATCGCTGGTCATGATTTCACGCAACGGCGTCGTATCCGGGTTCACACCCGCATTCACCACGCGCTTCATGATATCGCGCTCGGTCACCATACCCAGCACTTGTTGGGCACCATCAACAATGACGACAGCGCCATAATTCTTTTCCGACATTCGGTTGACGGCGTCTATAATCATGTCCTCCGGTGCCGCGGTCATTGGTTTCGGTTTGGAGGCATACTCCGAGCGCTCTTTGATTTTCATGGGCTTGTCTCCTCGCTGACAGATTGACGCATGGGAAAAGAGCTAGGGCGGCACGCCATGATGGCGAAGTCGAAACACGCCCAAGACTAACCGCCAGCCCCTAGATGGCGCCAGCGGTTCATTTGTTTACCGGCCCAGGCCCCTAGAAAGGTACGTCGTTGCTCTCGCGTTCCAGACGAGCCTGCGCAGCAGCCGTATTTGCCAGACGTGCCAAGTTTATAAATTCCGCGCGGTACCCGAATGTGTCTTCCCCCTTTGCCGATTGGGCGAGCGTGATCACGTCATCGAAATCAAAGTCTGTCCCTGTGTAGGGGTCACCGCGCAAAAGCTGACCGTATCCTGCGACCGCAGCGGCAAACCTCGCCCATTTGGGACTGACATCGATGCTCTCCTGCAAATCCATCAATGTGATGGGCCGGGTTGACAGAGTGGATGTCTCCTCGCCGGGCAGTTTCTGGCGCAGCTTCAGAAAAGCCAGCTCATTTGATGTCGCTTCGGGTGCCTCTGCCGGCTGGTAACGGCTTTCATCGATCATTCGCGCGGCTGAACCCACTTGGACAATCTCATAGATTGCTGTGACCGAAGTCCCTGCACCAATGTCGCCAGCATCTACAGCGTCATTATTGAAGTCCTCGCGATTGAGCATCCGTGTCTCGTACCCAATCAGACGGTACTCTGCGACGCGGGCAGGGTTGAACTCCACCTGGATCTTCACGTCATCCGCGATCGGGAAGAGGTTGCCAGTCAAATCATCACTCAGGACTTTCCGCGCCTCATTCAACGTATCCACATAGCTCGCCATGCCATTGCCGGTCTGGGCGATCTTCTGCATCAGGGCATCATTGTAATTGCCCTGTCCGAAGCCGAGCACGGAAAGATAGACACCGCTCTCTCGCTTTCGCGATACGAAGTCTTCAAGCTGTTCGGGATTGTTGATGCCAACGTTAAAGTCGCCATCGGTCAGCAACATAACGCGATTTACGCCCTCGGGATTGAAATTACGCTCAGCCAGGCTGTAGGCCAGTCGCAGGCCTTCACCGCCCGCTGTGGACCCGCCCGCATTCAGGTTTTCAAAAGCCGCAAGAATCTTTCCCTTATTGGCGTCGGTCGCCGCAGTCGGCTCTAGCACCTCTCCCGCTGCGCCCGCATAGACCGCAATCGAGACTGTGTCGTCTCCGCTCATTTCGTCGATGAGCATAGCCAGAGCCTTTTTGGCGAGGGGCAACTTGTTGTCCTGACCCATGGAACCCGACACATCGATAAGCAGCGTCAGGTTCAGCGGCGGGCGCTCATCGGGCTCGATGTCAAAGCCCTGTATTCCAATTTGCATGAGCTCCCGGCCCTCGGCCCAAGGGCTGGGTGCGATGTTCACATTCGTCGAAAAGGGGGAGCCGGACCCATCCGGCATCGGATAGCTGTAATCGAAATAATTGATCATCTCCTCGATACGTACGGCGTCCTTGGGCGGCAGCACGCCATCATTGAGATAGCGCCGGGCCACCGCATAGGAGGCGGTGTCCACATCGATCGAGAAGGTCGAGACAGGCTCTTCGGAGACCAGTTTCACCGGGTTGATCTCAACGTCTTCAAACCGGTCGCGATCGACATCACCTGGTATTGGCTGCGGGACCATTTGCGGCGGGGCGAGGCCAACAGCTGGCGCCGGTGAGCTCATTAGGGCTTGATCTGCAGCTGCACGACCTGTGACGGTGACTGTTTCCTGGATCCGCAGCTCTCCACTGACAGGAGGAGGTGGTGGAGGGGGCGGTGCTGGCGGTGCAACCGCGTCGTTGACTGTGCCGGGTTCGCCGTCATAGGGCTCGCCCGCATCTTCACATGCGCTCAGCACGGCGAGGCTCGCGGCGCCGGCCAACAGAAAGGCAATTTGCTTTGTCATGGTCTTCCCCATTTCTCTTTGTATGCCGCAAGAGAGCCTCTCCAATCTGTCATCTTTGGGGCGAGGGCGGGTTCTTATCCAGGCATGTGATTTTCCAGGAACGCACCTATTGGCCCACCATCTGCGCTTCATACCAGCGCTCCATATCGGCCTCGACCTGTTCAAGCGGCCGCGGGCCACCAGACAACAGTGTGTAATGGAAGGCCGCAGGATCAAAGGATCGGCCAACAACCGCGCGCGCCCTGGCGCGAATGGCTACAATCTGGTTTGCACCTGCTGTATAAGCCGAGGCCTGACCTGGCCACACGGCGATGCGGTCGACTTCAGCCGCCATCGCGGCTTGTGGCATCCCAGTCGTGGACACCAAATAGTCGATCGCCTCCTGGCGTTCCCAGCGCATGCGATGAATGCCTGTGTCAACCACCTGGCGTGCCGCACTGAAGAGCTGGCTCTGCAAGATGCCAATCTGGGCCAAGGGATTGTCGTCATAGAGGCCTGATTCAAGGCCCAAGGTTTCGGCGTAGGTTGCCCACCCTTCGCCATAGCCAGTGTTCCAAAGGAGTTGGCGAATGAGCGGCAAGTCTGCTGCGCCCATGGCGAAACTCGCCTCAGTATGATGGCCAGGCACGCCCTCGTGCAGGACGAGCGCCGGGATCGAATATCTCGGCCAACGATCCGGGTCTGATGCATCGATCCACAGTATCCCTGGATCGGCACCATCCGGTGTCGGGGGAGAATAAAGCGCCGCCGAAGCCAGGCGCGTGCGGGGCGTCGCAACCCTCACCGTGACATCAAGGGCGGGTTGCCTGGCAATCCAGCCTTTCATCTCCGCATCAGCAGCCTTTAGGGCGGTTTCAAGGTCTGCCGCCAGTTCATCACGGCCCTCAGATGTATCAGGATAAATTTGGTCCTCACGGCCCGCCAAGAATGCGAGGCGTTCGCCAACGCTTACGGGTTCATCGACCGGGATAGACTCACCATCGACGGATGCTGTTTCCTCAAAACCCAAGCGATAGGCAGCCAACACAACATCCAAGTCCCGCGTGAGGGTGTCGACGCGCGCGCGAGCCTCGCGATGCAGTCCTTCCGCCGATGTGTCCGCTCGGGTATGCATCGCCAGCACGGCGTCATAGTAAGCGTCACCATCTGGGAGCGCCCAAATACCAGGAATGTCGGTGGAAGAGCCCAACAGTGTCGAAACTGTCCCCAAGAGCTCGCTATACGCTGGACGCACCCGCCGAACAAAGAGATCCAATGCCTCACGACGCAAGCCCTGGCGCGTCTGGGATGTCTCATCAATCAGTCCCGTAACCTGATCTTCAAAAGCACGGATCACGCGGTCCTGTTCAGGCGGAACGGCGAGATCCTCCAATAGTCGATTTCTAAGCGCCTGAAGAACAAACCGAGGCGGCTGCACGCCAGCTTCTGCGTCAGCCAAAAGCCGCAAACGCTCGTCTTCAATAGCGCTGGAGAGCGCGGATATGCGTGCGAGAAAATAGCGGGCGTCCTCAAGATTGGAGACTCTCTGGCGCGTGACGAGCAAATCCGGCAGGTCAATCCATGCGCCAGCGCGATGATCGATAACGTAAGGATACGCGTTGCCAAGACTGACCCGGCCGTGGCCAAACTCTGCAACAGCAACAGCGCCGGTGTATGTGCGCAAGACTGTCTCTTGGTGGCCGCGAAGGATGCTGCCGTCCGGGGCCACTGGCATTGCCTCTAAAAACCTAAGCGCCTCAATCCGTCGCAGACGCAAGCGTTCGAAAGCCGCTTGGGATCTGTCGCCAATTCGGCCGTTAGTTTCCACGCCTAAAAGGTCTGTGGGAAGCCCCAGGCGGGTCAGCACCTCCGGTTCGGACGAAATCTCCAGTGTGGCAAGTGTGTTGAAGAGGTCCATGGTCTCGCCCGTTACACGCCTTGAGGGCATGTCGGGGTCGCCTCCGCACGCCGTAAGGCCGATCCCCATCGCCATCCCGAGCGCCAGACGCCTCAATCTGTGTCGCAACAATCTCACCATGGCCAACAAACTGAAACGAGCCGCAGACCCGGTAAAGAGAATTTAACCGTACTCGTGTGCCGGGCGGCGGTTGTGGGACACCGGCATATCGGCTAAGCGTCCGCCGCACGAGACGAGGAGCAGACCTGTGGACAACAATCCAAACCAGCGCCCAGGCCAACCCGGCGCTCCGGGACAGCCTGGACAACCGATTGCACCTGGCCAACCTGGAGGCCCCATGGCTGCCCAGCCCGGACAACAGCCGCCCCAAGGCAATCCTGGCGCTCCAGCCGGAGGCGCCCAGCTTACGGGCAATGTGCTATTCTACAAACGGCCAGAACCGCTATCGCCCGAAGCACATGGCGGATTGGGCGTAAAGCAAATCCAGCAACCGTTTAGCTTCCTGCGCGAAGCCCATGCCGTACCAGTGACGGTCACCGAGTTCGGGATGGCCGCAAGCGCGTATCCTGTAATCTTCGTAGGCGATGAACGTGTTCCTGTGGCTGTCATGGGCGTTCGCCAGGGCCAAAACCTGTTCGTGACCAATGAAGGTTTCACGGAACAAGACTATTATGTACCCGCATTCGTTCGCCGCTATCCGTTCGTGTTCGCGGCCGACAACAACTCCGATCGCCTCCTGCTGTGCGTCGATCGCGAAGCGCCTATGGTGTCGAACCAACCTGAAGTACCATTCTTTGAGAATGGCCAGCCTTCGAAGTTCACCAATGACGCCATCGAATTCTGCAAGGAATTCGAACGCCAGCGGCGTGCAACGTCCGAGTTTGCCGATATTCTGGGTAAATTCGACCTTTTCGAGCAGAAAACCGTGGCCTTCCAGCCCCGCGACCAACAGGGCAATCCCGCGGGCGAACAACAGAAGATCGCCGATTATTGGGCGGTATCTGAAGAAAAGCTCAACGCCTTGCCGCCTGAGCAGTTCATGGAACTGAAAAACAATGGCGCTGTTGGAGCGATCTACGCTCACCTGATCTCGCTTCTGAACTGGTCGCGTATTATTCAGCGTGCCATCCGAGCCAATTCAGGTCAAACTGGGACAGCTTAGTTAGTTTATACGTCCAACGATTAGAAGAGGGGCGATTCCCGTGAGGGACTCGCCCTTTTTTCTGCGCAACGGTTTACCACACGGGTCCTTCAAGATTTCGAGAGGGACTTCCGATTATATATAAGCAAGGGCATATCCCCGGTTCCCCTATCGCATGGTCCTTGGAAGGCATCTTCATGCTCCGTCTCCTGGTCTTTCTCGCTTGCGCCCTGGCGTTTTCGACTGTTTCGCACGCCGAACCCTATGATGCGGGACATGCGGAAGTCGAGCTGATCTCGGAACGCACTACAGCGCTCCCCGGCGAAACGATTTATCTCGCGCTGGATAAGACCCTAGACGATGGCTGGCACGTCTACTGGCGGAATGCGGGCGATGCAGGCCTCCCACCAGAGATTTTCTGGGATGAAGGCCCACTTGGAGAAAAGACAGAAGACGAAGACTTCATCTGGCCGATTCCGAAACTCCTTCCTGTCGTGGAGGGGGAGATCATGGACTATGGCTATGACGACACGGTTACCCTGCCCTTCGCTGTTCAAGTACCTGAAGACGCGTTGGGCTCCATCGCGTTCCGCGGAGTGGCCGACTATTTGATCTGCAAAGATGTGTGCATTCCAGAAAGTGCACCGATCAGCTTCACACTGTTCATCGGCGAGAGCCAAGTGCCCGATCAGACCAATGCCGCAAAAATCGCCGATGCGCTCGCCGATGCGCCTTTACCCTTTGAAGGCGAAACAGCCGCTTATGGGACCGGTGAAACGGTACAGCTGAACTTCGCGCCCGACTCCCAGCGTTTGTTGGACGGAGCATCCTTGCGTTTCTTCCCACACAAAAACGAAATTGTGCACGCGGCAACGCAAGACCAGAGCAGCGGCCCCAATGGCGCGAGCCTGGATATTCGCCGTGCCGCACGCGAGACGCTCGGAGCCACGCTGGATGGTGTGGTGGTTGCGACAGCCTCAGACGGGACCCAAACAGGATATCGCATCAGCGCACCAATACGAGGCTCGCCATTGGCGGGAACGTTCGGAACACCGCTGGCTTCAACATCGAGCGGACTTGCCGGATCAAATGCAGGCCTCAATCTTTTCGCTCTTGCGGGCCTGGCAATCCTTGGTGGACTGGTTCTGAACCTTATGCCTTGTGTCCTGCCCGTACTCTCGATCAAAGCGATGGGCATGGTATCTGCGGCGGGCACGGGCGACTCTGGACACCTTAAAGCCCATGGACTCTGGTACACGGCAGGCGTGCTTGCCTCTTTTGCGACTCTGGCGGCGGCATTCGTCGCACTCCGCTCGGCGGGGGAGTTCTGGGCGCTGGGATCACTGCTCCAGTACCCGATTGTCGTTGCTGGGCTTGCACTCGGGGCTTTTGTGCTTGGTCTTTGGCTGCTCGGTGTTTTTGAGGCAGGCACTTCGATCCAGAACCTGGGATCGAGCGCGGCGGGACGCGGTGGAAATGCTGGTGCGTTCGCAACCGGCGCGCTCGCTGCTACCGCAGGCGCGCCATGTGTGGGTCCTTTTGTCGGAGCCTCCTTGGGCGCAGTGCTTGAACGTCCTGCCCCAGAAGTCTTCTTCATCTATCTGATGCTCGGTCTTGGATTGGCGCTTCCTTTCTTGCTACTGAGCTTTGTGCCCGGCTTAGCCCAGCATCTGCCCAAACCGGGCGCATGGATGGAGCGGGTAAAGCAATTCTTCGCGTTTCCCATGTTCATTACGGCAGCAGCGCTTCTCTTTGTTCTCGGAGACCAGTCCGGAACCGGCTCTGTCGCCTGGCTTGTGATGGCAGCAGCGCTGATAGCCTTCGGCATCTGGGCTGTAAAATCGGCGGGCGGGATGTTCCGCCCAATCGCAATCACATTAGGCGCGCTGGCAATTGTGAGCGGATTGGCCTTGCCGTTTACAACCGCACGGACTCAGCTTGCCGCAGAGGCTGGCACACCGACATACTCGGCCAACATCGAAACGGAAGCATGGAGCCCCGAGCGCGTATCGCAGTTGACGGCCAGCGGACGCCCGGTCTTTGTCGATTTCACAGCGACCTGGTGCATGATTTGCCAGGCCAACAAACGCACCACGCTGACGCGGCCCGAGGTTTTGACCGCCATGGAAACAGCAAACATGGCCTTCCTGGTAGCAGACTTCACGAACAAAGATGCTGCGATCGCAGGAGAGCTTAAACTGCGTGGGCGCCCAGGTGTTCCTATGTATTTGATGTTTGCACCCGGTGCTGAGGAGCCCAAGCTCTTGCCCCAAACGCTTACGCCAAGCCTAATGCTTCGCGAAATCGACGCAGTGACTCGAAATTAGACCCAAGCACCATAACTCTAGACATAAGGAACACTCGATGGAGACCCGATCCATGAACTCACGCAACGTTTTTCTCGCAGGCGGTATGGCCGCTGCAGTATGTTTGACCGTCGGTGCAATGGTTGCGTCTACAGCGTCTGCTGAAAGTGCCGACCTG
>JBCCTK010000069.1:0-16547 GCA_039198685.1 Pseudomonadota bacterium | reverse complement strand
CTTATTCCGTGGAGACTTGCGGATGGGGCCGGGCCGCGGGCGCCGCCTTGGCGGGCGAAGGGCTGACGGAACCTGGAGGAAGACCAATTCCCCCTAAATCCGCAGATACCTGCGAAGGCCGGTATCCATGGACCCATGTTGCAACCCGCGCTCGGTCTCCTGCTTCGGCTCGTTCACGGGCTTCGCGTTCAGCGATCGTCTCAGTCGACCCCCTAGCGGCCGGCGTGCCCGGGTCTCGCGCGCCGGGTCTTCCACATGGGGCTTGATGGCCGCGTGCAGCCTGTCTTCCCGGCGATAGGAAATGAAGATCTTGGCCATTCGTCCGGTCCCCAAGCGTGACCGTCTCTAACGCAGCCGCGGAATTTTTCGCAAGGAGACGCCTCACGATAAAGGTGGCCCTTCACGATAAAAGGCCGCCGGCGTTCAGGCCGCCGGCTCTGGGGCTTTCCAGTGCGTCTTGGGCGCTAGGCGTTGCCGGGGGTTCCGGGCGCCGGAGTCGAGGGTTTTGGGGGCTTGGGTGCTGTGGTGGCAGCCGCTTTCGGAGGCGATGCTGCAGCAGCCCTTGGGGCATTATTCTGGAGGGGATCGGCGGCGTGTTTTACCTGGCCTTCGAACACGGCATTGGCCTGGATCGTCAAGGAGGTATGAACAATGTCACCTTCAACTTTGGCGCCGGTTTCAAGCTCGACCTTCCGGCCCCGAATTGACCCTTTGATTGTGCCCTTTACCGTAATCACTTCGGCGATCACTTCGCCAGAGATGACACCCGCGGCGCCAATGGTAATGTCCTGGGCCGTCACGTCGCCCTCTACCTGGCCGTCAACCTGTAGCGCGCCATCAGAAAGAACCGAACCGTTCACTTTCATATCCGCGCAAATAATAGACGGTGCAGCACGTCCCGCAGGTTTGCTCGACGCAGAGCGAATAGCATCCTGGGTTGGGTTGCCAACGGGTGTTATGTTGGGTTCACCCTTATTCGTCTTCGTGAACATGTCGTCCTGCCTTCAGAAAGTCGATCGGATCATACTGCTTGTTGTTGAAGAATACCTCGTAATGGAGGTGGGGGCCAGTTGACCGGCCGCTTGAGCCCATCAAGCCGACCGTATCACCGATTGCAATGTCATCGCCGCGCGAAACATTAATCGACTGCAAGTGTGCGTAACGGGATTTGAACCCGTAGCCGTGATCAACTTCGACCATGCGTCCATATCCTGCCATCCGGCCCGCATAGGTGATCGTTCCCGGTCCGGCAGCTGTGATCGGCGCCTTGTAGTAAGCGGCCATGTCAATGCCATTGTGCCATGCCGGGCGGCGCGTGAAGGGATCGACCCGCATGCCGTAGTTTGACGTCAGGCGAGCGGGCACGCCCACGGGCTGGGCGAGGGGGAGATTGTCGACAATGTCCTCGTAATAGCGCGCCTCTTCCAGACGGGCAGCGACTTGAATGACCCTGCGGTTGAAGGCAGCGTCTTCCGGGTCATTAAACTCGACATTGGTCAAATCGGACAATGAGACCTGGGGCCCGCCCATCGCGGCCGTGTCTTCAATTCGCCCGGTTCCCACGGCGGTTAAACGCAGGACGCCCCGGGCCCGTTCAGCCCGTTCAACGGCGACGTCTTCTGCATTATTCAGGAAGGCCATCTGTTCGGCCTTGACGGTGTCGATTCTGGCTCGGGTGCCGACCAGTTCAAGTCTCGCCGATGGCTGGCTCCGTTCAATCCCCTGGCGCGTGTCGGCTTCGTCAATCGTCGCTTCAAGCAGCAGATCCGCATCGTCGCCGCGCAGGGCTGTGAGGTCCAGATCTTCACCGCTTTCAAGAGCGTCCAGCAGGACTTTCAAAGTCTCGTGGCGCTCTTCGAACTCTGCCGTGGCGCGCTGAAAGTCTTCTGTGCGTTCTTCCAGGAGGCTTTGCGAGAGCGCAGTATTGGCTCGAAGTTCCTGGATCCAGCGTTGATATCGGGCGTCGTCATCTTGGCTTTCGGCAACATCAAAGCTGCTCGGTCCACCGAATATATAAGACACTGTAGCAACGCCCGTCCAACCCGCAATTGCGGTGACGCCAGCCGCCAGCATGGCCTGCTGCCACGGGGAAACCGATATGTAATGAACTGTACCGCCACTTCGGTGATAAATCTGACGTTCCGGGAAAACACGGTCAAACACCGCACGCGCTTTCGTACTCAACTGCTTCATCTACGCCGCCTGCCGATTGGTTGCTCTATGTGCAGCACCTGCTGAACGTGGCCGATGCTGTCCCAAACCCTCTACATAACTTCTAACCTGAACGCTGCCGCGCATGGAACCCCTCTCGGGCATGATTTCTGGTTCATTTTGGCACTATTGTGTTAAAGTCTGATTAAGGTTTGCGCGACAAGCGTTTCGATCCGGCCTCTTTTCAGTCACGAATGGGGAATCCGATCAAGCACTTCGGCAGCATGACCATTGACCTTAACTTTTGGCCATGCCTCCGCGATGTTTCCGTCGGGGTCGATTAGAAAAGTGGCTCTCTGTATGCCCATATAAGTCTTGCCATACATATTCTTTTCAACCCATACACCATAGTCTGTGCACACGTTACCCGTCTCGTCCGACGCCAGATCAACAGTCAGACCGTGTTTGTCGCGAAACCTGTCGTGTTTTTTTACTGTGTCTTTTGAAACGCCTATGATTTGGGCGCCGCGTGCCTTGAATTGGTCAGATAATGCCGAGAAATCCTTCGCTTCGGTTGTGCAGCCTGGTGTGTCATCTTTCGGATAAAAATAGAGGACGACCCAGTCGCCCTCATAGTCTGAAAGGGTGATTGTCTTGCCGCCAGCGCCTGGAACTGAAAAATTAGGGGCGCGATTACCGATTTCTACCATGGTCTTACCTCTGCGGGTGGATGCTAGCTTCGCCCAGCGCGGACGGCTATCATGAGTTAGCTGGCAAGGGCCTGGCTGCAAGCGTCGCGGTCGCAACTTTTGAAGTGGAGTGCATACGTGGTTCGCCATACCGCTCGGGTGCTCATTTTTGAAATCCTTGGCGGGGTATTGTTCCTGGCAGTGATTGCGGCGGCAATTCTGGCCTGGCGTTTATCGCAGGGTCCCATGGAACTCGACATTTATCGCGATGATATCGCGCGGGCGCTGACAGAGGCCCGCGGTGGGCGCGAAGTGGAGATAGAGCGCGTTCAATTGCAGTGGTCCCCGGAAGAACGCCGTGTCGATGTCCTTGCCCAGGGCATCACGTTCTACTCCAGCGATGGCGAGGTTGGTGGCTTCGCCGGTGTCGCTGACATCGAACTCGATGTGTCCGCCTTGCTGTTTGGGCGGGTGGACCTCCTTGAGATTGAACTGAGAGATGCGCGGTTGGAGATCCGGCAGGAGACCCCGGACATCTGGTCCATCGCAAGTGAGCCATTGCCGCCAATTCCAGCGGCGGATTTTCCCGAGACTCCAGAAGAATGGCTGGGGAGTTTCAACCGGGTCCTTGGGGCGCTTCTCATCGCCGGAGAACGCTCCTTTAACAGTTCAAAGCTATCGCGCATCTCCTTCCAGGGGCTCGACCTGGACGTCATCTTGTTGTCGGGAGAACGGGCCGCCAGAATTGCTGATGCGTCCGGAGCCTTTAATGAAACGGATGGCGACATTTCCCTAACGCTTTCCGGCATTGGTGAGGGCGAAGGCCTGCCAGAGAAAATTGCTTTGGGAATGGATAGTTTCGGGGGCTTCAGCACGCTTGATGTTTCGGTCCAGGTTGAAGGTTGGACTCTATCGGAATTGGCCTCTCGCATGGCAATCCGCGAAGAACGGGTTACGGGCCTGCCTGCAAACTTGACCATCGGATTCCAAGCCAATCAGCAAGACGGACTGTCGACGGTGACCGCAAGGGCAACAACCGGGGCCGGGGCGATCACGCTCGCTGGTCGGTCTATTCCGGTTACCAGCATCGATGGCGAGGCCAATTATGATACAGGAAGCGATACACTCGATTTTGCGTTCACGCAGCTCGACGCTGGCGTTGTTCGCGGAGCTGTAAACGGCTCCTTGGGAAGGGCTGTCTTTGGTTCGGGGGACAGGCCATTCTCGCTCCGTGCACCGGCGATTGGTGTGGATGCTCGGCCTTACTTCTCCAGACCGTGGTCGCTTCAAGGTGTCGAGATCGATGCGCAAATCACGCCGGACTTGCACACCTTGATCCTCGACCGCGCAAGGGCGCGCACAAATGGAATTGCCCTCGCCGCAGCGGGGCGCTTTTCCCGCAATTTGGATCTTGATCCCGGTGAGTTGCCTTTCAGCTTGAATCTGGTTGCTGAGGTGACCGGTGAAACTGGCGCCCAGACGGTTCTCGACTTTTGGCCGGAAACACTCGCCGATGGTGCCCGCCGTTTTGTTGAAAGGAATGTCGAGGCCGGCGTTCTTACGGGCGCGCGCGCGTCGATCTCACTGTCACCTGACAGCTTTGCCGCGGGGCATATTCGAGATGAAGATCTTAGTATCGACTTTTCTGTCAGGGATGCTGATGTGCGGTTCTTGCCAGATATCGCGCCGATAAGACGTGCTGCTGGAACGGGACGTCTGACCGGCAACAGTTTTTCCGTCGCTCTCAGTCGCGGCAACTGGATGAGTTGGACACTGGATACAGGTAGCGTTGCTATACCGTTTTTGTTTCCCATTGGCGGAGACATGATTATCGATGCAACGGGGCGCGGCCCCGTGCAGGAAGCCCTGGCGGCCGTGTTCAGGTCTGAACTCAACCTCGAAGAGGAGACCGGCTTTAATCCGGATCGCGCCAGCGGCGAGGGTGAAATGGCGTTCAACATGGTCCGCCCTGCATTGGACCGTGTGCCTCTTGATGATGCGACGTTCTCTGTGACAGGGCAGATCAGGGGCGGTGGCGTAGAACAAATCGCGGCGGGTTTCGATTTGACGAACTCAACCGCAAGGGTTGACCTGACCCAGGAGCGAATATTGATTTCAGGTTTTGGAAGCCTCGGCCCGGCTACGGTGAATTACGAGTGGCGGGAGGAATTTGATAGTGATGCGGGCCCTGGCCGGATAGCAGCCCGCAGCGTTGTCACGCCCGATGTGTTGAATCGGTTCGGGCTTCTGGGCCGACCTTATATCACAGGGGAGATACCCGTTGAACTCGCCGCCAGCGTATCCGGCGAAACCATTGTCGCAGCGGATGTCGATTTGGATTTTTCCTCGGCTCGGCTCGACTTTGTGGAACTCGGCTGGCTTAAGCCTCCCGGAGATTCGGCCAGCGCCAAAATCGTCTATTCGGAGGTCGATGGAGAGCGGTTTGCCGATGCTTGGCTTGACAGTGAGACCGCAAAGCTTGCTGGCCGTGTCCGTCTTGGCGGATCTGGCCGATTGATTGAGGCGGATCTTGACCGTGCCTTCCTGGCGGGACGTGTTGATGTGAGCGGTCAGGTGTCGCGCGGCGCCGATGACGGTCTGGCGCTGAGCGTCAGCGGCCCACTCTTGGATATATCTGGGTTCATACCGGATGCGAGCGGAATGTCCGGTGGCGGTGGGTTGGGCGGTGCCATCACTCTTGACGCAGAAGTCGACCGACTTGTGATTGGCGATGCATTGGTCCTCAGAAGCGCCCAACTGGCAGCGATCGCTGAGGAAACCGGCGTGGAGTCCTTCACCGCGTCCGGCCAGCTTGGCGAGGGAAACATGCTTGAGGCTCGCTATCGCCTCATGGAGGATGGCAATGCATCGGTCTCTCTGAAATCCGACGATGCCGGCGCGCTGCTTGAGACCTTTTTTGATACCGATCTGCTGGTTGGCGGGGTTTTGGATCTTGAAGGGGTGCTCAGGTCAGAAGGAGAGACCACCGATCTGAACATTCGCGTGGAAGATACGCGTCTTCGAAATGCGCCCTTCCTGACACAAATCCTCTCACTTGCTTCCCTCAGGGGCCTGGCAGATACGCTCGGCGGCGATGGCGTCCTGTTCAGCCGTATCGATCTGCCCCTGCGGACACGGAGCGGGCGCTACGTGATTGATGGCGGCAGAGCTTCCGGGCCAGCCATGGGGCTTACGGTCAACGGTTGGGTCGAGCCCGAGAGTGGTGGAATCGCCATTGATGGTGTGCTTGTTCCCAGCTACGGCGTGAATTCTGCCTTGGGCGGCATTCCGATTATTGGGGACCTGTTTGTCGGTCGCGAAGGCGAGGGTGTGTTTTCGCTCACCTATTCCGTGCGTGGCGAACTTGAGCGGGCACAGGTCGCCGTGAACCCGCTATCGGCGATCACACCAGGCGTCCTGAGGCGGATTTTCGAAAACCCCAGTCAAACGGACTTGCCGCTGCCCGACGAAGTGCCCGCAGGGGAATAAGTTTGGTTACACCGCGCGTATGAGCGCGTGGCGTTTCTTGCCTGCTGAGAGTTTTACCATGCCGTCACTGGCCAAATCGTCCGCGCTCAAGGTCGCGTTTTGGTCGCTGATGGCCCGGTCATTCACCTTGGCAGCGCTTTGCTTGATCAGCCTTCGTGCTTCGCCATTCGTTTTGGTCAACCCCGCGGCGGTGAAGGCTGCGGCCACCAGTAAGCTATCGATCTCATCCATTGGGATATCCACCTTGGGCAAAGCATCGCCGGTTGTGCCGTCTTTGAAGACCTTGGCAGCCGTTTCACGCGCCTGACTTGCCGCAATTGTTCCGTGGAGCAGACCGGTTGCAGCATCGGCCAATGCGATCTTGGCATCGTTGATCTCTGCGCCTTCCAAAGCTTGAAGGCGCGCAATCTCATCCAGTGGAAGATCCGTAAACAGCTTCAAGAACCGCCCTACATCTGCGTCTTCCGTATTGCGCCAGAATTGCCAATATTCGTACGGACTGCGCTTTTCAGCATTGAGCCAAACCGCTCCATCTACGGTTTTCCCCATCTTGGCGCCGGACGCCGTGGTCAGCAGCGGAGAGGTCAAGCCAAAGCCATTTGCGCCATCAGCCTTGTGGATCAGGTCCACACCGCCAAGAATATTTCCCCACTGGTCTGAGCCACCCATTTGCAAAAAACATCCATGGCGCCGGGAAAGCTCAAGAAAGTCGTAGGATTGAAGGAGAAGGTAGTTGAACTCCAGGAAGGTATAAGGCTGCTCATTGTCCAGCCGACGGGCGACGGTGTCCTGCTTCACCATGGTGTTGATCGTGAAGTATTTCCCGATATCGCGCAGGAATTCAATGTAGCCGAGCGCATCCAGCCAATCGGCATTATTCACCATGATCGCGTCGGTTTCACCGTCACCAAAATCGAGAAACTGGGCGTAAGCCTTTTTGATGCCTGCGGCGTTTGAGGCGATCTGCTCTTCCGTTAAGATCGGACGCGTCTTTTCCTTGTCTGTCGGGTCACCCACCTTGGTTGTGCCACCCCCAATCAAGACAATGGGTTTGCCGCCGGCTTGTTGAAGGCGGCGCAGCATCATGATCCCCACCAGGTGGCCCACATGGGCGCTGTCAGCGGTGGCATCGATCCCGATATAGGCCGCCGGGACACCCTTGTTGCAGTAGGCGTCGAGTTCCGCCTCGTGAGTCATTTGCTTGATATAGCCGCGCGAAGACAGCGTCTGCAGGAACTCGGACTTGTAATTGCCCATGGTGGCCTCCAAACCGGGATGCGAAGGCACGCTTACTAGGAGAGGCTGCGCCCTTGAGCAACACAAAGAGCAGTGACGCCAGCCCGTTGGCGGACCCCGTCTGGGCCGTCGGCTTCATGTCCGGGACATCGATCGATGCGGTCGATGCCGCGATGATCCTGACCGACGGTGAAACCGTCCATGAATTCGGTCCGGTGGCTGAACGCAAGTATAGTCCGGGAGAGCGGGCCACCTTGCAGATGGCAACGGACGTCGCGCGCGATTGGGCGTGGCAAGGACCCCCTCCCACCAGGGCGTGGGCTTATGCAAAAGTCGTTATCACCCAAACCCATATAGAGGCATTGGATCAGGTGTTGAGGCAATGGGACGGGCCACCTCCGACGATTGCTGGCGTCCATGGACAGACCGTGCTTCACCGCGCGCCGAGGTCGAGCTTGCCGGGCGCGACGCTGCAATTGATCGATCCGGCCGCCATGCGCGCGTCTCTCGGCATCCCCATGGTTTATGATTTTCGGTCAGCCGATGTGGCTGCTGGCGGGCAAGGGGCTCCGCTTGCACCGGCCTACCACGGCGCGCTGCTGGATCGCCTCGGTCAAGGCGCCAGCGCCGTTCTCAATCTCGGAGGGGTCGCCAACATTACCGCCAAATCGGCCGAAGGCGATCTTCTGGCGTTCGATACCGGGCCGGCGAATGGGCCAATCGATGAGTGGGTTGAGGGGCACAATCGTGGAACCCATGACGAAGGTGGACGCTTCGCAAGCGCTGGAGGCATCCATGAGGGATTGATCTCCCAACTCTTCGAGCACCCCTTTTTTGTTGAGGGTCCACCCAAATCTCTCGACCGCTTCGACTTCAATGCAAATATGGCCCGCGGTTTGAGCTTCGAAGATGGCGCTGCAACCCTGACGGCTTTCAGTGCGAGAGCGGTTGCTGTGGGTGTCGAATTGTTACCTGCAAAGTTAGAGCGGGTGATCGCCTGCGGTGGCGGTCGGCACAATCCAGTCTTAATGAAACGGCTTTCCGAGGCGTTGCCATGTGCCCTGGCCACTGCCGAAGACGTCGGTTGGCGCGGTGACAGTATTGAAGCCGAAGCGTTTGCCTTTCTCGCTGTTCGCAGACGGCGCGGCTTACCGATCAGTTGGCCCGCGACAACCGGTGTCGCTGCCCCGATGACCGGGGGCCAGTTGCTTGAGGACTAGGGCGTTTTCCTTCGATAAATCTAGGGCCTATGATCAAGGCGCCGCGCTCGCGCTTATCTTTTCCGCCAGGGTCGTCGTCGCGCGCCGGTTCGACGATGCTCGCATCGCCGGACGGGCACGCTCCTGGCCCTGGCGAAAAATCCAAGCGGCCAAGGGGTGCAATTTGGCCGGACAACGCCATGAAGCCGCCGGCATTCAGTCGTCGGTTTCTTCCTCGTCTTCTTCTTGTTGTCGCCGATTGCCGAAGAGGCTTCCAAGCGCATCGCGGGCGGCGTCTCTTGCAAGGTCCTCTATGACCTCTTCGGTGTCCTGGGCCTCTGCCGGCACAGCATCACTTGAAGGGGCTGAGTCCGGGTTGGTCGACGTGCTGCGGGTGCCAAGAACACCGTCGAGAAGGCCGCCCAACTCTCCGCCGACGTTGTCCTGTAGAGCCGCGCGCGCTTCAGACTCTGCTTCCTGGCGCAGGATTGACTGAATCATTTGAGTATCTGGAGACATTCCCGGTGCGAGCCAGTCTCCGCGAATTCTGAAGGGGATTGGAATGCCATTGAGTTGCACCGCGCTTCCCCCGCCTTGGCCGGTCGTATCGAGGCGCGGTACAATCCCGACATCCATCGTTCGCGCGCCAAGATCGATCGTACCGCTGCCTTCCAGCGAGAGGACAGGGTTGGCCAGATTGAACGCGTCCAAACTGGCGACCCCGTTTTCAAGCGTGAGTCCGGCGAGCAGCGACGTAAAATCTGTCTCCGCTTCCGGGGCCAGAGCCATTTGAAGAGAGCCATCCGTCAGTGACTGCAAAAGCGTGTCGCGAGAGCGCACCAATTGTCCAACATTGACGCCCTTGATCGCGCCGTCAGCGACGTTGGAGCCCATTTCACCGCTGAGGCCTTCGACGAGGCTTTTCAAGCTGTTGCCTTGGGAGTTGACGTCAACGCGCAATTGGCCAATCCCGCTAAGGGCGTCCAGTCCGGCCAAGCTCAACAAAGCGTCTGAGAGTTGAATGGTCTCGCCTGTCAAATCGAGCCCCATGGTCGGGATATCTTCGCTGGCGCCCAGATCAAACGCGCCCGTCCATTCGCCTCCGAATGCGCGCATCGTGGCGATCGTCGCCGTCAGGTCACCATTGTCGAGCACGGCAGAAAGGTCCGGCGCATCGAGCGTGATATCGCCGAGTATTATGCTTTCGGCTTTCAAGGAAATATCTGCGTCCACGGCCTTCAGACCCGACAGGTCGAGCGGCTCGTCGCTCCATCCGCCATCGGTCTGGGGTGTTGCCTCGTCGCCTTCCGTCAGAAACGGAGAAAGATCCAGCGTTCCTGTGTTCAAGTCTCCTGCGAGCGCTGGGCGGGGGCCATCCAGCACCAGCGTCAGGTCTCCTTTTGCGCCTATATCATCGAGTTGTGCATCGAGATCCGATACGGCGATCCGCGTCAGGCTGCCAGCCACGTCCCCTGAGACGCTGAATTGTTCCAGCGTGTCGCCTTCCGCCATCTCAATGTCGAGCGTTTCCATCAGATCGCGAAGTCTTGTGCTGGACGCTTCCAGCCGTCCGGCCAGATTGGAGTCCTCGCCAATCTGCGCGGAGCCCGCAAAGCTGGCGTCGAGTAGGCGACCCTGGTGGGACAGTGTTGTGTCTTGGAGGGAAAGCGTTTCTACGGGACCGCTCAAGCGGGTTTGAACGTCCAGCCGTTCCAACACGGAGATCGAACCGGGAAGTTCCAACCCAAGATCGCCCAGCCACCCCCCGAGATTGCCGGACTCCACGTCAAGGCGTCCTTCAAGCCCGATTTGGTCGCCGAGCAGCACATCCCCGCTATAACGCCCGCTCAGGCCGCTGCCGCCCAAGGAAAGGTTGTCAAATTGTACGCGTGCGGCCTCTACCGGTCCAGAAACCTGGCCGGTCGCCGAGAGCCGTCCCAGGGCCGCAAGGTTGATAGGGATATCAACGCCGGCCAAGGTCGCCAATTGTGTGAGGTTTCGTCCATCAACAGAGAATGCGCCGTCCAGGTTTATGCTGTCTGTCATTGCCGCGGTCCCGGTGTAGGAGACGCCGCCGCCTTCTGTATCAAGGGCCAGGGCAACACTGGCCGGTGCGCCATCGAGCAGGCTCTGGGGTGCGTCCAGATCCAGATCGACATCAAATCGAGTGCCCTGAAACAGGCCTGTCAGTTCTGCGGAAAGGGGGGCATCAAGTGCTTGCAGACTTGCGCTGAGATCGAGTTCGGAAAGCGCATATTCCGCGCCAGAGACGGCGTCAGCGTAGACGAGTGTCGCATTCTGTAGCCGGGCCGTATCGATACCGGCATCGAATCCAACACCGCTCCCGCCACTCTCTTCCGGTTCCGGTTCCGGTTCGCTTGCGCCATTGGTGAATTCCCAATTTACAGCGCCATCTTCGCGGCGCTCAAGCATGACATCGGCGTCGACAAATGTGATCTCTGCCACCTCGACCTTGCCAGAAAGGAGCGGGGTCCATCTGACAACGCCGCGCAGTCTGCCCGCCTCGACCATGTTTTCCCGGCTGAACCCATCTGGATTCGCCACCGTGACGCCATCGACCGTTGCGGATATCTGGGGAAATACGGACAGTCTGACAGTGCCTTGAACCGATACATTTCGTCCGAGTGCGCTTGTCGCGGCTTGCTCGATTTGCTGCTTGTAGACGTCATTCGGAATGATGAACGGCACAAACATCGCACCGAGAAGAATGAGGCCTAAGCCTGCGCCAGCAATTATGTAAATGCGTTTCATGGTGTGTCGCGCTCCATCACTATCCCCTGATACGCTACGATCACGGCACAAATGGGGACGTTTGCCACGTTGCGATAGCCTTGGTGTGCAAATTCCCAAAAGGCGCCTTGACCCGAGAAGAGCGCGGCAGTATCCAGCCCGTTCGCCGCAAGGCGACCCATGCGCGGGTGTAGCTCAGTTGGTTAGAGTACCGGCCTGTCACGCCGGGGGTCGCGGGTTCGAGCCCCGTCACTCGCGCCACTTTTCTCGGAATGGACTTCCCTTAAATCACTGATATTCAACGGAATTTTTGGTTTTGATTGGATATCTGTGCGCCGAATGGCCGCAAATTGTGGACCAAATTGGGACCAAATTGTGGACCAATGGTCGGCGTCATGAAGCGCGTCGAAGACAATTCCTACCTCGAACAAAGAGGCCGGGTCTGGTGGTATAACCGCCGGGTACCGAGAAAGTGCGCACACCTCGCTACCCGGAAACGTATCAAGGAATCGCTCAGCACAACCTCGGTTGAGCAGGCGCGTTACAAGCGTAATTTGCTGGCCGAAGCCGACGATCATGACTGGGTATCATTATAGAATGCCGATGGGGGAGGCCCTTCAACCATTCGCAAAGGTCGGTGCGACGATCTTCTTCATCGAACCGGGGTCACTTTGGAAAACGGCCACAACGAAAGCTTCAATGGCAAGCTCCGCGATGAAGCTCGTCAATGTGGAGCTGTTCAACGACCCCATGGAGGCCAAGGTCCTGATCGAGCAGTGGCGGACGCAATACAACACGGTCCGTCCGCATGCATCCTCAGGCTACCAACCACCAGCCCCGGAAACGATTGCACCGGCTGATCTGGCCTCCACTGTGTGGAGGTTTCGGCCGGAGCAGCCTTCCATCGCCAGCAACGCCGTGGCCACGTAAAAGGTGGTTGCGCCATCGGGAGCTCGTCGGTGCCCTGGACCATCCCGGCCCGCCCCTTTGACTGGCATAGGGATGTCCTTCTGGAAATCCATATTCTGTCCCGGCGAGACAGGGACGGGCCGCACAGTGTGGAAAAGACAGCCTGAACCGCCTCGCCTGGGACCCCCATGCGGGGAAGGAGGCGGTTCAGATTTTTGTCATATTAGAACCGACCGGAAATCGTGAACCGCGCATTCAGCGGAGGCGCCACGGTTATGTTGTCGGCGGTATGCGCATACGGGAAATAGAGCTCGTCTGTCAGGTTTTCGATGTTGACCTGGACCCGGATTCTATCGTTCACATCATAGTATGCTGCCGCATCAATGCGGGTGTAGTCTGGCAATGTGACGTTATTTCCGTTGTCGGCAAAGCTCTCATCCTGGTAGGTCAATCCAATACCGAAGCCCAACTTTTCGGTCGCCTGGAAATGGTTCCACAATGAGAACATGTTTTCCGGAAGTTCTCGGGGACGCAGGTCCTCATTGGCTTGTTCGCCGTCGAGGTAACCGTAGCCAGCGGAAACAAACCACCAGTCTGTCGGCTGGCCCTGGAGTGAAACCTCAAATCCCTCCACTGTTGTCTTGATGACATCGAGTGTGTCTGGATCATCGTCGGCGACTTGCGGCGATTCCTGCTCGATCTCAAAGATTGCGGCGGTCAAATTGAGCCCGGGCAGAACATCCCATTTCAATCCGGCTTCGATTTGTTCGAACGTATTGGGGTCCAGGGCATCGTCTGGTGGATTGATATCGGCAAACTGTTCGCCAGACCGAGGCAGGAAGCTTTCACTGTAGCTGCCGTAGAAGGAAATGTTTTCCATGGGCTTATAGATCAGGCCCAGGCGCGGGGAGATTTCTTCATCGGTGCGTGAACGAATGTCTCGTTCACCGGTGTCGATGAAGGTTTCTATGTTATCGACTTCAATTTCAAAGCTGTCGAAACGCGCCCCGAGGACAACGCTAAGCTGCTCGAAAAGCTTGATCTCGTCTTGTACATATAACGAGAACACTTCGACGTCGGCTTCTGTGTCATCGTTCAGCGCTGTCGTGAAGTTCGCTGTCGTCGGCTGGGTACCAATCACTTCACCATCATCATTCAAGATAACCGCAGTGCCTTGACCATTGTTCAGTGCAATCGGGCGCGTAACGAGGAAATTTTCCTGGTCAGTTCGGCGACCGTCGGCGGCGGCGGTGTCGAAGAAGGCGTTGAAACGATCATTGTTGTTGCTTGTGTCAATATATTCCGCACCCGCGATGATCGTATGCTCAATGGTGCCAGTCTCGAATTCCCCGATCAGGTTTCCTGCCAGCACGAGACTTTCCCGCTGGGTGGTGTCGATATAGCCATCCAGCGTGACGAAGTTTCCGGCTTCATTGAAGCCCACTGGGAAGAAGTTTGAATAGACCTTGTCGTAGTCGCCATAGGAAATCGTGGCGTTGCCTTTCAGGTTCTCGCCGAATTCATGCTGGATATTGGCGCGCAGGACGTGGGCTTCCAACTCGGTGAAATTGTTCTCCGGATCAGCAAAGGTGATGTCTTCGAAGTCCTCAGCGGGGCTACCATCATCAAGCGATGGAATCCCGCGGTCAATGAACCGTTCATGGTCGATATACTCGTAGGACAGATCCAATACTGTTGCGGGTGTCAGCTCCACCCGGAACGTCGGATTGATGCCGATCCTTTCCCCATCAAAGAAGTCACGGTGATTTTCGAGGCTTTCAAACTCACCATTTATCCGAAACGCAGAGTTGTCGGTGGTGGCAAAATTGGAGTCGATGGAGACACTGTAGGCACCGAATGTGTCCAGGGAGGCGCTGTAGCCGGTGAACTGTTCACCCAGCACACCCTTTTTTGTTACCCTGTTCAAGAGGCCGCCCGTACCGCCGCGTCCAAACAGAAGGGCATTTGGTCCACGCAGGATCTCGACCTGTTCGAGATTATACAGGCTGCGATAATATTGCACATCATCGCGCACGCCATCGACAAAGAAGTCTGCCGTGGACCGCACGCCGCGAAATACCACGGCATCCCTGTGGCCTTCGCCTTGTGAGGTATTTACGCCCGGGGTGTAACTGATGATATCGCTAATACTATTGAAACCACGTTCCGTGATCTGGTCGCCGGTGATGATTGAAAGAGACTGCGGCACGTCGATGATTGGCGTGGGTGTCCGCAAGGCATTGACTTGGTCGGAATACAAGACCGTGCCGACAACGACGATTTCATCCTGGACAAGATCATCGTCTTCCTGGGCAGCCGACAGGGCATTGCCTAAACAGAGCGAAATCGCAGTGGCGAGTAATAGCTTTTGGGGGTATGAGCGCATGGCGTTTTCTTTCTATCTAACCCTGCGCGGACCTATTGTTACTGAGAATGAAAATCAATAACAGAATACTACTGATACTCCATAAATTGCGTCAAAGTGGAAAACCGTTGCCTGAACAACACAGAAATGTCGCCTTCGTATGAACCGCTGGCATGTTCGTCAGCAGTGGATGAATCATCGAAATTCTGAATTGAGGCGCTTTCACTTTCGAGGCGTGCACTTGAAAAAGCAGTGCAGGTAGCCGCGAATGTCCATGTTGGAAATGACTGGCGAAAGCAGGTTCGCGCTTTACAATTGCTCGACCAAAGCTACGAAGCATCCCATATTTGAGGCGGTGTGTTGTTTCACCGGCCAAACAGGAGTGCCAATGGCAAAGGAAGAGCTGCTTGAGTTTAACGGGACGGTTGTGGAATTGCTTCCCAATGCGACCTTCCGGGTCAAACTTGAGAATGATCATGAAATCATCGCCCACACGGCGGGAAAAATGCGGAAAAACCGGATTCGCGTCCTGACAGGCGACAAGGTTCTCGTTGAAATGACACCCTATGATCTGACGAAGGGTCGGATCACTTACCGCTTCAAGTAAAACCCGTGACCGCTGGAAATTCGCCAGACGGCTTCGCACCCCATTTTCGGAAGTCCAAATTTACAAATCCCTGGGAACCGATCTTTTCCAGGGTATCGGATCGACGTGTCGAACTGGCGGTTTTTCTTCGTGATGTTCACTGCAATTCACGCGGATTCGTCCATGGTGGGCTGATTGCCGGGCTCTCAGACAATGCAATGGGGCTCACTTGCGGCGCTGCATTGAAAGCCGAAGGCCGCGATGTTGGCGGATTGGTCACCGTCTCGCTGAATACAGAATTCCTCGGTGGCGCCCAACTCGGCAGTTGGTTGATAATCGTCCCCGAGGCTGTGAAGCTGGGCGGCAACCTGGCGTTTGCCAGAGCGCTGTTGACCGCTGACGACGCGCCGATCGCGCAAGCTAGCGCTTCGTTCAAGATCTCCTGAGCGCCGTGCCACGTCCGCCGTTTATTCTAGCAAGTGCCAGCCCCCGGCGACGCGATCTGTTGGCCCAAATCGGCTTGGTTCCCGATGAAATATTACCAGCCGATATTGATGAGACGCCGCTGGATGGGGAAGCCCCGCGTGCCTTGGCAGGGCGTTTATCGTTGCAGAAAGCGGGGGCAATCCAGGCTGAAGGCGTCGTGCTGGCAGCCGATACGGTTGTCGCCGTCGGACGCCGCATCTTGCCTAAAGCCGAGACTGAGGACGAGGCACGCGCGTGCCTTGCGCTGTTGTCTGGCCGCAGCCACCACGTCTTTACCGGCATCGCTGTAAGTGACGTTTCCGGCAGGGTCATGAACCGCACAATTGATTCTGTCGTCACGTTTAAGCGTCTCTCTCAAATGGAGATCGAGGCTTACATCAAAACGGGAGATTGGGATGGGAAGGCCGGGGGATATGCGATCCAAGGCCCTGCCGGGGCTTTTATTCCGAAGATCCGAGGCAGCTATTCAGCCATTGTCGGTTTACCGCTTTTTGAAACCCGTAATCTGCTTCAAGCCGCCGGTATCAGCGCACCGTGATAAATTTCCCAAACAGATAAAGTAAGTCACGCGGCGTTGTTGCAGGCATCAGTGTGTCAATTGGTTCATCCCGCCGGACCACCATCGTGGCTGAGCCGGCCGGTCCATCGACCCTGTGATAGTTCATCGCCCAATCGGGAAAGGCGCG
>JBCCTK010000068.1:0-16570 GCA_039198685.1 Pseudomonadota bacterium | reverse complement strand
GTGGAGGAAAAACCCGATCGCACCATCCCATCCCAACCGGCGAAGATTGTCGCCTATCAGCAAGAAATGATAGTCATGAACCCAGACCGTGTCGCCCTCCAGGACGCGATCAGCGACCATGCGTGCAATTTTCTGGTTCACCGCCGCATAGGTGGTGAAGGCGTCACTGTCGAATGAGGCAAGGTCAATTCGGTAGTGGAAAATGGGCCAAAGGATCGAATTTGAGTAGCGCAGGTAATAGTCTTCGTGTTCCTGCTCGGTCAGATCCGTCAGGACGAATTCGACACCATCGTCGCGAACGACTTCGACACCGCGCGGCTCTTCCTCAACGACTTCGCCAGACCAGCCGATCCAAAGTCCGCCGGTCTCCTTAAGGGATTCCCAAACGGCAACGGCCAGTCCGCCAGCCCTTGCACTGGGATCTGCTGCTGTTCGATTGGAAACCGCGATCAGTCGTCCCATGGGATCCTCATGTATCAGCCTTTGTTCAGGCTAGTGTGTTTCGCCCCTCGTGCCGAATCGATTCTGAAAACCGGCTTGCGATGCTCGCGATTAGGCACCGGAAGACGGTTCGCGGCGCCGGCGGATCAGACGAATTTTCTGCCAGAAACGTTTGCGTTCAGGCGGAGGTAGGGGCTGTAAAAACTCCACAAAATCCTCAGCGCATGCGCGCCAGCTATATCCTTCTGCGTAGTCGCGGCACCGCGTCCGGTCGAGGTCCAGACAGCCCAATGTGGCCTCTGCCAAAAGAGTATCGTCTTGCGCAATGAGCCCCGCTCCGGAGCCGGGAATGATATCGCGCGGCCCCGTGGCATCAAAGGCTGATACCGGTGTCCCCGATGCCATCGCTTCCAATACGACCAGCCCGAATGTGTCGGTGAGGCTGGGAAAAACGAACACGTCTGCGCTGGCGAACAGAGTTGCCAATTCATCGTCGAACTTGGCACCCGTATAATGAGCCCCTGGATACTTGGTCTTGAGGGTGTCCAGGTGCGGGCCATCTCCAATAACCACTTTGGTGCCCGGCAAGTCGAGATCCAGGAAGGCTTCGATATTCTTCTCAACGGCGACCCGGCCGACATTGATGAAGATCGGCCGGGCTAGGCCGTTGAAAGGATCGCCGTCGGCATCCTCAGCTATGCGCTTGGAAGGATGAAAGCGCTGTGTGTCCACTCCCCGTGACCAGGCGACCGTGTTACGGAAGCCCCGTGCTTCTAGCTCCTCAACCATGGACGGGGTGGGGACCATAACCTTGCCGGAATATTTGTGGAACCAGCGGACAAAGCTGTAACCCCAGCTTACAGGAATGGGCATGCGCGCGGAGACATATTCAGGAAAGCGGGTGTGATACGCGGTCGAGAAAGGGTGCTTGAGCTTGATGCACATGGTGCGCGCGGCCATGCCAAGTGTGCCCTCGGTGACGATGTGTACCGCATCAGGCTCAAATTCGTGGAACCGATCTTCGATCTTGCGGCGCGCAAACAGGGCCAGCTTGATCTCCGAATAGGTTGGAAGGGGGATCGTCGGGAAACCATCGGCGGGCGAGACGATTTCCCATTCGTGACCCATCGCTTCGGTTTCAGCGATAACACGTTTCATTGTTGTCACCACGCCATTGACCTGGGGGTCCCAGGCATCGGTCACCAGCATAATCTTCATTTCAGCCTCGCCGACACGCCCATTGTGCGGGCGATACAAAGGAACGCGCTGTGTTGCAAACGAGGAGGCGCTATGATGGGACCTTCGAGAGCGGAAAGGGGATCTGAATGGCCGATACAATGCCTGCTGGTGATGCTGAATTGAGCGTGGACTGGGACGCACTCGACGCAATTAAATTTGTCGATGAAGAGGCCTGTGTGGCACACTTGATCGAGACGCTGAACTTTAGCCAGGCCGGGCGCGCATCGTCTTTGCGACGCGGTATTGAACTCGTCGAAAAAGCGCGCCGTTCGGGGCGCCGCAAAGGGATGATGGAGAGCTTTCTGGAGGAGTTTGGGCTCTCGAATTCCGAAGGCCTTGCGCTGATGTGCCTGGCTGAAGCGCTTCTTCGGGTTCCCGATGCGGAGACCCGCGACGACCTGATTGCAGAGAAGATTCGCTCGGGCGACTGGGGACGCCACCGTGGACAGTCTGAGAGTTGGCTGGTGAACGCGTCCACGTGGGGCTTGATGCTCACGGGGCGTGTGATCGGCGCACCCAAGGCGGCCCAAAACGGTCCTGGCGCTTTTGTGTCGTCCCTTGTGCGGGAAAGTGGCGAGCCAGTTATCCGTGCAGCGATGATGCAAGCGATGCGAATTATGGGCGAGCAGTTTGTCCTGGGGCGGACAGTGGACGCTGCCATGAAGCGAGGCGCGCGCATGGTGACCCGCGGCGAGGCAGCCCATTTCAGCTTTGATATGCTCGGCGAGGGCGCGCGCACAGCTGCCGATGCCCAGCGATACTTCTTGGCTTATGAACGCGCGATTGAAGCTGTGGCTGCCGTCGACGGTGGTGCTAAGGCACCCGAGGACGGGTCTGGAGTTTCCGTGAAGCTTTCTGCTTTGCATCCGCGCTATGACGCCCTTCATGAGACGCGGATATTGGACGAACTTTACCCGCGTCTCTTGCATCTTTGCACGATGGCAGCCCAGTCGAATATCAACCTTTGCCTCGATGCGGAGGAAGCCGACCGACTTGTAATCTCTCTCAAGCTGCTGGAGCGTTTGTGTTCGGCGCCAGAGCTCAAAGGGTGGACCGGCCTGGGGCTCGCCATACAAGCCTATCAGAAACGGGCGCTTGGCGTGGTCGATAAGACTGTGGCGCTGGCGCGTCGCAGCGGGCGACGGCTGATGGTGCGCCTTGTAAAAGGTGCTTATTGGGACACTGAGATTAAGCACGCCCAGGAAATGGGATTTGCTAATTTCCCGGTCTTCACAACCAAGTCGGGCACGGACGTGTCTTATCTCACTTGTGCCCGCGCGCTCCTGAGCGCGGCGCCGGACGTCTATCCTCAATTTGCCACCCACAATGCCCACACCGTTGCAGCGGTGGAAAGTATGGCGGTGCTCGCCGGCGACCCTGCCTTTGAATTTCAACGCCTGCATGGAATGGGCGAAGCCCTGTTCAGAGCGGCTGATACAGGCGCTCGGGTCCGGGTATACGCGCCCGTCGGCCAGCATGAGGACCTTCTGCCCTACCTTGTCAGGCGACTTTTGGAGAACGGTGCCAATACGAGCTTTGTAAACGCATTTCTGGATCCCGATGTGCCTGTGGAGCAAGTGGTAGAGGATCCCATTGCCAAACTGGAAGCGGGGCCGCGGCGCCACCCACAAATCCCCACACCACCCCGGCTCTATGGGCCCGTCAGGCGCAATTCGGCCGGGCTCGATCTCAGTCAGGCCTCGGTGCGGTGCGATCTGGAGCAAGCAATATCCGCCGTAAATGGGGGGCCTCTCCTTAAAGCGGGCCCGATCATGGCAAAGGCGGTCCAATCCCGGCGCGACGTCCTGCGACGGCATAGTCCGGCTGAAATCGAAAGTGTCGTGGGCATGGTGAGCAATGCGGATGCGGGCGACGTGGAGATCGCAGCAACCGACTGTGCAAAGGCCCAGCGTGCCTGGGACATCGAGGGCGGCCCGCACCGCGCGGCGATCCTGCGGGCGATGGCTGATGGGCTCGAAAGCGACAGCCACCGCTTGATCGCCCTGATGGCACGGGAAACGGGCAAGACCCTTCAGGATGGTATCGATGAAGTGCGCGAAGCGGTGGATTTCTGTCGCTATTATGCAAGCCAGGCTGAAACAAAATTTGCAGCGCCGGTGCGTCTGCCCGGGCCTTCTGGGGAAACCAATCATCTCAGCTTGCATGGCCGGGGCGTTTTCGGTTGCATCAGCCCGTGGAATTTTCCACTCGCGATCTTCACGGGCCAGATCGCGGCTGCTCTGGCGGCGGGTAACACTGTCCTCGCCAAGCCTGCTGAGCAAAGCCCGCTCATCGCCCAGGAAGCGGTCACGATCTTTCGTAAGGCAGGCGTTCCAGATGCGGCGCTCGCCTTACTGCCGGGCGCGGGCGAAACCGTAGGCGCGGCCATCACCAAAGCCCAGCCCCTCTCGGGTGTGGCGTTCACGGGCGGCACGCAGACGGCCAGGATCATCAACAAGGCCCTGGCTGGGCGCGACGGACCCATCGCGGCGCTTATCGCCGAGACGGGCGGGCTGAATGCAATGTTCGTCGACACCACCGCTTTAAGGGAACAAGTGATCGACGATGTGATCCATTCCGCTTTCGGTTCAGCCGGGCAGCGTTGCTCTGCGCTTCGGTTGATTTTCCTGCCCCACGAGACGGCCGATATGATCCTGGATGGGATCATGGGTGCCATGGATGAATTGAAGATCGGCAATCCCTGCGCGATCGACACCGATGTCGGCCCCGTCATCGATGCTGAGGCCTGTGAGGTGCTCCGGTCCCATGTCGCGCGGCTTCAAAGCGAGGCGACGCTTCTCAAGCAGATCGACGTCAGCGCCCAGGCTGAGCGTGGGCATTTCTTCGGACCGGCCCTGATCGAGCTGAAATCGCTGGATCAGATCGACCATGAGGTGTTCGGCCCGGTGCTGCATGTCCTGCGCTATGATCCCGACGCTGTGGCCGAGACGGGGGCTGGCCTCATGGCGAAGGGATATGGCCTCACCCTGGGTATCCATTCGCGATTGGAGTCGTTCTGGAGCCGGGTGCGGGCGGCCTGCCCGGTCGGCAACACCTATATCAATCGCTCCATGACCGGGGCCGTTGTCGGCGTGCAGCCCTTTGGCGGCGAGGGCCTTTCTGGCACAGGACCCAAGGCGGGCGGACCGCATTATCTCCAGCGTTTCGCCACCGAGCGCACGGTGACCAACAATATCACCGCCCAGGGCGGCGACCCGGAGCTTCTGAGCTTGAATTAGGCAGCAAAAACCAGCCTAGCCGGGGCGAGCCGATGGGATCTCCGGCCAGGGACAGCCGCGATTCAGCTCCGCCAGCGCCAAGTCATGGGCATGGCGCAGTGTGCTCTGGATAAGGTCTGTGGAGCGCGTTCGGCCATGGCTGGGCAAGGGCCCCAGCATATGGTACGGGCCCGCCCGCCCATGTCGGCGACGAAGGGCCATGCGGCGCGCCACCCGCTGGGGATCCTCCAACACGGCCTGGAGCGCGCCAATGCGCAGCGCCAGGCGATGCGTGCACGCGAGAGGCGCCGCTGGGATCGCGTCGACGGCGCATGCATTCGGCACGCCGGTTCCAAAGATGGCGGGAAGTGGTTCGACGATACAAAATCCCGGCTTCGTAACCCTGTTTGACCGCGCGGTTCCGGGCATTGGCGCCGTCGGCGCGCAGGGTGGGTTAACCGTTTTGGCGGTGATATCCAGATCCCCTGAAAGGGCCAGTAAAAGGCGCCGGGCGATGGCTTCGAGCAGGCGCACGTCGCGCAGCGCCCGGCGCCAGGCTGGACGCATGATCAAGTCTGGCACGAACCGGTCAAACCCCAGCGCCGCCACCAGCCCGCAAAGCGTGCGAGCGAGATAGTCAAAGCTCCAGTCGAGCGCGTCTACCGTGGCCGAGTCCATGGCCGCAAGCCTAGGTGGCCTCTGATTGCGGTCGAATAAGCCCGGCGCTGTCCCAATCCGCCAAGGCCGGTGTCCAGGGTCGAGATGTTAAACGGCGCAATGGGGTTGCGGGGCAGAGCCATGGATCCCTGCCTTCGCAGGGATCGGCGGTTTTTGACGCCATGCGAGGTTGGCAGATATGGCTGCACGTTGGCCTGCCCGAATTGCTGAGTTCCACCCGCCCCACTTGCTGTGCGCCAGCACCGCTTCGGTGAGGGCGCGGGTCTAGGCCTCATCCGGTGGTGTCCCAGACAGCCACCTTGTTTTCGAGGGAGGCGGGGTGGGTGGCCCGTTTAAATCTTTGGTTGGTTTTGCTCAAGGACAGTTTGTTGCTATACCTTAACGAATTAAGGAAATCGCGATGCTGATATTTGTCGGACATAGTTATTCAGGCTACACTGCGCCACAGAATTACATCCCTCACTACCGAGAAGTTGAGGAAAAATATCCGCTAACTTTTCAGTTCGCATACGACGCTCTACAAGGAGAGCATTTATTGGCGGATGTCCGAAATCTGATCGCCAATTCCGCTGCGTGTATCTTTGATTTCACAGGCCAAAGCCGAAACGTGCTCATTGAGTATGGAATGGCCGTGGCGATGGGGAAGCCGCATATGCTCCTTGTTCGCATGGGACAGAATGAGGCCGTGCCTGCGATGATTGAGGGACTTAGATTCAAGGAATACTGGTTTGCAGAAACGCTGAAGAAGATCCTGCACGATTTCGTCGCTGAGCAGATCAATCACAGCGCGGTTATGGACGCTGACAACATCAAGCGAAAGTGTCTTTCGTTCATTGGGCAAATGGAGCGGGCGTCTCACGGCCAGGTCACCGCGGCCCTCTCAATTGATGGCAGAATTGTCGCCGGTGTCCTGCAAGCCCTTCGGGAAGATGGCATGCTCACCGTGCCGGAGGGCACGCGCCAATATTCACTGTCGAACTGAAAGCCCTAAACATCCACCTCCGCCTCAAGCGCATTGTCCTGTATGAACTCGCGGCGCGGTTCCACCACATCGCCCATCAGGCGTGAGAACATGTCGTCGGCTTCGTCGGCATGGTCGACTTTCACCTGCAAGAGCGTGCGGGCATTGGCGTCGAGCGTGGTTTCCCAGAGCTGGTCGGCATTCATCTCGCCCAGGCCCTTATAGCGCTGGATCTTCAACCCCTTGCGGCCTGCACCAAGCACGGCGTCAAGCAGGCCGACGGGGCCGTGGACTGACGTGTCACCAGACTTTTCATTGCGCAGGATCGCAGCGCCTTCATACATCTCTGCGGCGCCCTTGGCCCGCTCGGCCAGACGCTGGCCATCGGCGCTGGCGATCAACCCTGCATCAAGCACGGCTTTCTCTTCCACCCCGCGCACCTCGCGCGTCAGCACGAGGGATCCTGCATCAAAACCAGCCGTCCAGGTGTCCTCGCCTTCTTCAGCGATCCGGTTCAGACGCTCGGCGGTCTTGGTCGCCTCGGCCTCGCCTGCGCCGGCGGCAAATGCCCCCGCAAGGGCGGCTTGCTCCAGATAGCGCTCGGGCGCGCGCAGGGAAAGGCGCCACAGGGTTTGTTTGAAGGTCGCCGCGTCGCGCACGGTCTGGCGCAAATCCTCGCCCAGAATCTGTTCACCATCGCCCAGGATCAGCGTTTCTCCATCGGTGCCCATCTCGATGAGATAGGCCTCCATTTCGGCCTCATCCTTGATGTAGCGTTCAGAGCGTCCGCGCGTGACTTTGTAGAGCGGCGGCTGGGCGATATAGAGATAGCCCTTTTCGATGACTTCAGGCATCTGGCGATAGAAGAAGGTCAGCAGTAATGTGCGGATGTGGGCGCCGTCCACATCCGCGTCTGTCATGATGACGATCTTGTGGTAGCGCATCTTCTCGATGTTGAAATCATCGCGCCCGATGCCGGCGCCCAGTGCGGTGATCAGTGTGCCGACCTGGTCGGAGCTCAGCATCTTGTCAAAGCGCGCGCGCTCCACATTCAGGATCTTGCCGCGCAGGGGCAGGATGGCCTGGTTTTTCCGGTCGCGACCCTGTTTGGCAGAGCCTCCGGCGCTGTCGCCCTCGACGATAAAAATTTCAGACTTGGCCGGGTCTTTCTCCTGGCAGTCTGCCAGCTTGCCGGGCAGGGAGGTGATGTCGAGTGCGGTCTTGCGGCGGGTCAGCTCCCGGGCCTTGCGGGCCGCTTCGCGCGCGGCCGCGGCTTCGACGATCTTCTCCATGATGAGCTGGGCGGGCTTTGGGTTTTCCTCAAACCATTCGGCCAGCTTCTCACCAATCAGGCTTTCGACCACGGGGCGCACCTCAGAGCTGACCAGCTTGTCCTTGGTCTGGGAGGAAAATTTCGGGTCGGGCACTTTCACGCTGAGGACACAGGTCAGTCCCTCGCGGGCATCATCGCCGGTAATGTCCACCTTTTCTTTCTTCGCAATGCCCGTCTCACCGGCATATTTGTTGATGATGCGGGTTAGCGCGCCGCGAAAGCCCGCCAGGTGCGTGCCGCCATCGCGCTGGGGAATGTTGTTGGTGAAGCAAAGAACGTTCTCGTGGTAGCTGTCATTCCACTCCAGCGCGGCCTCAACGGTAATGCCCTCCTTCTCGCCGATAACGTAGATCACCTCCGGGATAATGGCCGTCTTCTGGCGGTCGAGATGCTGGACGAACGCCGCCGTGCCGCCCTCATATTGCAAAACGGTCTCGACGGGGTCCGGGCCGCGCTTGTCGGTGAACACGATGCGCACACCGGAATTCAGGAAAGCAAGCTCCCGCAGGCGATGTTCCAGCGTCTTGGCGCTGTATTCCGTCATGGTGAAGGTTTGGTCTGAGGCCAGGAAGCGAACGGCCGTGCCCGTATAGGGCGTGCCATCCGCCTTCAGGGGGCTGTCGCCAACCATTTCCAAGGGCTTTTCGGTGAAGCCGCCATCGATAAAGCGCACCTTATGCTCTTTGCCGTCGCGGTGAATCGTGAGGTCGAGCCACACCGACAGGGCGTTCACCACCGACACGCCAACCCCATGCAGACCGCCAGACACTTTGTAGGAATTCTGGTCGAATTTCCCGCCCGCATGCAGCTCGGTCATGATGACTTCAGCGGCTGAGCGGTTTTCCGTGGGGTGCATGCCGACAGGGATCCCGCGACCATTGTCGGTGATTTCTGCGCTGCCGTCGGGCAGCAGCGTGACGGTCACCTCATCTGCATGGCCGGCGAGGGCTTCGTCGATGGCATTGTCGACGACCTCATAGATCATATGATGCAAACCCGAGCCGTCATCGGTATCACCGATATACATACCCGGGCGCTTTCGCACCGCCTCCAGACCCTTGAGAACCTTGATGGAATTGGCGCCGTACTCGGACGCCTGATCCGGCGTCGCTTCTGTTGTGTCAGCCATACGGATTCGCTCTTCTTCGACGATTCGAAATCTTCAATGTTTATAGGCTCTTTGGCCGCAAAAGGGAAATCAGTAGCGGTCGAAAACAACAGTCCGTATGGGGAAGTTTTACAGCGTGGTATTGGGGGCACAGCAGGCTTTTTGGAGAGACCCACACCATACAGGATATGCCAGATCATCCATGCGTCTCAATGCGCCTTGTCCGTGACGATCGGAATCCCTATGAGCTGCGATTACTTTTAGTCGAAAGCGGTGCTTGATGGCGCCCAGCCCACACGGGAATGGTTAGACAAAGCTTGTCTGTTCTGGTGCCTGAAACTTGAATGGATCGGTGGTGGTTTTGAATCCGGCAATGCGCGCTTCAAAGAGAGTGGGGCTGTGACCGGATTGAGTTTCAATCGCTTCAGGGGTCGGGTTCATCGCCTTGGCGTAGTGTAAATTCGCAAGATCGGATCGTTGATCGTACAGCGCCGGAAGGAAGTTCTCGAACGTACCGACCTCGATTGAATTATGCAGCTGCCACGCAGCAAAAAACTCCGGTGAGTACTCGCTGGTGATTTTCTTGTTCAGCGCCCTGGCGATGGGATTGTTTCCGCTCGCACCGATGACCACCTCATAATGGTAATGCACGCCGATGACCCCGCCTGCTTCAAGGACATCCCTGAAATGGATCCGCAAGCACATGACTTTTCCAAGCAACGGGACTGATCGACCCATCGCCCAGCCATCGGGGGCACAATAGAAAATATCAAGGGCTGTATCGACCGGGTACTTCCAACCATAGGTCTTATATCGCATCGTTTCTTGAATATGAATTTTCGCGCCGGCTTGAGATGTCCCTTTTGGACCAAGCGTCCCCAAGAGCTTGGCGCTGCAATGGTCAGAAGGATGCCACAAGAGATACGCTGGTACGGTTTGGCCCTCATAACCCGCAATATCCACAAGTTTGACGCGCAGATTCGGGAAGTTCAGGAACCACCAATGGATCATTTCACTCGTCACGCCACGCAGTAGAGAATGGTTCAAGACGACGCAGAATTGCCCATTAGGCCTTTGGTGAATATCGAACAGGGTTGATTCAGTGGGTTTCAAATCCCAGCCGAAGTCTCTTTCCGGGGGCATTTTAAGCTCAGTCATGCCGCAATATCCCGCCGTGAATTTTGGAGCGTGCCGACGTGTTACAATGACACCTGGCACGCGACCCGCTGCGGTGCCAGCCCGCCTAGGGCCCTTTCCGGCCAATTTGCCCGCTTGGTCGTTTGATTTTTTCGTCAGGGCCAGGAGGAGTGCGACGACGTCCAGCGCGGACGAGACGCCCCGCCAAACGATGCAAATTGACCGGAAAGGGCCCTAGAACAGCAGATTGAGGCTGAAGGTGAGTTCCCAGTCATTTCCACCTTCAGTCGTTTCCACAAAGCTGTAGGCTCCGAGAATAGTCGAAATGGCCTGGCCCGACGGGCGGACAAATGTCTTCCCAACTGCCGCCCCCAATGGCACTTCCCACGCATTGTCGCCATCGGCCGACCAATCATATGTGATCGAGTTGTTGTACCCGGCAAACCAATCACCGATCCCTGGACTGGAGGTGTTGTACCATACAATAGGTTGGACGGTTGATGTGCTGTAATCATCTTCACCCCAGAGATGATTGACAAGCGCGCCATATGACAATGGCCCGGCAAAGCCGAAACCAGCGGCTGCCAAACCACCGCCCCAACCGGCCCCTTGAGCTTCATCCTCGGTGTGGGTTTCTAAGGAAACTTGCGGACCAAATGCAAACACCAGGGGCCCGCTTTGGTTTGAGGGTATAATGAAGGCTTGAACGACGGTGTCGCTGAGCCCGAACTCCGTTTCTAAATCCATGCCTGAGGCGTCTGGCGTCGGTACGCCGAGGATCGGGATCACGCCGCGAACAATGACGTCGCCCCAGCTCTCCTGGGCGATCGTGCTGACCGGCTGAATCTGGAAATTGTAAAACGTCTCATCACTGGTTGGGCCAAAACCGATCGAGTTGCTGAAAAATACACCATTGACCGCGGCCGTCGGGTCTTGCGAGGCGCGAGTTGACTGACAGACTTCGTCACAATCATCTGTCGCTTGATCTTGCGCGATTGCCAAAAGCAATTTTTCATGAAGTATAATACTTAAATACAAGATTGATATTATTCGTAATATATTCCCAAGCATGATTATCTCCAAAGAGTATTTGACACTCGAAGATTAACATCAGGGCAGTGCGCAGAACACGACGCTGTTCGAGCACCAAGTGCGCGTATGCTGCACTCATCATTTCATTGACAGGGTAATAATTGCACACGGGTAGCGGAAACACTGTTTCCCGTGGTCGATGCGTTTGCGAGTGAGCAGGGCGGGATACGCGCTATAGATCGCGCGGATCAGTGCTCGGCGTCGATGCTGAAAAGGCAAATTGCCAGGAGGAGGGTGGCCAAGACGCCGGAGCTTCCGGCCACGGGCGATGGCACAAACCCCTGCAGGCCGAACATCATCACCAGTGTGTTTGCGACAAACGCCACGACGCCCACCAGAATGGTTGCGATACCGAGAATTTTGCTGCCTTCGCTCAGTTTGGCCAGGCCGAACACGACGGCTGCAAGGCCCAGTAGGATTTTCGCCGCGTTGTAGCCGAAGAATGAAAACGCAACGACGGAAAAGGCCACGCCGCCGAGTTCCGCATTGGCTTCTGCGGCTTCGCGAAATGGGGTGAATTGGGTAAGCCCCACGCCAACCTGAACCACATTGATCACGGCGCTAAAGGCGATCGCCGAAAAGCCTAATGTATAGTGCTTGGCTGCAACCAGGGCCGACCCGGAAAAGGCCGCAAGAAGCACAAAAATCAGCCCTTCCAGCCCCCACAGGAATTGGCGATCAATGTCGGGGGCGCCCAGATAAAGCGCGGTGTAGATCGGCTGCGAAATGGCCGTGAGGAGCAGCAGACCTGCCACACTCTTCACGGTGCGGCTTTGCGTCAGGTCCATCATCGTTTCCTTTGGCCGGTCTGCATCGTTGGGGCGTTTCGCTGGCGTAGCGCAGAGGCTAAGGCCTTCGAACAGATGGGCCATCACTTAGCAAGCATGCACGTGTAAATGTAAACCAGTTGTGATGGGCGGTTCCCCTGAATGCCTAATATTAAACGGGGGGATAACCCTCGCAAAAACGGTTAAGCGCGGCTGCATTTCGTTTCGCGCCTGCCGCATTCCTCGGTTATGCTGGCCGTCTGCCGAACGGAGGAGTGATGGCGATGGAATGGTTCAACGAGCTTTTTGATTTGGCGTCTGTGGCGGGCGGTGCAGGCCTCATCGGCGGTGCGGCCGGCACGGGCGTTGCGGTGATGTTTTCCGGCGTTATCATGAAGTTTCTGGCGCGCGTGGCGACAACCGCAATCATGACAGGGGTTGGCTACCTGGCGCTGCTGAATTGGCTCGGCTTTGAAATCATTCCACCAGAAGATATCAAAATCCCCTCCATTCCTGGCATTACGGGCCAGGCGCCTGCGGAAAGCGCGACAGAGTTTGGCGGCATATTCGCGCCGTCCATGTTGCCAAACGGTCAAATGACCGTGCCCGGCGTGGAAGGCACACTCGACGAAGATGACGTTATCGTCGAGGCGGATGCGGCCGCAGAGATAGAGAACAAGGATCGCGTTTATGTGGTGCGGTCACCGTTCCGAAAGGGCGGCCCACGGGGCTAGCTGTCCGGGGCTAGCTTTCCTGCGCGGCGGGGCCGCCTGGCACTGGTCGAAACGCTAGGCCACCCGGCGAAGGCGGGGGGGCTGCTCCAGCCGTGCTTGGAGTTGCTCAAACCCTCCCACATACCGTCCATCGATCCAGATCTGCGGCGTCGTGATGGGGGTTTTTGGTCCGACAATGGGCTTAACGCGCGCCAGCATTTCATACATTGCGCCGGGATTTTTCACCACATCATGGTAGATATAATCCAGCCCTGCTTCGTCAGCCAGGATCTTGGCTTTGGTGCAATAGGCGCAGTTTTCCTTGCCGAAAATGTGGGTGCCCTGCATTGGAAAATGCTGGACATGCTCCTCCATGATGGCCTGGGCCAGCGTGCCGCGATTGATAGCGACACCTTGCGAAATCACGGTGCCGTTCAGCAGAACCGCAGGCGCATGGCGCGCACCCTTCCAGGTGGCTTCCATCAGATGACTCAACCAGTCCTTGATCTCCAGCTCGACCTCGGCATTGGCGCATTCATTTTCCAGGACATCGCGTAGTATATCCGTGGTCAGCGTACATTCTCCACACGGTATCTTCACCTTGAACGGTCCCCATTGGCCACCCCAACGATAAACCAGGAGTTTGATCGGCTTCAGATCGTAGGACGTGGGTGCTTTGACAGCTTTTCCCATCGGTCAGTTCTCCTTCTGTTGGCGCTGAGGCGCCGTTGTTTGTGTCGACGGGTTGATGGCTGCGATTGGCTGCTTGTTTCGATTGCACGGATCGAGGGGCGACAGGCAGCGCAAGGGACCCTGGGTCATCCGGAAATGGGTTATTGAGCGTTCTGTAAGACGGGACATGGCGAGCTCCGAAAAAGGCTGTTTCCAGCGATGGAGCTCATATGCGGGTGTCTCATCGAAGGCTCAAATCACGAGCCATCGCTTCGGTGCACAAGCGCGTTAGGGGCCTGTGAAAGGTTTGGATCCGTCGGCAAACAGGTTCAGGAGCCAGGCATATTGTTTCGCCAGGGCGTCACGTTGATCCTCGGTGTAGAAACCACAGGAATGGCCGGCATCGGCGTCGGCATGGATCACAACCCGGTCGCCGAAACCGCGTTCGGCCAGCACGGCCGCGAGGCGCGCCGACATCCAGTGCGGCACGCGCGAGTCCTGAAAGCCGACACAAAGAAACACGCTGGGTACCGTCTCGACAGTCCGGGCCAGTTCCACACTGTCTGAGGTCGCCATCAGCGACGCGTCTTCCGGTTTTCTAGGGTCGCCAAACTCATCAATCTGGGTCGCGCCATTTGGTCCATCGAGGCTGCGCAAGGGGTTTACAACGCCAAACTCAACGATGGCTGCACCGAATAAATCTGGCCGCTTCAGAGAGACGGGACCTGCAATCAGTCCTCCTGCGCTCCCGCCCAGGGCTGCGATCTTGCCGGGCTCGGCCAGTCCGCTCTCGATCAAGTGTTCCGCGCACGCTACCATGTCCTCGTGGGCTCTGGCCTTGTCCGGGCCGGATCCATCGGCATGCCAAGACGGACCGTAATATCCAGAGCCGCGCACATGGCATTCGGCGTAGACCCCGCCAAGCCCAACCCAGGCCAGCGCAGACGGGTTCCACCCCGCCATGGTGGTCTCGCCATAGCTTCCATAGACGTGAATGATAGCCGGCGCTGACTGGTTCAATGCGGCTGGTGTCAAAACGGAGACTGGCACATCCGTTGCGTCTTTCGAGACCGCCAGGTCTTTGCGCCATGCGAATGCCTCCATGGCAGCGGCAGGCCGGGCCTTGGCAAGGCCTGCGACTTCGATGGGGTAGGCAGGGCCGGTCTGATCCAGCCGCATCAGGCGCCACGGCTCATTGGGTGCCGACAGGTCGAATGTGATCGAATTGGGACTGCCTTTAACGCCGAACATCGAGTCGAAGTCGATCTCGCCAATGAATGGCAAGGCAACGGGTTCCAGGCGTGCCTGATGACCCGAGAGCCGATAGAGTTGATGGGTATCTCCGTGCCGCGCCGCGACATAGGCAATATCGCCAAGCGATGTCGTGAACAGGTAGCTGACATCGCCTTCGCCCTTGGCCAGCTGGCGCAGGGGTCCCCCGGACAGGGATTGGGTATACAGCACCGATTGCCCCCTGGCATCTGTGGCTGTGATCACGAAGCGATTGTTCCAAACTTCAACATCACTGAGAAGGAGATCTGCGCCGACCTCCCGCCACTCCGGATTGCCTGCGCGTACGCTCTTCAGGTCGGCCACATAGGCGTCAATGAAGTTGCCGCGCCAAAGGTATCCCATGGCGACATCGCTATCGCTGGGGACCCAAAGACCAAACCAGTCACCATATTCGGACTTCACGCCTCTGGCGCTGGGTCCGAATACGTGTGCGCCGGTTTGCCCGGTTCGCACATCCAGCAGCGTCCATTCCGCGCCTTCGCTTGGATCGCCCTGCACGAGGTTGGTCGTTGCGGCTTTGCGAAACAGGCCGGTCGTGTCGTCGAGCCAGGAAAACCCCATATCACCGCCAACGACCACCGGGCCCGCAGTGACGTCGCGCACCATGCCTGTCTCCATGTCGACAAATTTGATGATGGCGATTTCCGTGCCGCCGTTGCCAACGGTCACGGCAAGCGTATTGCCGGAGGGCGATAACGCAAACCCCTCCAAGGTTGGCGTTACGAAAGGTGTATGGTCTGCAGGGTCGAAGAATGGTTTGCCCTGGCTCGCCAAAAAAAGGTGTCCATAACTGAGATAAAGGGCGTCATCCTCGAGCAGTGCCAAATAGGCATAATCTGGCCCCATATCGAAAAAGCGCTCGACCATGGCCCGGGCTGGCCAGAAACCATCCATGCTTCGCAGTATACCATCCTGTACATGGCTTAGCCGTAACATCTGTTTGTTCAGGTCTTTGCGGAATTCCGGCTTCAACATCCATTCGTGGGGGTCGCCTGAAGTGTCAGCGCCGTCGGGTGTGGTGAAGCTAACCGACGGCAGCTGCTTATTGCCCGGCAAACCCTGGGCCGTCGCGCAAAACGCGAAGACCAAAGAGGCAAGTGCGAAAAGGAGGTATGGTTTAGGAAACATGAGCCCAGTGTCCAAGTGCCCGTTCATGCTGTCAATCGGGCTGTTCAGGCCCTGTGGCCCTCAGACCCCAAGGGCTTGCCCGTCTGAAACCTCCACACACTGCGCCCGATCGCCGAAGGGTTCGAACAGGAAGGCTTCGGTTCCCGTGAGCCAGGCCTGGCCAGGCAAGGCAGACAATTCGTCATAGAGTGCAGCCCTGCGATCGATATCCAGGTGTGCGGCCGCCTCATCGAGTAGCAGAAAGGGCGTGGGTCCATCGCCCTGGCCTGCCAGTGCCTGGGCTGAGGCCAATATCATACCGATGAGCAGGGCTTTTTGCTGACCGGTCGATGCATCCTTGGCGGGCATGGCCGTGGGGCGATGGAGGACGCCAAGGTCCGACCGGTGGGGGCCTTTTAACGTTCGGCCGGCATTTTTGTCGGCAAAGCGCATATCGGCCCAAAGTGCGATGAGATGATCTTCAATATCAGCCATTCCTTTGCCTTCGACCGCCATTTGCTCAGCCTCGCCGATCAAGGATAGATCGGCTTTTGGGAAGGCTCCCTCGGGGCGCGCATCTACGGCGGCCTGCAAGCGCTGAAGGACCAGGGCGCGGCCAATGGCCATTTCCGCACCGGCTTCGGCCATTCGGGCTTCTATGGCATCGGCCCAGCCTGGGTCTACGTATGGGCGCTCCAAGAGGGCGTTGCGCTCGCGCATGGCCTTCTCGAACCGGGCGGCTGCTGGCCCATGGGCGGGTATGTGGGCCATGACCTGACGATCGTAGAACCGGCGCCGGTGATCGGCGCCG
>JBCCTK010000067.1:0-16640 GCA_039198685.1 Pseudomonadota bacterium | reverse complement strand
TACCACTCTTTCGGCTCCTATACCGCCGCATGCGCAGAGGTAACCGTTTCCGAAGACGGACGCCTCAAGATAGACCGGATCGTCGCCGCCACCGATCCCGGAAACGCCGTAAACCCGCAACAGATCGAAGCACAAGTGGAAGGCTCCTTTGTCTATGGTCTTTCTGCCATGCTTCACGGCGAAATCACATTCGAGGATGGCGAAATCCAACAAGACAACTTCGACACTTTTCGCTCACTGACCCTTGCGGAAATGCCGGAAGTCGAAACCATCGTCATGCCATCAGGCGGGTTTTGGGGCGGTGTCGGCGAACCCACCATCGCAGTGGCGCCGCCCGCTGTGCTCAATGCGATCTATGCGGCGACTGGCAAACGCGTGCGCAAATTGCCGATTGGCAACCAAAATCTGAGGGATGTGTGAGGCCACAATCCTTGCAGAGCGTGCTGGTGGCAGGGTTAATCCCCCTACTACCCTCATGTAGCGACCAGGCGGCTCGCGATCTCGAGAGTGATGAGTCGGTTTCGACCACCGCTGCACTTGCCGCATCGTGCAGTGGCTGTCATGCCGGGCCCGATGCGGCGATTGCATCCTTTTCAGGCCGTAGCCAATCGGAGCTGGCAGCCCTCATGCTGGAGTATCAGCGCGGCGAGGGCACCACGGTGATGCACAGGCTGGCGAGAACCTATTCCGATGAGCAGATCACCGCCATCGCGGGGTACTTGGCCGAGGCCCCTGCGCCATGACCGGTCTGAACCGCAGAACGCTTTTGTCAGGAATGGGCGCTCTGTCGCTTATGCCAGCAGGGGCAGCGTTCGCCCGCACCGATGCCAGACTTGTCGTGATCGGTGCCGGATTTGGCGGCGCCACAGCGGCGAGAAGTCTTAAAGCGTTACTGCCCCGCGCCTCCATTACGCTGATTGACCCAGCAGAGGCCTACATTTCCTGCCCGTTCAGCAATTTGATCATGGGCGGCGATCGTTCGCTGTCTGATCAGACATTTCCTATCAACGGATGGGAAGGTCGTGGGATCGAACACATCCGGATGACAGCCAGATCTGTTGATCCGATTAAACGGGCCGTCGAGTTAGAAGATGGCGCGGTACTCGCCTATGACCGCCTGATCCTCGCACCGGGCATAGTGTTTCGATGGGGCGCCATTGAAGGCTACTCGCCAGAGGCCACAGCTCGCATGCCCCATGCTTGGAAAGCCGGCCCCCAAACCAACGACTTACGGCGCCAGCTGGTCGACATGGAGGATGGGGGAACGGTTTACATGTCATCGCCCGAGGCGCCGTACCGGTGCCCACCAGGCCCCTATGAGCGTGCAAGCCTCATTGCCCACTATCTGAAAACGCAAAAGCCGAAGTCAAAACTGATAATCTTGGATTCCAAGGACACGTTCTCAAAAAAACCGCTTTTCCAGGAGGCCTGGGCGGAGGACTATCCTGACCATCTGGAGTGGGTCAGCGCCGTTGATGATGGGCGCGTTTCGCGGGTCGACACCCAAGCCATGACTCTCGAAACAGACTTTGAAACCCACAAGGCCGACGTCGCCAATATTATCCCGCCCCAGAAAGCGGCGCTGATTGCAGAACGCTCTGGGGTGACTGACCCGACAGGGTGGTGCCCAATCAATGCCATAAGCTTTGAGTCGAGCCTTCAATCTCATATTCACATTATCGGCGATGCAGCGATCGCTGCGCCCATGCCGAAGTCTGCCTTTTCGGCGAACCTGCAAGGCAAAGTGTGCGCGATCCAGGTCGCCCGTCTCCTCAACGGCCTTGCCCCGGAACCAACGCGCCTTGTGAATACCTGCTACTCGTTCACATCACCCGAAAAGGCGATCTCGATTGTCGGCGCCTACACCAATAAAACGGGACAGTTTCAATCGATTGAAGGTGCGGGCGGCATTAGTCCGCTCGCGGCACCTGACTTCGTTCGAGAGCTGGAAGCAGTCCAGGCCAAAGCTTGGTTCGACGCTATCATCTCGGAAACCTTCGGATGATCAGAGCCGTCCTCCTCATGGGGTTGATCATGGGTTCAGGGGCTTGTGACAAAAGTGAACAGCCGTCTCAAATGATCAATGAAATCACTGGCGATACGCAACCTGACCCTCTGGTTAAGACAGGGGCCAATACGCTTCGCGGAAAGGCGGTTTTTGTAGAGCGTGACCAAGGACACTGTGTGCTGTGCCACCAACTCGCCAGCGTAGATGCCCCGTTTCAAGGCAATCTTGGGCCGCGCTTGGATGGCGTCGGCGCACGACTGAGCACCGGGCAGTTGAGACTGCGCATAACCGCGCCGCACATCATTTGGCCTGACACGATTATGCCCGCCTACTTTCGGCGAGTAGGATTGAACCAAGTCGACCCTAATTATGAAGGAGAGACCATTCTGACAGGCCAGCAGATAGAAGACCTGGTCGCGTTTTTGTCAGACCAGACCGAAGCTATGGAGATATCTCATGGATCAGCCGGTTAAACCATCTCGTCCCACGCGCCGCACCCTGTTGATTGCAACGGCGGCGACCACGGCGTTTGGATGGCTCGCAAGACCGGCTCTGGCGGCACCAGGAGAATTGGCAAAGGCACAGGCTGCACTGTTTGGTGACCGGGAGATTCGGAAAGGACGAGTGGACGTCACCCTGCCGCCGATCTCCGAAAATGGGTATTCTGTCCCTATCAGGATCGATGTGGATAGCCCCATGACGGAAACGGACCATGTCGTTCAAGTGGCCGTGTTTTCGCCGCAAAACCCCCTTCCAAATGTCGCACAGTTCAAACTCGGCCCGCGCGCTGGACAGGCCAGTATTGAAACCCGAATTCGACTGGGTGGCAGCCAGGCCGTTACAGTGGTTGCTGAAATGAACGATGGGTCTCTTTGGTCCGGATCGGATGAAACGGTTGTGACCTTGGCCGCCTGCGTTGTGTTGTAGGAGCAAGGACATGGTGACCATCAGACTGTCTGTTCCTGAAACAGCCACCGCTGGCGACATCATCGAGATAAAGGCCCTGATCCAACACCCGATGGAAAGCGGGTTTCGCCGTGGCAGCCGCGGCGAGGTGATTGCACGCGATATCATTACGCGGTTCGAGTGCATCTATGGTGGTGAAACTGTTTTCGCAGCCAACTTTTTCCCAGCCGTTTCGGCCAATCCCTTCCTCTCATTCCATACCCGTGCCACGACATCGGGTACGCTTCGGTTCCGATGGACGGACCAGAATGGCCAGACTTGGGAGGATACCGCTGAGATCGCGGTGACATGAAAGCGTGGCTTGCATTGCCCTTGCTGTGCTGGTTGGCTGCCTGCGCGCGATCGGAAACATCCCATGATTTTGCTGTTGAACGGCCAGAACCAGCTGTTTCCGGCACCACCTTCCTGACCCCAGAGACACAGGCGTTGCAGGAGGATGACTTTGCCAATCCAGGGTATCTATGGGTTGATAGAGGCGCGGCGCTTTTTCTCGCCACAATGCCTGACTCGCCCAGCTGCGCCAGTTGCCATGGAGAGGATGGAGGCGGCCTAATTGGGGCTGCCGCAATCCATCCGAAGTGGGACGAGATCGACAGCAAGCTGGTCAACCTTGAAGGGCGTATCAATGAATGCCGAACGCGCCGACAACACCGGGATGCGCTGGATTATGAGAGCGACGACCTGCTTGCGCTAACAACCTACATTACCAACCTTTCCAAAGAAATGCCCCTATCGGTTGAACCGGATCCTCGCGCCAAGGCAGCGCTTGAAATTGGAAAAGCTTATTTCAATACCCGGCGCGGTCAGTTCAACTTGTCTTGCTCAAACTGCCATACCGAAAACTGGGGCCAAACCTTGCGCGGGGATACGATAAGCCAGGGACATGGCAACGCGTTTCCGGCCTATCGCCTGGAATGGCAGAGCATTGGTTCGCTCCATAGACGCTTTCAAGACTGCGACACAGGCGTGCGGGCCCAACCCCACGCCCTGGGCTCAGAAACCTATCTCGCACTGGAATACTATCTTGCCATCCGCGGCGCCAACATTCCCATCGAGGCGCCCGGAGTGAGGCGTTGACAGGACGTGCAACCCTCAGTGTGCGTTTGGACTTGCCTGGAGGCAAACGCTTTGGCCCCGGAAAGGCGGCGCTGCTCCAAGCCATATCAAGGCATGGTTCCATCCGCGCCGCAGCGGAATCACTGTCCATGTCATATCCCAAAGCCTTGAAGCTGATAGAGCAAATGAACGCCGACTTTCAGGTTCCCCTGATCGAAAGCCACCATGGCGGCAAAACCCATGGCGGCTCAGAACTCACCGATCTCGGCCACGAGATACTGCGCCAATACGACGATATTTGCAGGGCTTGCGAAACCTCCGCCCAACCCATGCTGAAGGCCATCCAAACAAAACTTGCATAAGAAAACACTTTGACCGTTCTAAACACGCGTTAAGATCGCACTATGGTCCACCCGCGCTACCTTGAGCATCCCGAAGATGTACTGGCCCAATGGAAAATATGGGCCGACGAGACCCGTGTAGCACTTGTTGCTGTAAGCTGTACGGAGGGCGGGGCTGTGCGCGCGGTCGGGGCCGTGATGGCTGTGTCGTCTGATGGACGGGTTGCAGGTTATGTATCCGGCGGATGTATCGATGCGGATGTGGCGTTGAACGCTGTCCATGCTATTGAACAAGGCTGCGCAAAACGCCTTCGCTATGGCGATGGTTCGCCGTTCAAAGATCTGCCCCTTCCCTGTGGAGGCGCCATTGAGATCACTATCTTTCCTGCTCCGGATCGTGGAGCGGTTGAATCGTGTCTTCTGCGACTTCAAAACAGACTTCCTGCGCTGCTCGCGCTGAATGCCGACGGCATATCTTTCACGGCGCGCTACACACCAAAACTTCACTTGCGTATAGCCGGACGGGGCGCTGAGGCGCTGGCCCTCGCGCGCCTGGCGGAAAGCGCTGGAATAGAGACCACCCTCGCCCTCCGCGACCCTGAGGATCGATCGATAGCAGATGCCACACATGTGGTCACGCTTGAGACACCGTCCTCACTGCCTGAGATCCGCGACGATGCCTGGACGGCGTTTGTCTTGATGTTCCATGAGGGCGACTGGGAAATTCCACTGCTTCGTCAGGCCCTCGCCGGTCCGGCCTTCTTTGTGGGCGCTGTCGGTAGCCAGAGGACCCACTCCAGGCGCGTGGAGGCGCTGCTTGCAGCGGGTGTTTCAGATCACCAGATAGACCGTGTGCGGGGACCTATCGGCAGTATTTCATCCTTGCGGGATGCTTCGATGCTGGCCGTATCCGCCCTCGCCGAAATCGTGGCTGAGTTTCATACTCAACGCGTTAGCCCACTGGAAACGACGGCACTGGTTTTGCTCGCGGCGGGTCAGTCCTCACGCTACGAGGAAGGCGATAAGCTACTGGCGACGTTTGACGACAAACCCTTGATGGATCACGCCGCTGAAAAACTGAGAGATGACAGGGTTTTCCGGCGAGTCGCCATTGTCGGTCCGGAGCACCTGAAACGGCAAAACCGCTTGAAAACAAAGGGTTGGATGACGCTGGTGAACAACGACACCAAACAAGGCCAGGGGACGTCTTTGGCGCGCGCGGCGACTGTCTTGCAAGACCAACCGGGCTTGGAGGCAGCCCTGGTGCTTTTGGCAGACATGCCGTGCGTTCCTGAAAGCCACCTGCGGGCCTTGCGCGCCGCCATGGAACCCGGAGTCCAAGCTGTGATGACCGATGTGGATGGCGTTCTGGGTCCGCCCGCCCTATTCCATCGCTCGGTACTAACACAGCTCGGGACACTCAGTGGCGACAGGGGTGCGCGGGGTCTCTTTGAGCGCTTAGACACGACACGCACGGTCAAGCTAGCAGCACCGCTGGCGCAAGATGTCGACCGGGTGCAAGATCTCATCGCCCTGGGACAGGAGGTTGCTCATGGCTGATGGCCTCGTTCAGGACGGATTCTCGATGCGAGACCGTTTCGGTCGGCAGGTCACCTATCTGCGTTTGTCGGTGACAGACAGATGCGACATGCGTTGTACTTATTGTATGGCCGAGACCATGCAGTTCTTGCCAAAACGAGACCTCTTGAGCACGTCCGAAATGGTTGAAATCTGCGACGCCTTCATCGCACGTGGAGTGCGCAAAATTCGCATCACCGGTGGAGAGCCGCTGGTTCGGCGCGATGTGATGGACTTATTCGACCAGCTCGGCGAACGACTGGGGACGGGATTGGACGAGCTGACGCTCACAACCAATGGGTCACAGCTCGCGCGCCATGCAGATGGCCTTATAAAAGCGGGCGTCAAAAGGATTAATGTGTCCCTGGATGCAATCGATCCAGAGCGCTTTAAGGCCATCACGCGAAGGGGCGATCTGGCTCAAGTCATGGACGGACTGGACGAGGCGCAACGGGCCGGTCTGAAGATCAAGATCAATACAGTTGCCCTTAAAGACCAGAATGCCGATCACCTCATGGATATGATCACCTGGGCCCATGGACGCGGTTTTGACATGACATTGATAGAAGTCATGCCCATGGGCGATGCGGGGCCAGACCGTTTCAGCCAATACCTGCCCCTCTTCCAGGTCAGGGATTCCCTTGGGCAACACTGGCAACTCGATGACATTGAGGAGAAAGGCACCATGGCCGGTCCGTCGCGCTACGTACGCGTGCGCGAGACCGGCGGTAAGTTGGGCTTCATCACGCCGCTCACAAACAATTTCTGTTCAGGATGTAATCGTATGCGGGTGACCTGTACCGGGCGGATATACATGTGCCTCGGCCAGGAAGACCATGTTGACCTGCGCGCGGCCCTGCGCGATTCAGAGGATTCAGGCCAGGCGCTTAATGCCTGTCTGGACACCGCGCTCGGCGCCAAGCCCGAAAAGCATGACTTTGCGATCCGAAAACCGGGCGCAGAGCCCACTCTGTCGCGGCACATGTCAGTAACGGGAGGCTGAAAAATGGCTCTGATCACATATTGGGGGAAGCTGGCAGATTTGGTCGGGACCGCATCAGAGACCCATACCCTTCCCGAGGACGTCCGCGACACGCAAACCCTCAGACGCTGGTTGGACGGTGAAAAGTCAGGCCACGGGGTGCTTATGGATCCAGCAAATCGTATTGCGGTCAATGATGAGATCGTGGCCGAGCCTGCGCCGGTCTCAGACCAAGACCAACTGGCTTTCCTGCCTCCTGTCGGGGGCGGCTGAGATCATGGGCGAGGTCCTAACATCCGATGCGCTTTCACCGGGTGAATTGCTGGGCGCTTTCCAATCGAGCCTCGAAGTGTCAGGCGGTGTCGTTTCATTTTGCGGCCAGGTCAGACCCATAAACGGTGCAGGCCAAACCGTTACAACACTTCACCTTCAAGCCCACCCTTCCTTGACCGACGCCGGGATACTGAATGCAAAGGCTGAAGCGCATTCGCGATGGCCTTTGGAAGCGTCAATGATTCGCCACCGGATCGGCGATATGGCGCCTGGAGACACGATTGTTTTCGTGGCCACGGCTTCAGCCCACAGGCGCGCCGCGTTTGAAAGCGCAGACTTCCTGATGGACTATCTGAAGACGAAAGCCGTCTTCTGGAAAAAGGAAATCACTGACACCGGCGCCGCCTGGATCGAGCCACGCCGCGAGGATCATTCAGACTATGCCCGCTGGGCCAGCGCTTGAGGATGGAAGATGCCAGGGATTGATCAGACACTGACATTCAAGCCGGTAAGAATCGCCGTCCTGGTCGTAAGCGATACCCGAACCCTTGAGACCGACACATCCGGGGCCACACTGATCCAGAGGATTGAAAGCGCAGGCCACCAATTAGCAGCGCGGGATATCCTGCGCGATGACGTCTATGCCATCCGTGCATTGGTCTCTGATTGGGTGGCAGATCCAGATATCGATGTGGTGATAAGCAGCGGTGGTACGGGCCTGACAGGCCGCGATGTCACGCCGGAGGCCATCACGCCACTCTTTGACAAGACCATTGAAGGCTTTTCAGTGATATTTCATCAGGTGAGCTTTGAGACTGTTGGCTTGTCCACACTGCAATCGCGCGCTGTGGCGGGTTTAGCGGGGGGCACCTTTGTTTTTTGCCTTCCAGGCTCCACGGGCGCCGTGAAAGACGGGTGGGACAAGGTCATCTCATACCAACTCGATAGCCGTCATAAGCCCTGTAATCTGGTGGAGCTTATGCCTCGTCTGATGGAACAGTAGCATGACCGACCTTACCCATATTGGCCCCGATGGGCGCGCACGTATGGTGGACATTGGCGAGAAGGCCATCACGCAGCGCATCGCAATTGCTGCGGGGCGGATCACGATGTCCGTTGAGACGCTCTCACTCGCCTTGGGCCGCGATACCAAAAAGGGCGATCCACTCGCAATCTCCGAATTGGCGGGCATCATGGGCGCTAAACGCACATCTGACCTGATACCCCTCTGCCACCCTCTGCCCTTGAGCGGCGTGAAGGTTGAAATCTCTGCGGCAGATGATGGCTTGGACGTGACCGCACGGGTCAAGACGGCAGGCCGAACGGGCGTGGAAATGGAAGCCCTGACCGCGGTCAGCATAGCGTGTCTGACGCTCTATGACATGCTTAAAGCAGTAGATAAGCGTATGGTAATTGGCGAGATTCGCCTTCTGGAAAAGTCTGGCGGAAAGAGCGGAGACTACAAACGGAGCCCGCCATGAGCGCCAGCGTCTCCTATGAGCAGGCCCTGTCGCTGCTGCCGCGAATTTCGGCTGGCTCTGAAACCATCCCTATCGCACAAGCCGCGGGACGCAGGCTCACTGGCGACATTATTGCGGGCATCGACCGGCCGTCGGACACCGTGTCTGCCATGGATGGATATGCGGTGCGGCTTCGTGATGTGGGTGAAGCTGGCACGCAACTGACTGTCATAGGCGAAGCACCGGCTGGCCATCCCTATACCGGGGAAGTCCGGTCCGGTCAGGCTTTACGGATTTTTACCGGAGGCGTTGTCCCAAAAGGCGCCGACCATATTGTGATCCAAGAGGATGTTGCACGCGCGGGCGATCAGATCACCACCAGACGAGCCTACACGGGCGAAGAGTTTGTGCGTGCTGCAGGGATGGACTTTCACAAAGGTAAGGTTCTTCTTGGCAAAGGGCATATCCTTGAACCGGCTTCTATTGGATTGGCCAGCGCAGCGAACGTTGCAGACGTCACTGTGGTCAAACGCCCACGCATTGCAATCTTGACCAGTGGCGACGAATTAAAGCCAGCCGGTTCAGTCTTAGGGGTCGGCGATGTGGTCAACTCCAATCTCTACGCCCTATCAGCGGCGATCACCGCCTGGGGCGGTGAGGCCGTCAACCTGGGTATCGCCTGCGACGACATCAGCGATATACAATCTCGAATAGCCTCCGGCGAAGACATTGACCTGTTTCTACCCGTTGGCGGCGCCTCAGTCGGCGACCACGATCTGATGCGCCCGGCATTCGCAGACCTTGGGTTCGTCTCTGTATTTGACAGAGTTGCCGTACGGCCTGGCAAGCCCACCTGGTGTTCTACACGCGACCAGACCTGCGTGTTGGGCCTGCCGGGCAACCCGGCCTCTGCACTTGTCTGCGCAAGGCTGTTTCTAAAGCCCATGCTGACCGACAAACCGAACCGCATGTTCCCCGTGGTGAGCGATTCTCCCATCAGCGCCAATGGACCACGTGCGCACTTTATGAGGGCTAACGTATCGGTTGGACCCGGTGGTGCGCTAAGCGCCAAGCCTGCTTCAAACCAAGATAGCTCACTCATCGGTCCAATGGTGGAATGCAATGCTTTGCTTTATCGGCAGGCCAATGCAGAAGCCATCGAGCCTGGTCAGACGGCTTTCGTTATCATGACTGGAGACCTGTAATAGCATTGGCTAGGGGCGTTCAGATTGGAGCGGTTAAATGACCCCGCTGCTCACTCTATTGTTTGCCGCCACGGCCCTGCTCTATGCTGCCGTTGGATTTGGAGGCGGGTCGACTTACAACGCACTATTGGTACTGGGCGAGGTAGACTATCGTCTCGTCCCCTCGATCGCATTGATGTGCAATCTGATCGTGGTCACAGGTAGCCTCTGGCGCTTCTGGCGCGAAGATACCCTGCCGTTCGACGTATGGCGCCGTTTCTATTGGTATCCGTCCCAGCCGCCTGGATCGGTGGCAGAATCCCCGTGCAAGAAATTGTGTTTGTTGGTGTCCTCGGTGGCGCATTGCTCTTTTCTGGGCTCAGACTTCTGACCACGTCCACTCCAGATCAAGAAGCCGTTGGCGCCAATGAAATGCCAATCGGCGCGAGTCTCGGTATCGGTGGATTAATCGGCGGGCTTGCAGGGCTCGTCGGTATTGGTGGAGGGATCTTTCTTGCTCCAATCCTATACATGGCGCGTTGGGGAACGCCGCGCGAGATCGCCGGAGCATGTAGTCTTTTCATATTCTGCAACTCCCTGTCAGGCCTGTTGGGTCAAGGCGCAAAGCTCGCCGAAAGTGAACTAACGACCGCGCTTCTATCATTCTGGCCGTTGGCACTGGGTGTCTTAGTCGGTGGACAAATTGGCTCTTGGCTCGGCAGTGCCCAGCTGCGCTCCACATGGATAAAGCGACTAACGGCTCTTCTAATTCTCTACGTGGCAGCCCGGCTGCTGATCCGTTTCGCGGGGGCCTTTTGAAGCCATCGAGCATTGTCGCTTCACGACTGAAGACGTGGAGCCTGTTAACTTCCACCAAACGGCTCAAAGAAGGAATCAAGGGACAAAGCGCGCTGGAAGGCACAATTGGCACGGATGACGGGCTTGGCTGTTCGATCGGGACAAACCGTGTGGTCGTTGAGTATCGTCTCAGTGCTCTCCGGCGGGCGACGGCACTGTCCACCGGGTCTCCACCGACAAGGCGGATGTTTCCCTTGTTCACAGCGATCCGGCTTGGGGTGCGACATTTCAAGAACTTCAAATCTTTGAGTTTAAAGGACCTAGAAGGCTATTTGAGCCGAGCAATGGACTAAAATCAGGCTTGCAAGGGAAGCCGGTTCGTCCTAACAATTTCTCGTTAGGGTTGAATATTATGCATGAAACAAGTCTTTTACTCCACGAACTCAAATCATTAGAATCGAGTTTTGAGGTTCTGAAAGAAGCGGCCCAAGCGGTCTGTGGCCCGCTGGACCACATAGAATTTCTTCGGGCGGAAGTTCCCCTGGCGATTGAAGATGCCGAGCGGGCCTTGGATCAAATTCGCCGGATGGCCCGGGAAATCGAAAAGGCCGCCTAAGGCTAAGCCTCCAACGATCCGAGAATGGCATCCGCCGCCCGCTGGGGAGCTGGTCGCTCGCCATGACCCATGGCTTCCAGCGCTGCAAACTGGGCTTCGACCTGGGTTTTGCACGCATTAGGGTCGCGTATCATCGATATAGCCGTCGCGGCCATATCCTCTGGCCGCATGGCCATCTGGATAAACTCAGGAACGATCGTGCGGTCGCCTGCTGCGATATTCATCAGTGTGATGTGTTTGTGCTGATAAAGGAAATACTTCGCGACAGCCCATGTCATCCAGCCAAGCTTATAGGCCACAAGCATGGGAGTCCCTTGCAAGGCAAGCTCACTGGTCACGGTTCCCGAGCACGCCAAGGCATAATCTGCCGCCGCCATGGCATCATTTCCGGGCGAACCCGGCGCGAGCACAGTCATATTGCGCTCTGCATCAGGGTATTGCGCCTGAAAACTGTCCCAAATCGACTCCGCAGGCATAACCACCACTTGCAAGTCTGGGCTCCCAGCCTGGGTCAACCGTGCGGTTTCCATAAGCGCAGGCGTGACCCTACGAAGCTCGCTGCCACGACTTCCCGGCAATACAAGGAGCAGGGGTTTGTCTGGGCTCAAACCTGTCCGCGAGAGGAATGCAGCTTTGTCTCCCGGCTTTCCTCTGGAAAAGGCGGGGACGCCGATCGTGGAGGCTTCAATCTCAAGCCCCTCATAAAACGGCAACTCCATCGCGTGAATACAAAGCACTTGATCAAACGTCTTCGCCAAGATGCGCGCGCGCCCAGGCCGGCTTGCCCAGATTTGAGGTCCCGCAAGCTTCACCAGTCGAATATCCGGCGCCCGGGCCTTCACGCGCTCTCCCACTCGAACGCAAAATCCCCAACTGTCTACTAGCACAGCAGCATCGGGCATGGCGTCTATAATATGGTCTGCGGCGGCATCCGCCAGTTCCAACACCGTCCCGTAGACCTTCAACCCATCGAAAAGACCAACAATTGAGAGCGGCGTAATATCAATGGGCGATACGATGCCCAGCTTCGCCATTTCAAGACCACCAATTCCGACAAACTTGGCTTCCGGAACCCGGCCACGGATGGCTTCCATGGTTTCGCGCGCAAGCAAGTCCCCTGAGGCTTCCGCTGCGGTAAAGTGGAGTTTCATGGCGTATCCGCCAGCGCCAATACAAATAATCCGTGTTGCTCTGCGAACTGGGCCATCTGTTCTCTGTCGATGACCAACGCACCCCCTGCCTCAACAGCAACGCCGGCCAGTCCAGCCGCCCGAAGGCCACGAAGCGTTGCAAGTCCGATGGTCGGCATATCAATTTTTCGCGTCTGCATGGGCTTTGGCACTTTCACCAAAACGCCCCTTGGAGCTTCTGGTGTTCCCCGCAATTCATCAGGAAGCGTCGCGCAGCGCGCCAGCATGGCATCGGTCCCTTCCTGGGCCTCTACCGCGAGCACCAGTCCGTCACACACCACACAGCCCTGCCCAATATCGAGCTCGCCAATCGCCTTGGCCACCTGTCGAGCGCGGAAAATGTCCGCATGTATTGAAGGCCCGGGCTGTTCTCCAGCGAGCAGACCTTCAGCAGCAAGCAAGTGACTGGCAATATCCTCTGCGCCGCAGATCGAAAACCCTTCAGTTTCCAACTCGGTCAAGATCAGCTTTAACAGCGCATCATCGCCTTCTCGCGCGACCTTAAGCACCCGGGGTAACAGTTTGGCGCCGCGCCAATCGACCTTCAGCGAGGAGAAGTCAGGTCGCGAGACAATACCCGCGAAGACAACATCACGACATCCCTCAGCCTTGAACGCCCTTATCAGCTTTCCCAGTTCTCCCAAACCAACGGTGATTCCTGCGAAACTCTCCAATTCCGGTTCTTCAAACCCTTTCAGACGCGCCACAAAAACGCCCCTGCCGCTGGCGATTGCGCCTTGTGCCACGTGCACAGGTAGCTGACCCCGCCCCGCAACCAGGCCTATTGGTCCACTCATGATGGATCAGGCAAGCATAAGGCCCGGCTTCGGTCCTTTCGGATGAATTCAAAGAGCTTTTTGGCATCAGCATCTTTCACGAAGCGTTCTTCAGCAGCGGAAACGCGTTCGAGGAAAGTCCCGTGACCTTCAAATACGGCTTTGTATGCCCGACGCAAATCATGAAGCTGGTGACGCGAAAACCCCCGTCGTGACAGACCTTTTATGTTCAGCCCCTTCAATGATGCTCGATTGCCCGCCACCATACCGAACGGAATGACATCACCCACAAGAATTGCGCCGCCAGCAACAAAGGCGTGATCACCGATCTCGGTGAATTGGTGTATGGCAACTGAGCCGCCAACCCAGACATGGTCGCCCGTGGTGATATGCCCCGCAAACTGGACACTGTTGGCGAGCACATTGTGATTGCCGATCTGACAGTCATGTCCCACGTGAGAATAGGCCATCAGAAAACAATCGGCGCCCACCCGCGTGTAACGGGTTCCTTTCGGTGACCCGGCATGAATCGACACGCATTCTCGAAGGATCGTGCGTGGGCCAATGACAACGCCCGTATCCGGTTCGACCTTCGATCCCAGGCTCTGGGCCTTCCCGCCGAGTGTGGCACCGGGAAACACTTCCACCTCGACGCCAAGGTGAACAGACCCCATCAGTGTCACGCGGCCATGGAGCGTCACTCCATCGCCCAGCACAACATCCGCGCCGACTTCGCAAAACGGACCAATAGAGACATTCGCCCCAATGCGCGCACCGTCATGGACCACCGACGATGCATGGATTTCTGCGGTCATTTGGGTTTCTTCCGCTGGCGTATCTGCTTTCCGAGCCACGCCACCTCTCTCATATACTCCGTGATGGGGCGGGCCGGCGTTCCGCCCCAAGTTTGACCATCTGGAATATCGCGAAACACACCGGCCCCGGCTGCCAGTCTCGATCCTACGCCAATACGAACATGATCTGCAACGCCTGCGCGACCACCGAGCTGGGCGCCATCGCCTATCCAGCAGCTGCCGGAGATTCCGCCGTATGCCGCAATTGCCACGCTACGCCCGATGACGACATTATGACCAATATGGCAGAGATTATCGATCTTGGTCCGCTCACCAATGATGGTGTCATCGAAAGCACCACGGTCAATCGTTGAATTCGCACCCACTGTAACGTTGTCCTGCACGATGACACGGCCAAATTGCGGAACGTCCTCCGCCCCATCAGCACCGCCGATAACACCGAAACCAGCCTGGCCGATACGAACGCCCGAAGCCAGAGTCACCTCATTTCCGATAAGTGCGCATTCAATGCTTAAATGCGCACCAAAGACACAATCGCGACCGATTTGAACGCCAGGACCTATCACAGTCCCCGGGCCGATCTGTGTGCCTTTTCCGATCGCCGCACCTGCGCACACAATCACACCGCTCGACAGCTCGGCGGTTGGGTGGACATGGGCTTGGGGTGAAACAGCTTCGTCTCTTGCCACGAGCGGCCGAACTTTGAAGATCTGACCACTAACCCGTGCATGGATTAACCTGGGCGCATCACAAACCAAAGCACCAACGCCATCGGGAAGTTGGTCCGCGCTGTCTGGCTTCACAAGACAGGCGAGTGCCTCTGGGCTGACCTGCTGGGCATGGGTTGGCCGACCTTCAAAAAAGCAGACGTCCCCCGACATTGCCGAGGATGCAGAGGAAACGCCCGTGGCCTCCAGCCCGGGATCACCAATCAGAGTCGCGCTCGCCAGCTCAGCCCATTTTCCTAACGTCACGGCCCCATCGGACGAGAAGAAGCGGGAATCCACTGGCATGTATTCGCCCTTCAGTCTTGGTTATTGCGCAGCCTGGACTGGCAAACGCGCGCGCGTCACTTCAATCGTTGGCGTGCGGCTATCGAGCTTCTGGATCACTAGTGTTGTGACATCAACCGCTGGCAAAGCAATCATCACCTCACCGGCAGCAAGCATGATTTGAGCGCCTTGCTCTTGCATCACTTCGTCTAGGACCGGTTTCAACGCGTCCCGGAACGCCACACCTGCATTTTGCTGAGTCATAGCAAGTTCGGCAGAACGACGATCGCTTTCCTGGCCAAGATTGCGGAGGCGGTTCTGGTAGTCGCGCGCTTGTTGTTGCAACTCAGGGTCGGCCCTGGCTGCTTCCGGCGTGATGTTGGCGGTCTTGGCTTCAATCGTTGCGCCCAGTTGCTCAAGCGATTGGGCCGTGGGCTGCAACTCGCGTTGCATCTGGCCTTCAATATTCTGTATTTTGGTTCGCATATCTTGACCAGCGCGGCTTTCAACGAGCACACGGTTCTGATCTATAACGACAATTTTGGTGCCCTGAGCCATAGCTGGCGCTGCAGATGCGACGGTTGCTACTGCCAGCGCAATGGCGGCAAGTAGCGGCTTAAAAAACGTCATTGGAGGAGACTCCTTGGGGCTAGAATCGGGTTGAAGTTGAGAACCGGAACGTTTCAGTTCGGTCATAATCTTCTTTGCGAAGAATTTCAGAGAAGTCGAAGCGGATCGGACCGAAGGGGCTGTCCCAGAACACGCTAAGGCCTGCCGCTGCGCGCAAGGAAAGCTCATCTTCGGTGAATTGAACGGCATTGCGCGTCAGGCCGTCAATGCCAGTTGTAACAAAGAATATGGGCTCGTTTGAGTCTTCATCTTCAAGTTGCCCCAAAGAACCAGCGTCGGTAAATAGCGCAGTCTTGATGCCGTATTCCTCGGGCAATAGATTCGGCACAGACAGTTCGAATGTGCCTTGATAATAAACATTTCCGCCAAGTGCACTTCCGCTGTTGAGGTCGAACTCTGTGTTATCGTCATTGAATACGCGAATAACTTCGCGTGGCCCGAGGCCGGCCACGTCAAATCCTCGAAACGAACTACCACCGCGAAAGAAGCGATTGTTAATCCGTACGGTGTCATCACCGAGCGGCGTAATATGGCCCGTTGAAAATCTTGATGAGAAGCGCAAGCCACCCCACAAACCTCTATACCACGCCGCCGTGGCTTCCGTCCTGAGGTATTGGACATCGCCGCCAATCCCCGCAAAATCTTGGCTAATCGACATGTCGAAGCCGCGGGTTGGCTCAATTGGATCGTTGCGCCGGTCCCAGCGCCACGTATAGCCTAGAAATGACGATCTTGTGGTGATTGACGCCAATGGCCTGCTCTTAACGCAGGAAATAGTAAGCGATAATGGGACACCCGATGATCCCGACGACGACTTTACCTTCACTGACTTTGTGGATCCAAATGATGACCCTCTTCCCCCTGGGGCCATTGCCGCGGACATTTGTTCCGACAATATCGATCCAACACAGATTGCTTTCATCGCCGGAGCCTCTCTTTGTGAGAGTGAACGGTCAGATATTTCGTCAATTCTAG
>JBCCTK010000066.1:0-16919 GCA_039198685.1 Pseudomonadota bacterium | reverse complement strand
GGAGGTCTTCACGTTCATAACTACAAACCAAGCCGAGTATTCGTATTCGATCCAGTTGCAATGGCCAGAGATGGTTACATCCGCCCGCTTAAACAGTCTGATTGGGTGACACCCTATGCTATTTACTGAACTAGACTTCTGGGTCTTTTTCGCTGTGATTTCAGCTCTTTACGTGGTGCTGCCTCACAAGGCGCAAAACCGCATGTTGCTTGTGGCTTCCTACGTCTTTTACGGAGCATGGGACTGGCGCTTCCTCAGCCTGATCTTGCTGAGCACGGTGGTTGACTACTTCGTGGGCATACGCATGGCGCGCGAACAGGCTGAGCCTCGCCGCCGCCTTTTGTTGTGGGTTTCGCTGGGCGTGAACCTTGGCATGCTGGGCGTGTTCAAATACTTCGGATTCTTCGTCGAAAGCTTCCAGGCTCTGTTGGGGGGCATAGGCTACGAGACCAACCCGGTCACACTTGCAATCGTTTTGCCCGTTGGAATCTCATTCTACACCTTTCAGACGCTCAGCTACACGATCGACGTTTATCGCCGGGATTTGAAGCCGACTAAGGATTTTCTCGATTTTGCGCTCTTCGTTGCGTTCTTCCCGCAGTTGGTTGCAGGACCGATTGAACGCGCGAAAAACCTTATCCCGAACATTTCAGCCCCGCGGATTCTCAGTTGGGAGAATCTTGGAAGAGGTGCCGTGCTGTGCTTGCTGGGACTCATTAAGAAGGTGGTCATTGCGGACGGTGTGGCGCCATCTGTCGATGCGGTCTATGCAAGTCCCGATCCGTCGCGACTGGACATTCTATTTGCGACCTGGCTCTTCGCGATCCAGATCTACTGCGATTTCTCGGGCTACACTGATATAGCCCGGGGTATTGCGAAAATGCTCGGCTTCCGTCTGATGCGTAACTTCGCCCAACCCTATTTTGCCGCTGATCCGCAGGAATTTTGGCGACGCTGGCATATCAGCCTGTCCACTTGGCTGCGTGATTACCTCTACATTTCCCTCGGGGGCAATCGAGGCGCGCGCTGGAAGACATATCGCAACCTCATTGCGACCATGGCGCTAGGCGGGTTATGGCACGGCGCTGCGATGAACTTCGTGCTTTGGGGGCTCTACCAGGGAGGGCTTCTCGCCGTGCATCGGGCCCTGACCGGGCGGCATGACCGCACTGGTGAAGGTGTGAAACGCAGTGGCCTGTCGTGGCTGTGGCGCGCCTTAATGATAGTGATTTTCTTCCAGGTCGTCTGTTACGGTTGGCTGCTCTTTCGGGCGACCTCGTTTGAGCAGATCGCCTTGTTCACTGGCCGTCTAACCGGCGTACTTCCAGCATCTGATGTGCTGTCGATGCCGATGCCACCGTTTGCGGCCTGGCTCGGCATGGCGTTCCTATTCATCTGGGACGTGTTGATCGAGCGCTCCGGCAATGTGACCTTCTATGCCCGTTGGCCCATGCTGATCAGGGCAGCGCTTTATGCCGGAATGATCTACCTGTTCGCCTTCGGCATGACCACCCAAACCTCTGCTTTCATCTATTTCCAGTTCTAAGGAGAGCACGGATGCGCAAAACCCTCATGGTGTTCAGCCTAACCCTATTCCTCTTGGCCGCTCTCGACACTCTGGTGGCGACCACGCTGGGCTGGGCTGGACGCAGCGGGCACCTCGGCGCCCTTGTACGGTATTTTGAATATGGACGATCCGTGCCCGGAAAACTCGCTCAGTGGGAACAGAACCCGGACATACGAGGCAACCTTTATGACGTGGCCTGGCGACAGGAAGCTATCGCTAGGTCCGCTGACCGCTTTGAAACCGAAGATGCCGGGCCCGTTATCCGCAGCTACGGCATGTCTTTCGTTAACAACATCCTGCGCAACGCCGTGAAACTGCAACCCGACCTGAACTGGGACGCTCATGCAGGGCCCAGTGCACCACCCAACTTCACCTTCGCCCTTTTTCAGGAAGATCGGGAGAACCGCCGGCCCGGAGACATCGTGGTTCTCGGCATCCTGTCGTCATCGGTACCCGGCATGGCCGCATTGAGCAACCGCACCTGGGCTTTCGAGCAACCCGCCCCGTTCACTTATCCGGTCTATTGGCCTGAAGGCGACAGGCTGCGGCGGGTCGAGCCGCTGATCTCCTCCGCCGCAGAACAACGTGCTCTCGCGGATGACGCCGCCGCCGCGCGCGCCTGGTCCACACAGATGGCTGCTGAGGACGCGTTCACCTCTCCGATCACCTTCGGGGCGGTTTGGGCGGACCACTTGCCGTTCCTGCGGCTTGTCCGGCGGTCACTGGCCAAAAGCCATATCGCCAGCACCGAGGACGCCATTCTTGCGGGGGAATACCCTTACGCGGAAGTCCTGCAGCGCATGATCGCCGAGTTTTCTGACACCGCGCGGGCTGACGGACAGACGCCAATCGTCATGTTGATCCAATCGCGTGACCCAAGGGATGCAGACGTTCTCGCCATCGCAAAACCGATCCTCGAGCGTGACAACATCCTGTATCTCGCAACCGCCGAGCATTTCGACCCAAGAGACCCCTCCGGCTTTCTCGGGGACGGGCACTACAAACCGCGCATGGATCGTCTATTCGCCGAACATTTTATTGACGCAATCGAACAGTAACGCGACATCCACCTTACGTCGCAAACGACATGTTGAGAGCGGAAGGCGGATTTTGATCCCCGTTATGAAAGTGCCGCCGTTCTCTCCTGCATGCAGGAAAGCCCTAATCCGAACCGACCCCATTTATCGGAGCGGTTTGGGGCGTTCTGATGCGCCGGAAAAAGCCGTTTTGAATCGGTCAATCGGGGGCGGTTTCCATCTTCACACCCAAAACTGGTTACACCCTTAGAAAACAAGGGGTTCCCAAACTGACTAGGGGGTGAACATAGAGCCCCTATTTCCTGCCATTTTCACCCCCATCACTTTTGCCCCCAGAAACACGGCGGCAAGCTACTGGAAAAACCGGCCCTGTTTCCGAGATAGGCAGCGACGCAAAAGCCGGATCGCTCTGGGTATGTATCTTTCGCCAGGTGCCAGGACCGCTCGGCGCGCCATGCGAACGCGCCTTCTGTTCGCCCCGGCGCCCTGGTGCGGAGCGTATGGTCCACGGATTCGCCAATGTGGTCTGAGAGGCAGGATGCGACGGCCATTCGCTTCCTGCGCGGGAGATGAAATGCCAGGACCCTGAAGTGTCGTCAGGCTCATGCATTCCGTCCCTTGGCCAATGGGGGCGTTGTAAAGAAATGATCGGCGACGAGATCCAGCTCATGACCGAGAATCAGAACGTCTATATCCTGCGCGATGCGAAACGTGGCACGGCCAACCCGGGGACGCGCTGCGATGTGTCTGGTCCAGGATAGCATTGTCCGCTACTAGGATGTTTGTAACCGCGTTTGAGGCGGCCGAACCGATCCGAGGCGCACGCAGGAAGGTCTGACCATGGCACCAAAAGTAGCCGTCTATACATGCGCCATCGGCAACCACGACTGGATCCACCGCGCTCAGGTCAAACCGGCCGGAGTTGATTTCATAAGGTTTTCCGACAAACGTCCGGCGGGGCGTATGATGGGGTGGCGCCATCGCACCCTGCCCAACCTTCCCGACGCCAAAACGGCACGGGTCCTGTCGCGCTTTCCAAAGCTGCGCCCTCACGGCGCTCTGGACACCTATGACGTCGCGGTCTGGATCGATGCCAGCATCGAAATCATGGGCGATCTCACTCCATTGATCCGCGACTTCCTCGACACCGGGGCCGATGTGGCGCTGTTTCCTCATCCCAGCGGTCGGACTGTTGAGGAGGAATTCGACTTCGCCATCCAGGGGGGGCGCATTGGCCCGGAGTTCTATGACATCGCGGCAGAACAAAAGGCGCGCTACGGCAACATGGGCCTTCTGGACCGCAAAATTGTGGAAGCGTCGATCATCTGCTACCGCCTGTCCAGCGATGCCCTACAGACAGCAGGTCAGGCATGGTGGCACGAGGTTACCCATTTCACCGAACGTGACCAGGTCAGCCAACCCTATGCGATGCAGGATCCGGCGCTGAGGATCCATCTCTGGGACTGGCATTTCAAGCAGGACAACCCCTATTTCCGCCGTCACCCTCATCGTCCGAAAACACTGATCTGGCGGATGAAGACAGGGGCTGAACGCCTGAGCGATACCCGTTTCGAATACCGTCTTGTGCGCTACGCAATCCGGGGGGCTGCGCGGATCAAGCGGGCGCTGTCGCGCACCTAGTCAAAACAGGCCCAAACCGGCAGGTGCAGAGCCTATTTGTAGTCGATCCGCTCTGCCGTGCGCAGCAGGCGCCGCTTGATCCAGAATTCCAGGAACCCCAGCGCCTCGGGCACTTTTCCAACCATCAGGAACACGGCCTGGAGCGGCGGCGTGCCGCGCAGTATGAGGCGCACCACCTGCAACGGCCAAGCCAGCAGCAGCAGCAGGGTCCAAGGGGTCACGAACGCCCCCAGAACAGCCACACCTGGCACGGCCAACCCCCAGAACAGGGCACGACGGCTTTCCACAACCTTGTGGCGCTCCGGCGGCGCACCGTAGAGGGCCACGGCTTCGCCATAGCCATAGCCGCCCCGACGCGCGCGGCGCCACCATTGCCGGAACTGCGTCATCGCCACGTCATGGAGCGTCATCTCGTCGGCAAGCTGCCAACTCCGCCAGCCCTTGCGCTGCATCCGAATACCAGTCTCGGCCTCTTCTCCGACAATGGTATCGGGATCGTATCCCCCCACGGCCTCCAACGCGACCCGGCGCATCATCACATCCCCGCCGAACGCCACCGTCTCGCCGATGGGTTTTTCCCATTCCAGGTCGATCAAACGGTTCCAGATTGTCGCCTCGGGAAAGCGTTCGCGCCGCCGGCCGCTGACGGCGGCGATGTCGGGATGGGCCTCAAGAAACGCGATGGCCGTCTCGATCCAGCCGGGTTGCACCTCGCAATCACCATCGATGAACTGGACAAAATCCGGCGGATCGCCGGTTTCCAGAAGATGAAAAAACCCCGCATTGCGGGCACGGGAGACCGTAAACAACCGCGCCGGGTCAAGGACGACGATTTCGGCACCGGCCGCTTGTGCGGCCTCGACACTGCCGTCCGTCGAGCCGCTGTCGACATAGACGATCCGGCCCGTCCGCCCCTGGAGCGAGGCGAGGCTGCGCACCAGGCGTTCGCCTTCGTTGCGGCCAATGGCGACAACGGCTAGCTTTTGCATCCTGCTCATTCCGACGGGGATCCGCTCCTAGACATCCGATGGCCTGGAACCTGCACATCAGTTGATAATGCATCATATACAATCACATCCAAAAACTCGCCACCCCCGAAAAGGCTGCATTAAAAATGTAGATTTTCACCGCCCGAACACATATTCGACAGACGATACACTCAGAAAGAAGACCATGGCCACCATAGCCGTCATTATCGTCAATTACGGCACGGCCGATCTGGCAATTGCTGCAGTCGAAAGCGTTTTCGAACGCGACCATGGCACACACAAGGTCGACGTCCATCTTCTGGACAATGCTTCGCCCGGTGATGATGCTGACCGGATGCACCAGGCGATTGCGGATCGGGGCTGGAGCGACCGTGTCACCTTCTATCCTGAGCGCGAGAACCATGGGTTTGGGCGCGGGAACAATGTCGCACTCCAAGCGCTTGCAGCCGGCGCAACACCCCCTGATTACGTTTTTTTGCTCAATCCTGACGCCCGTTTGAAGACCAACACGATTGTCGAATTGGCTGAGTTTCTCGATGCCCGTCCCGGTGCTGCAATCGCAGGCGCCGGGATCGATCGGCCTGATGGCGGGCGATCGGTCAGCGCAGCCTTCCGTTTTCCTGGCTTTGTCTCCGAATTCGAAACCGCCGCACGGTTTGGACCAATCTCACGGCTGACCCGACGTTGGACCGTGTCTATCCCGCCAGACGCGCCCACCCAGGAGGTTGATTGGGTTGCGGGGGCGGCCCTTCTTGCGCGCTTTTCGGCCTTGGCAGAAGTCGGTTTTTTTGATCCTGATTTCTTCCTCTACTTCGAAGAGTCCGAGTTGATGCACAGGGTCAAGGCGGCGGGCTGGCAGATCTGGTATTACCGCGATGCCCGTGTGGAGCATATCGCGGGCGCTGCTACGGGGATGAATGCAGCACGCCGAGACTCATTGCCAGAGTACTGGTTCGAAAGCTGGCGGTTCTATTTCTGCAAGACCCATGGTCCGGTCGGCGCGCGGCTCTGTGCAGTGGCACGACTTCTGGGCAGCTACGTCCATGTTGCAATCAGCCGGCTGCGCGGCCACGCACCCAGCCACGCGCCGAATTTCCCATCGGATTTCTTCCGCCTCGCGGTGCGCCCCCTGTTTCGAACGTCCCGCAATGCCCGCTGACAGGCCCAAAGCCCCTCCACTGCCTCTGGGGGATGTGAATGCCAACCCACCCGATATCGGGTTTTGGGCGCTGGTGGCAGAAGATTTCCGGACCCATAATCGCGAATGTCTCAACCAGGGGTTTTGGACCCTGTTTTGGCACCGGTTCGGAAATTGGCGCATGTCGGTGCGACCGAGACTTCTGCGCTTCCCGCTCTCGCTGCTCTATCGTTTCATGTTCAAGTGCTGTGAATGGTTCTGCGGCATCAAGCTGTCCTATAACGTAACGGTTGGCCGTCGTGTGCGTCTGGAGCATTTCGGAGGCATGGTATTGGGCGCGCGGGCGATCGGCTCGGATGTAACACTACGACAGAATACCACGCTCGGGCTGGCCTCAAGCACGGATCTGAACGCCAAGCCGATTTTGATGGACCATGTCGATGTAGGCGCCGGCGCAGTGATCGTCGGCGATGTCGTGATCGGACGCGGGGCCATCGTCGGCGCCAATGCGGTTGTCACCCGGTCGGTCCAAGACTACTCCGTCGTCGGGGGGGTCCCCGCCCGTTTTATCAGGATACGCGATGCATCCGAGATCGACGCTCCTCTTTACCCCGTTTCAGATCACGGCACTACTCTTGCTTCCGACCCCGCCCAGATCACCGGATCCAACAAAATACGATAGGAAATCAAACGCCTACACGCCATGCCCCACGCGGCATCTAGCCCTGATCTACATGAAAGAGTCGGCTTTGCAGCCATTTCGGCTCCGTGCGGTCCGGTTTCAGGGCTTTTTGCGGACATGACGGTTCTCAGGATTCTGACGCGTATAGCCCCCTTTCGGCTGCACCCGCCGACCGGTAGGAAGTGCGCCGGTGCGCGTATAGCGCAGTTGGAAAGACTGCGATAACACGGTATCCCCAGTCGCCTCATCAGCCACCAGCTTGGCCTGAGCCCCCAGTTCGACCCGCCCCCAAAGCGCACCCGCTAACAGAATCGTCACTGGTGAAAGGAACCCGTTGGGGATCAGATCCACCAGCGATGCGGCAAGAACCAATGCAAGCGCGGCGGTTACCGGCGAAACGTCATAGCGCCGCCGGTTGGCGGCCAAAATAATTCCCGGTGCGGCCAACAGGCCGAAGACCGCAAGATAGCCGATCCAGCCCCGTGTCCCGATCAGCACCACCCAGGCACCGTCGGTCACTGTCGTGTCCTGACCGGTCTCAGGATCAAACACACGGTTGCGGTTCCAGCCGCCCCACCCGAATAGCGGCTTTTCACCGGCTCGCTCCAACAGGACGGCTTCGTTGTCGAACCTGAAGCGCAGCGACGGCGCGCGGCCGGGATCGATTGCCGCCGCCATCGACAAGAGGCGATCGGTCGGAACGAGATCCGCGCCCCGGAGCATCGGATAAAGGATGATGGCACTGCAAATCATCGCCGCAAACAGAAGCTGTAAGGGGCGGCCAAGAAACAAGACGATCGGCAGAAAGACCACGGCGATGATCAGGGCCCCGAGCGAGTTCATCAGGGATAAGGTGCCCAGGAGCCATAGTGCAGCAAGCAGGTAGATCCGACGGCGTTTGCTGTCCGCCGATCGCCATACGCCAAAGGCCGCCAGGGTGGCGGCTGCAAAGAATAACGCCAATTGCAGGCCATGTTCCGTGAAAACGAGCGGTCGGAACCCGCCACTGCGGACATGCTGCCCAAAAGAATGGGGGAAGAACCCGTAAACCATCACATTGAGTTGCGGCGACATCCTAACCTCGAAAAGGGCGAGGAAGCTGTATCCCACCGCCGCAATCATCATAGCCTTGAGCAGCAGGACATGTGTCTCGGGATGGGCGAAGAATTTGCGACCCAGGAAGAGCGGCACAAGCATCGTTAATGCGCCTAAAATAAGCGAGAAGCCGTCATAGATACGCAAGCCCGGTATGGTTGTCGGCCCGAAGGACAGCGACTCGCCATTGGTCAGCGCCGTCATCTGGTTTCCAAAGATCAACAGCATGAGGCCAAGCAGGGCCAGGCTCGTGCGCGGAAGCCAGCCCGGCAGTTCGAATTGAGCCTGTGCAGCAGACGCCCCCCTCGCGCGCGGCAACAGCAGCGCGAGGGCGAGCACCGTGAACCCCGGAATGCTCTCCTTGTTGAAGGCCGGAAGCAGCGGAAAATCCCACCCGGTCTGCGTTGGCAACAGCAGGAACCCGCCAATCAGCGACACCAATATGGTCTTCTGGAACGAAAGGCGCTGCGCCAGGATGATGATTAGAACTGGCCACACCAGAAGGGCGAACTTTGCCATCGATCACCCTCCGGTGGTCTTGATCAAGAGGCCGAGGGTCATGCGCGCATGGCGCAATCCCGGCTGCACGGTCGGGGACGCGCATGGATGAACCATTCGGCTCATCCGGGGTCCTGCAGGGCACGGTTGCGGCGCATCGAGACCGCCGCGCCGACCAGAGCCGGTAAAATCGCAACACATCGGGCGTAACGCGACAACAGACGTTTGGGATCGCCCAACAGCCGCCAGAGCCATTCCAGCGCCAGGACCCGGACGAGGCCCGGCGCACGGGTCTGGGTGCCGGCGACGAAATCGATACCGGCCCCGACCGAAACGAACCCCATGCCCGGCAGGGATCCGAGTGCCCTGGCCGCGAACTTTTCCTGCTTCGGCGCCCCCAGCGCCAGCAAGCAGATCTGCGCTTGGGAACGCGACAAACGCGCGATCAGTTCATCGGCCGCAGCACCTTCCGGATCGAACCCCATGGGCGGCGCAAGCAAATCGGTGATCTGCAACCCGGGATGGTCGGCGCGCAATTGGTCAGCTGCCTGGGACAGCGCCGTCTCAGTGGCCCCGAGCATCGCCACTCGAATGCCGTCTTGTGCACATAACGCGATGAGCGGCGCAACAAGGTCCGAACCCGTGACAAGATTGACCGGCCGACCCGCCAACCGCATCAGCCACACAACCGGACGGCCATCGGCGGTGACATGGGTCTGAGCGGCATAAGCCCGCCGGAAGGACGGGTCCTGGCGCAGCTTGACCGCATGGTCGAGGTTCATCGTCGCAACCGAGAAGCCCTGCCCCCGCCGGACATGGTCCCGCACATCAGCGAGCAGTGCGGCCTGCGAGGGGATGTTGACCGCGTCGAGGATAACAGTCTCGCTCATCGTGACGTGCTCGGTCCCCGTATCAGCCCAGGCATTTGTCATCGACACACTCGCCTCATCATACCCATTCAATAATCCCCGATCCGGTCCTGCATCGGGATTTCCTTCACCGCGCCCTTAGGCCACGCCCTGTGAAAGATCACGCTCGATGCCTTAGCCCAGAACACACGGTCAAGCCAGAAGATACAGAATGGCCCCGCGCCAAAAAAGACCCCAGTGTGGTCATTCTGCGGAGACTTGGGTGAAAGCTTAATCAATTGCTAACGGCCGGCGCGGGGGCATAGAAAGTTGTTCAGGAATTGATGCAAATTTTCCATTTCCTTTAAGGATGTTGAATGAACGACAACCGCGCTTTCGATCAATGTCCAGGGATGGCAGAGATTTTGCGCAAAGCCAGGTTGCGCGGCGTCAAGCCGTCGACCCACCGTCAGAAAGGTTGCGATGATGGACCATTTCAAGAACCACGCCCCAGGCCTTGAAAGCCCGGCCTCCCGTCTGTTCCAGATCGTGCCGAGCGATACCGACCCGCTTGCCATGGTCACACGCGCGATTTCGGTCGATGCAGCAGGCTACCTGCAGGTCATTATGGCCAGCGGAGATACCGGACGCATTTTTGTTGCGCCCGGCATGCCATTTCCATTGCGCGTCGCCCAGGTATTGGCCAGCGGCACCACAGCAACAGGTATTGTGGGACTGAGCTGATGTATTCACTGGGCTGCAGTTATGGGCGATCCTATTCCATGTTGGATGTGGGGATGCCCACAGCGATCGCGCCGCAGATCATCTCAGGCGCCGTTTGGAACGCGCTGCCGCGGGTCGGCCAGACTCTGGACGTGTCGCCCGGCACGTTGAACGACTACTCCCCCGGTCTGACGAGCAACATGTTCGAAGTGTTCGATGGCGATCCAGCTGAGTCAGGTGTGTCGATCTATGGCCCGGAATCCCTGCCCAATATAAGAGCCTATATGGCAGATTTGGCTCAAGAAGGGGCCATTTTGTACCTGCGGTGGAGCGTCACTAACAGCGCAGGGACGGCCACAGCCAGTGTCGCTTCTCCCGGCGCAGTTCTGCCGGCTCTGTCGGCGCCCGCGGCCACGCTCAACGTCGACTTGACCGGCCGCGTCATCACAGCCTGGCTCACCGCTATCTCCGGTGTGCCCACCACGATCCCCACGCTGGACATCTTCACTGCAGCCGGAGCTGACGTGACGGGCAGCGTGACGGGTGCGGGCACCCAAGGTAATCCGTGGCGCTATGCGGTACCCTCGTCCGGGTCTGTCACGGATATCGTGGTCACCGCTTCCATGGATAACGGCGTGGCCCCGGCCTGGGCTGAAACGGATAGCATGATCAGTGTTCCGAGCGACCAAGCCGCGCCAACCGCCACCGTCGCTCTGGCTCAACCCACCTATGCCGACGGCGAAACCGTGGACTCCACCGACATCGTGCCGACAATTTCAACTGCGGGAAATCCCGCGCTTCAGCTGGCCGACCTGACGGCGATCCTAATGGTCGACGGCGCACCGGTCAGCCTTCCATACGCCGCCGTCGAAGGCGAGGTCCTAGTGCCACGTGTCACGGCCAGCCACCCCACCGGCGCCATAGACGCCACCGGCAACAGCGTGACTGTTCTGCCTGGATTCAGCCTGACCGAAAATCTGACCGATGCCGAATTGGAGATCAACGGCGCCACCGGGGCGATTACAATCACCATGACCAGCCCCGCAATTTACGCGACTTACGATGCGGGTAACGGTCCGGGTGTGTTCACCTTCATCGGCGCGGACCTCGCATCCGGGCCGGTGAATATCGTGCCGCCGCGAGTCATCACTGATGGCTCGCCCGAAGAAGGCGAGACACTAACCATCACGCCCGGCCTTTGGGTCTATGAGCCCGACAACGGCGGCCTAGGATCTGCGAACTATCAATGGCAGCAGGACGGTGTTGATATCGCTGGGGCAACCTCGACAAGCTACGGCCTGACGTCAGCCAATGCTGGTGAGGATATTCGCGTCACCGAAACACTCACCGATAACGGCGGGTCGCAGACGGTTAACAGCGCTATTGTTCTGGTCGCAGCTGGGGCAGCCGTACCTGTCGATCCGGAGGCCGGGTTGACGGAAGACGAAACGCTTACGCCCGGATCTACATACAGCCCATCTGGATCTGAAAGATCGGATTCAGTCATGATGGCCTGCGACTTTTCAAATCTCGATGGAAGTGCCGGAGGTATTATTCTGGAAAGTGGCGGCGCGGGTTTTGGAGCCTTTGTCGGCTTCAACCCGGACGGCACCTTTATCGTTCGCTGTGGCAACGGCGGCGATCCGACAGGCGCATGGCCTGCTGGTTGCGCATACATCGAAATGTCTTCCGGACAGCCGAGCGGAGATGGAACGCTTGCCTGGGAATTTGATGTCCCTGCCGGAACAGTCCGCTGCTGGTGGAACAGCGTTGAAATCGGCGCGCCTTCGGGGGCTTTCTCGGGCAACGAGTGGACGGGCGGCGACAGTGGGTCTTATCTATCGACAGCTTTGGGCAATAGCCCGGTGGGCGGTGCAGGAAGTGTGCACTCGCTCGATACGCAAAGCGTTGTGCCTTACGATGCGGCCAGCAATCTGAGAATTTACTACGGCGAAATTTCCAGCACATGATGAGGGCAGCATGAGCAAAGCAAGATTCTTATCATCCGCGCTCGACGGGCAGACGGTCACCTTGACAGCGACACAAGGCGGCGTGACGCGAGGCCCGAATACGATTTCTGTCTGGAAACAGCCCGTTTCCATGGGCGGTCCATGGTCGGGCGCCACCCCTGCCTCCCTGACTGTGACAGTTCAGGAAGAAATCCCTGCGGGTGCCATCTTCGCGCCGATGCCTGTTGAATGGCGCATCCGTGCCACAGGAACAAGCTACGCGACGCCAGACTATTTTGATGTCGTCCCGGCTCCATTTACCGGGATCACGCAGGCGCAGGAAGACACCATGCGTCTTGCTTGGGAGGCTGAAGACCCCAGTTTCCAGCGGTGCCAGTTCGTTGTCCATACAGGCGACACAGGAAACTACCGCAATGATTGGGTGGGCAGTGCAGCGCACCGCGATAAGTCGAAGCAATACGGCCAAGTCAGCGGACATGTCTATGATACACCCGGCACCTACACGGGCCGCTCGATTTTCGTTTACGACGACGAGGGAAATTGGGGAACACTGGCTCTGGACGATATGGTTGTTGGTGACCCGGATACCGTGTTCGACGCTGCCAGCACTATCGTTGTGGACCCAGACGCCGACACAGCAGTTTCGGGTGACTGGTCTGATGCTCCAACGCATGACGCCGCCAACAGGTTCAACACGCTCGATGCAGCCATCGCTCGGTTTGAGACGCAGAAGGATGATGCTTCAGTTCCGGCAGGGATGCGTATCTGTATCAAAGCTGGCGCATCACTGACAGAACGAGCAAGACAGATGACAACAAGGGACGCCAAGGGTGTGTGCCTTGTGGATACCTACGGAGGTTCCAATAGGTTCACCTATTCTGAGCGAAATTTGAACACAACAGTCACCCCTGTAGGAGGTGATGTAGCTTCTCTGTTCAAAGTCGACACGAAGTCTTGGGCGATCAGAGTTGCGAATGGTGACTTTGATATGGGGTGGGATGCGGCAAGTGGCCGACCTACAAACATAACAGGGTGGGGTGATACAACCACTCTCAGCCGTTCCTTTATGAAGGTGCCAGAACCGGTCAACATCTACGACGCCAACGCTCTGTCCCAAGACCCAAATGCCAAGATAGTCCTTCACAACCTCGACATCCACGGATGTGGTTGGTTTGTCTATGCTAGCAACAATAACACTGGTCTGCGTGCAAGGGCCGTTGCAACATTCGCAAGTGACTGTGAGTTCTACGACAACTCCGACTATACGTTCTTTACGCCGCAGAACCTCTTTGTGCTCGGTTGTAAGCACTGGGACAGCGGCAACACAGATCTCGGAATGAATGGTCGAGGCCGCACCATGGGTACATCTCGTGGCTGGCGCGGACATCCGATCCTTATACGTGAAGGAAGTGCGTGGACTATTTACGTACGCGCATCGTATGTTGAGTCCCGGGGAGGCTGGGCGGGCCAGAGCGACAATACCGGGCACCTTGGTGGACAGCCTATGTTCCGTCTGCAATCAGTTGCACAGAATACTGTTCAGCCAGCAGGTTGGATCAACGGACGTGGGCGCAGATACTTCTTCTGCGACAGTGTTTTTAGCGGCTACATTGATAACACCGGCGACACAAGGCGCGGATCGCATATAGTGTTTGAGAACTGTTTCCTGTTTCATGACCCTCAATCAGGCGCAAGAGGTGTTATGACAAACTTCGCCGGTAGGAACTCTATCCGGAACTGTGTCTACCTTGTGCTAGACACGTCGCCACGTCTCTCGTCTGTTGATTATCCCGGTCGCGATACTTCTCGCTTCGAGGTGCAGGGATGGAATGGCCGTTTTGACTTCTTTATCAAAATGAGAGACGCGCCCTTCACAGAAGGCAGTCGTATTGAGAACAGGCACAACACCTTTGTCCTGCTTAGGAGTGAGGCGGATATTGAGGGTGGTGACTTTGTGATCCGTGAAAATGACGGTGTTGACGATGCAAACTACGAGATAGTTGAAGGCAACAACGTGCTTCATGCGCCCAATCTAGCGCCTGCACAGGGTCCAGAAATGGACACAATTGATTTGCCCGCTGGGATGCGGGTACTGCCCCCGTGGATGTTCATGGCGTGGGAGCGTAAGGAGTTCACTCTTGCCTCTTCCGTGGTTGACGGTGCGTTTTCTTCTGCAATCCTCTACCCTGTTGACTGGTACACCGATGCTACAACGGGCGCAGACTATGCGGGTTCAGGGAACAATAACTCCATCCAAATTGACGACACGGCTCTGGTTTATGACAATCTGACATCCCCTTTCGTCGTCGGAGAGACAGTAACGAACGGCACAGCATCAGCAGAAATCTTTGCTGATGAAATTATTGACGCGACAAACGGGCGTTTGTTTATTGGTGCGGTCACAGGTGGGTCATTTGCTCAGAACGACACAATCACGTCTGCCAGTGGCTCTGCGGAGGTTAAGAATAAGTCCGCTCTAAGCACAGTACGTTGGTATCAGCCTGATGACGCATATCCTAACGCGTCCGGGGTGCAGCAGGGTTCCGGTAATGGCCGCGTGGACACAATAACAATCATCCACGACTGCAATTCATCGGGTGTCGTGCAAGGTGACGGGACAGGTACACATTTTAGGATAGAAAACCGCTCTGGTTTGACCATGCCACCGGGTACTTACACGGCTATCCTAGACCGGGGCACAACCGCGATGACACCAGAGCAGTTGATGAGCGGAGCGCGGCTGACAGCACTTACTTCCGACTTCAAGCTGTACCGTCCGACCACGCCACAGGCGCTCGACAATGGGCTTGGCTCGCTACTCTGGGACTTCGGCCGCAACCTGCGCCCCAACGCGGGCTACGCGATCAGCCCGACCAGCGGGACCAATGCTGCCGGAGCGCTATTGCCAGAGATGTGATACGATCCGAACGCGGACAGCGGTCCGAGTGACTGGAAGACTTGGTTCTGAAGGATACGGAGCCGTCGAGTATGGCCATGCTCTTTTCAGCGGCTCCCAATATGTTTCATAGTCAGATTGCAAACGTTTCGGCTTACGCCTGAGACATACCCGGCAGCCGTCTTCGCGTGGGGCTTGAGTAGCGTCTTTGCTCCGCAAAGTCGTCGGGGATGACGGCTGTAGCGTGCGCGATTTCTGGAACCAGGACCTCGCAGACGTCGCTAAAAAAAGGCGGGCTATCCATCTCGTCCTGGATCACCCATCAACGCACTGTTTGCTCTGTGCCCACTGCCGAAGATTTGTGCAAGAAACAGGATCCTTTCGTTGGTTTGCCCAAAAACATGCCCGTTTTGGCCATTTGCGCGGAAAATTGCGCACTCCACCACCGCACTCTGGTCAGTGTCGTCCATCGACATAATGTAGCCATCAAAACAACATAACGAAGACCCACTTCGGCCTGAATTCTTAATTAGTAAATAAACTGTTCACGAGTGCATTCGATACTCAGGTTTGATCTTGCGGTTACTTGGAGCAGTATATGACCATCTCGTACGTCCTCGCGTGCTCTCATGCGATATCAAGGAAGCACTAGGATGTGCTTCCTCTTTGCATTTGTGGGCCTTTCGGGGGCAGGCGCGGGCCTGTGCCGTTCGGATGGTGGCGCACGCCTTGTAGCTGCTTTGCCGCCGCTGCTCACACCAGTATCCACTGCATCCCATACGCGTCAGCACTGCACATCGTTTTGCGCATGCCGCTTACAGCAGGTGTCCTGAAATGAGTGTCGAAATCCGCCCGCTTGAGGATGACGATCTGCGGCATCTGGCCGGGCGTCTACGCCCTATGGACCTGCTGGAAGTGCGCGCGCACGTCCCCAACGGCCCATTGGACGAAGTGCTTGTGGAGGCAGGCCGCAAAAGTTCTCGCGGCCGAGCGGGCTTTTTCAATGGCGACATGGTCGCGTGTTGGGCCGTTATGCCGCACAACGGCTCCGAAACCGAAGCCACGCCATGGCTTTTGGCGACAGATGCCATCGACCACCCAGATGTGCGCCGCGCCTTCCTGGCTCATGGTTCGAAAGAGCTGCGTAAGCTCACCGAAGGTTTTGAATATCTCTGGAACTACGTGCACCGCGAAAACGACGTGGCCCGGCGGTGGCTGCGCTTCATGGGCTTCGAGTTCCGCGACACGAAACAATACATGATGTCGGGCGAACACTTCGTCCGCTTTGAGATGAGGACATCCTAATGTGCTTTGCAGGTGGTTCCAGTTCTGTTGCCGTCGCATCTTCTGAGCGTCAGAACACAGATGATATTGTTGTCATTTTGCCAGATGACGATCTTCCCGAGCCAGCGCCAGCGCCGCAGCCTGAACCAGAGCCTGCACCGCAGCCAGAGCCGCAGCCCGAACCTGAGCCGGCGCCGGAACCAGCGCCAGAACCTGAGCCTGAGCCAGCGCCAGAACCCGAACCTGAGCCTGAGCCGCAACCAGAGCCAGAGCCTGAGCCGGCGCCAGAACCTGAGCCTGAGCCAGCGCCAGAACCCGAACCTGAGCCTGAGCCGCAACCAGAGCCAGAGCCGGCGCCTCAACCAGAGCCTCAGCCCGAGCCGGCGCCTCAACCAGAGCCTCAGCCCGAACCTGAGCCCAATGAGACCGGCGGAAGCCAGCCAATCGCCCAGAACATGGACATCGCCGCCGGGCGGGTGACGACACTCGACACGGGCCTTGAGAATGTCGCCTCGATCGAGATCACCGAACTGCCCGAAATCGGCAACCTG
>JBCCTK010000065.1:0-17045 GCA_039198685.1 Pseudomonadota bacterium | reverse complement strand
TGCTTCGGCGACAAGGCAGTCAGGTAGGTCTTCATCGCGGATTGCCAGGGAGTGATACCGCACAACGTCGAATGTCTCAGGCAGCCCAGAAAACAGTGGGCCACCATTTTGACGAATGGCGCTTATCTTGCCGTGGCGTATTTGCCGTGCCGTTATCACAGCCCCGCCAAAAGCCTGCCCGATGGACTGGTGGCCGAGGCACACGCCCAGAATTGGAAGCATTTGCGGCGCTAACCGGACAAGGTCAACGCAAATCCCGGCCTCATTGGGTGTGCACGGGCCCGGCGAAAGCACGATTCCATCGTCGCCGCGGCCGAGGGCTTCCGCAACGCTGATCTTGTCGTTTCGCACAACCGTGGTTCGCGCTCCAATCTCCTCCAGATAGTGGACAAGATTCCAGGTGAAACTGTCATAGTTGTCGATGACGAGAATGGACGGCGCGCTCATTGATCGTGCTCAAACATCGGCGCCATCTCAGCGGCCCGTTTTAGGGCGCCGATTTTGTGCAGGGTTTCGTCGAATTCGTATTGCGGATCACTGTCCAGAACGACGCCGCCACCGGCCTGAAGATGTAGCGTGCCATCTTTGATCACGGCTGTGCGCAAAGCGATGCACGTGTCCATGTCGCCATTCCACCCGAAATAGCCAACAGCGCCGCCATAGATGCCGCGCCGCTCGCTCTCCAATTCGTCGATGATCTGCATGGCGCGGATCTTTGGCGCACCGGAGACCGTGCCCGCCGGAAATCCGGCGAGGAGCGCGTCGACGGCCGAGACCCCCTCACGCAGGTCTCCCTCCACATGGGACACGATGTGCATTACGTGACTATAGCGCTCAATGATAAAGCGCTCGGTGACTTCAACGCTGCCATAGGCTGCAACCCGGCCAACATCATTGCGGCCAAGATCGAGCAACATCAGATGTTCAGCAACTTCCTTTTGATCGTCCAGTAAGTCTGCCGCGCGCCGGGCATCTTCGACCGCGTCCCCAGACCTGGGGCGCGTGCCCGCAATGGGGCGAATGGCAACCCGTCCACCCCTTACGCGAACCAGGATTTCTGGACTTGAGCCGACAAGTTGAACATCTCCGAGGTGCATATGGAACATGAATGCGGAGGGATTCAGTCGCCTGAGCGCCCGGTAGACTGACACAGAACGCGCCGGAGATGGCACCGAAAGACGTTGGCTCGGGACCACCTGAAATATGTCTCCGGCGCGCGTGTATTCGCGGGCCGCTTCAACGATTTCAAAATACCGCGCTTTGGTCGTGTTGGATTTGAACGTGAGGTCTTGTGGAGCGCCGTCCCATCGCGGGGGCATGGGGGAGGGAGAATCAAGCCGCGTCTCAATGTCATCCAGATAGGCTTGCGCAGCCGCCGCGTTTGTTTCCCGAAATCGGGCCACAAGCAGGATTTCCTGATGCAGATGATCAAAGATGATCACGAGCCTCGGGATAACGAGAACGGCCTCTGGCACATCGAGCACGTCTTTCGCGTTGATCGCAACGGGTTCGACATGTTGGATGAAATCATATCCCACATATCCGAACGCGCCCGATGCCATGGGCGGCAGATCCACATGCACAGAATGTTCGATCTGGGCCTGACTCGCATAGTTTCTCAAAGCAGCCTCTGGCCCGGTTTCGATTGTAACTGCGTCTGGCGAGGCTTTGGAGAAGTCACCACTGGCACTGGTTTCAGCGACGCCATCTTTCACGCGAAACCAGTCGATTGGATCGTGACCAATAAATGAGTATCGCCCGAGGCGTTCACCCCCAACAATCGATTCGAACAGGAATGTGCCCGGCGTATCTGGCCCAAGCTTTAAAAGGGCTCCGACTGGCGTTTCAACATCCCCGATGCGCCGACGCACATAGAGTGTGTCGCGGGGCATCATTGCTGATCCAAAATCTGCCGTTTGAACGCGTCGAGCGCCGCGCCATTGGCTTGAACATCCAGTGTTTCGCGGAATTCGTTTTCCATTGCTATCAGCAAGTCATTGCGCAGGGACTGCTCCAGTTCCGTTTCTACAAGACCGCTCAAAACCTCGATTTCAATGGGCTCTGGCGGTCTGATCTCCGTGACCTGAGCCACGAGCATCTGACCCACCCCGGGCCCAGGCAGGGTGAATGTGTCTCCGTCATTTGCGCCGAAAACCGGCACGAGAAGCTGCTGGGGCACAGCACCATCATAGTTGGCTCGCGAGATGGGTTGCGCGGTTGATTCCAGGGGTTTGCCGAGTCCTTCGCTGATGTCTTCGAGGCTTCGGTTGCCCGCCTGAATGTCATCAACCAAAGCGTTGGCAAAGCGACTTAACGATTCACTTTCTTGGCTTGTGACATAGGCGTCTACAACGCGGTCTCGAATGTCCGCCAGGTCTGGGCTGTAAGGCGCCAGGACGTCTTGAACTTCTACGAGATGGACCTGCTGGCCTCCTCCAATCGGGTCGGTGACCTGGCCAATGCGTCCCTGAAAGGCTGCTTCCATGAGATCAGGATTATTCGCCAGGGCAGGGATCACGGTTCCATCGGCCAACCTGCCGGACTGCGAGAGGGGGACATAACGCAGCAGGGGCGCTCCGAGTTCCGACGCAATCTCGCTTAGAGTCAGTCCGCGACCGATATAGTCGAACAAATCAGCTTCGACTTGCAGGAAGAGGTTTTCTGCCTCCCTGAGGGCAAACTCTTCCTCGATCAGTGCGCTGACAGACTCAAAGGGCACGGGCGTGCCTGCAATAACGTCGTCGAGCCGGGCCACAAGCCACAAGTCTCCGGATCGGAAGGGGCCGACCACACCGCCGGTGCGCGTGTTCTGGTCAAATAGCGCTTCGGACAATTCGGCATTGGTCAATTCACTTTGGAGCGCGGTGCGCGGCTGGGCTGCGGCAAATCCTTCTTCGGAAAACGATTCAACGGGCGCCCCGCCCGCAAGCCGTCCAAAGGCTTCTGTTGCGCCAGACTCAGATGTTGCCACAACTTCCAGAAAGCGCCTGCGCTCCGGACCTGAAAAGCGCTGCGCTTTTTGCGACTCGTAGATGGCGCGCAAGTCTTCTGGAGACACCTCGACAGTATGGACGAAATCGCTTGGAGACAGGGTCAATACAGAGAAAATGCGGCGCTCGGGCACAGCAAAGCGTCTGGCTTGTTCATCGTAGAATGCCGCAAGCGCCTCATCGGAGGGCGGTTCAACGGATCCGGCGTCTTCACGACCGATAACGACCCAGTCTACCGAGCGACTTTCTGCCAGAAACGTCGCCTGAAGCTGAGAGAATGCAGCGGGCACTTTCAGCCCCGATTCAATGCCGGCAGTTAGCGTATTGATGGTACGGCTATCCTGGAGGTTTTGCTCATAGATCTCAGGGGTCAGTTGGCTATTGCCCAATAGCCTCCGGTAGAGATCGGCATTGAAGGCGCCTGTTACGGGATCAGCGAAACTTTCGTCTTCGAGCACGCGCGCAGTTGAGTATTCGTCCGTTGCGGCTGCTCCGATGCGCGCGCCAAAACCCAAATTCGCCATACGGGACGTTTCCACGGCAAACAATTGATCCACCAGCCCCTGCTCGACGGCATCACGACGTGTCACGATTCCGCCTTCCTGCTGCCTCTGAATCCTCAAGACTTGCTCAAGGCGTTCATCGAATTCTTGCATTGTGAAGCCGCGCTCTCCGGCTTTCACAGCCTGATCTCCAAAGCCCCCCGACAGGCCCGGTAGATCAATCCAGAGCGCCATTGAAATGATCACCAGACCAAATACCAATCCGCCAATCCATTTGGATCTCAGGAGTTCTCGCAGGGATGTCAGCATTTAGATGCTCTCTTGGATGTGTTGATGGCACAGGCTCTGCTTGCTAGGCGAGGCACACCGCCAAGACAAGAGAGGTATACTGCTCCATGCCACGCACACTCATCGCTGGAAATTGGAAGATGAATGGGCTGAAGGACAGCCTTACCGAACTCGATCATATTGTTGAAGGGTTGTCAGGGGCACACACCGAGGCAGACATTGCATTATGCGGACCCGCCACACTTGTTGCGCTGATGGCAGAGCGCGCTTTGGGGTCACGCCTCCTTATTGGCGGCCAGACCTGTCACCACGCCCCCAGTGGCGCGCACACCGGGGATATTTCCGCGCCTATGTTGAAGGACGCAGGCGCAAGCCATGTCATTGTGGGTCACTCTGAACGCCGGGAAGCCCATGCCGAGCGCAGCACATATGTGCAAGAGCAGGCCTATGCTGCCCTGGAGGCAGCGTTGATACCGATCATTTGCATCGGCGAGAATTATAATGAGCGCCAGCGCGGCGAGACAGACCGTGTCAATGAGCGTGTGCTTCGCAAGTCCATGCCCTATCCCGGTGCCCAGGGCGACAAGGTAGACTTTGTTGTGGCCTATGAGCCGAAATGGGCCATCGGAACCGGCCAGACGCCGACAATGGAGCAAATTGAAAGCGCCCATGCGCACATTCGGAGCATCTTGATTGAGCACCAGGGTGAGGCCGGGGTAGACGTGCAGATCCTCTACGGCGGATCCATGAAGCCCGGCAATGCCGCCGAGATCCTCAATATTGCGAATGTAAATGGCGGCCTCATAGGCGGTGCGAGCTTGAAGGCCGAGGACTTCCTCGCCATCTACGAAGCGGCGGCAAGCGAACCTGATTGAGAAAACAGGGTTGGCGTGCGCGCCCATCCGGCCTATTGCGCGCCTTTGTTTTTCACTTAGCGGCTCTTTCGCATGCAGAACGTCATTCTTGTTGTCCATATTCTGGCTTGTATCGCCCTGACGGCGGTTGTCCTTCTCCAACGTTCCGAAGGTGGCGCGCTTGGCATTGGCGGCGGCGGTCCAGGGGGAGGCATCATGTCGGGACGCGGGGCAGCTGGTGCGCTGGTTCGCACCACGATGATTTTTGCCGCAGTGTTCTTTGTTACCAGCCTGACGCTAACCACTCTGGCGGCACGCGACGACGATACACGAAGCGCTGCTGAGCGGGCAGGGGATGCCACAGTGCAGGACGGTGTCAGCGGGATCGTGGATGGTGACATTCTTGATCCGGAAACGGATCTGCTGCCATCAGCCCCGGTAGAAACCCCGCTTGATCTCGATGGGCCTGACGAAACACCGACTGACTCTCTGTCGGAGACTCCGTTGGACCGAGATGAAACGCCCATAGCGGTTCCCGGTGACGACGCCCAAGAACCCGAAGACGAAGCACCACAATAGTGTCTTTTTCGCGGACGTCTCACCCTTAAGTGCGAATCAGATCAGGCTGGCCTCCCATGATCCGCTATATCTTTATCACTGGCGGCGTGGTGTCTTCCCTTGGCAAAGGTATCGCGTCTGCCGCGCTCGGTGCGTTGTTACAGGCTCGCGGTTATGGCGTGCGTCTTCGAAAGCTCGATCCCTACCTCAATGTCGACCCCGGAACGATGAGCCCACGCCAGCATGGCGAAGTGTTTGTCACCGATGATGGCGCAGAGACCGACCTGGACCTAGGGCATTATGAGCGCTTTACGGGCGTGAGTGCGCGCAAAAGCGACAACATCACAACGGGTCAAATCTATCGCGAAATCCTGGACCGCGAACGGCGCGGGGACTACCTCGGCGCGACGATCCAGGTCATCCCCCACGTTACAGATTCAATTAAGGAGTTTGTCCTGGCCGATCCGGGCGAGGGCGTTGATTTCGTCCTCTGCGAGATCGGTGGCACGGTGGGCGATATTGAGGGCTTGCCGTTTTTCGAAGCGATTCGCCAATTGGGACAGGAACTGGGGCCCGAACGCGCGGTGTTCCTTCACCTGACGCTTTTGCCTTACATCCCGGCAGCGGGAGAGATGAAGACCAAGCCGACCCAGCACTCGGTGAAGGAGCTGCGCTCGATTGGCATCCAGCCGGACATCCTGCTGTGCCGGTGCGATCGACCTATCCCGGAAACGGAAAAAAAGAAGATCGCCAATTTCTGTAATGTGCGCCCGTCCAGCGTGATCGAAGCGCGCGATGTGGGCCACATTTACGACGTTCCAGGCGCCTATCACGAAGAAGGCCTCGATGATGAAGTGCTATATCACTTCCGCATCGACGAGGCGCCGCAGCCGAATCTGGGGCGATGGAACGGTATTGCCGAGACCATTCACAATCCCGACGGTGAGGTCTGCATTGGACTGGTGGGCAAGTACACCGATGTGCCAGATGCCTATAAATCCGTAATGGAAGCGCTCGACCATGGGGGTCTGGCAAACAAGGTCGGTGTGGACATCAAGCTGATCGATTCCGAGCAGTTCGACGATGAACATCGCCCGCTGGAGATCCTCGAAGGCGTGCACGGCATTATCCTCCCCGGTGGCTTTGGTGAGCGCGGTGCGCGGGGCAAAATGCGTGCGGCACGTTTTGCCCGGGAACGCGATGTTCCGTGCTTCGGTATTTGCTATGGTATGCAACTTTCTGTCATCGAAGCAGCCCGGCACATGGCAGGCATAGACCAGGCCACAACCACCGAGTTTGAAGGCGAGGGTGAGCCACTCGTCGCGCTGATGGAAGAGTGGACCAAGGGCAACCAAAGAGAGATCCGTACGGCCACCACAGACAAGGGCGGCACAATGCGCCTTGGCGCCTATCCGGCGCGCCTGAAACCGGGCTCCTTGGTCCGAGAGATCTACGGCGACGAGGTCATCCAGGAGCGTCACCGTCACCGCTATGAGGTGAACGTGAACTATGTGGAGAAATTGGAGGAGGCCGGTGTGCTTTTTTCAGGCCTGTCACCAGACGGAACGCTGCCGGAGATCTTCGAGGTCCCAGGCCATCCCTGGTTCATCGGTGTGCAATTCCACCCTGAGCTAAAATCACGCCCCTTTCAGCCCCATCCTCTGTTCGCCAGCTTCATTAAAGCTGCTGTGACTCAGAGCCGGTTGGTCTAGCGACAAAACCAGCTTGCCATACAAGCAAGCTGACGGTAATAGCCGCGTTTTGGAAATTCCGGGGCGCGCCCCGCATAAACCGATACGGACCTGATCCATGGCTGTCCCTAAGAGTAAAATCTCCACATCGCGCCGCGGCATGCGCCGGTCCCATGACCGCCTGACCGCCAAGCCCTATGTGGAAGACAAGGAAACCGGTGAGCTTCATCGCCCGCATCACATCGACCTGAAAACGGGCATGTATCGTGGTAAGCAGGTGCTTGAGCCGAAGGAATAAAACCCTTATTGTAAAGTGCATTAAGGACCTTTCGCTAAGTATTTGGGGTTTTTAGTGTTTTATCGGTGATCTGGACATACAAATGTTTCGGATGCACCACTCTTTCATGAGCGAAAACAAGACAGCTCCGACACAGGTCAATCCCCGTGATTTCGTCGCCGGTGTGGACCATGAGGTCCGCCGTGCAGATGCGTTTCGCTTATTGGATATATTCTCTGATATCACGAAGTTGGAGCCCAGGATGTGGGGCCCCTCGATCATCGGCTATGGCCGCTACCACTATAAATATGAGAGCGGCCGGGAAGGCGACATGCTGATGACCGGCTTTTCACCGCGAAAGGCAAACCTGTCACTCTACATCCTACCCGGTTACGCCTTCGGTGACATGGAGACCAAGCTGTCGCGCCTTGGCAAACACAAATTGGGTAAAGCCTGCCTTTACATCAATAAACTTGCTGATGTGGACGAGGCCGTCCTGCGCGAAATTATCATCGCAGGCTTTGAAGACGTGCGCAGCAAATATGAGACCTTTGATGTCTAGCCCATAAAACGGACTGGCAAGGCTATCGCAGCTTTTCAGCCGCGCGATCGGCGAAATAGGTGATAATCCCGCTCGCGCCGGCACGCTTGAAGCTGAGCAGGGTCTCCATCATAACGCGCTCACCGTCGATCCAGCCTCGCTGTCCTGCCGCCATGATTTGCGCGTATTCACCCGAGACCTGGAAAGCGATTGTGGGGATGGCGAAGGTTTCCGATACGCGGCGCACGATATCGAGATAGGGAAGGCCGGGTTTTACCATTACCATATCGGCACCTTCCTCAATATCCATGGCGACTTCGCGCAGGGCCTCCTCGGTATTGGCAGGGTCTTGCTGGTAGGTTTTCTTGTCGCCTTTCAGGGCCGTGGCCGAACCGATGGCATCGCGATAGGGACCATAAAAGCCGGATGCATACTTCGCGGCGTATGAGAGGATCATCGTGTTGACAAAGCCTTCGTCTTCCAGTGCCGCGCGGATCGCTCCAATCCGGCCATCCATCATGTCCGATGGTGCAACCACATCGGCGCCTGATCGGGCCTGCAGAATGGCTTGGGCAACCAGCAATTCGGTTGTGGCATCATTCAAGACATGGCCTTCATCATCGATCACCCCGTCATGGCCATGGCTTGTGAAGGGATCCAGGGCGACATCGCAGATAATCCCGACTTCGGGCGCTGCTGCTTTCATTGCCTGGATGGTCCTGGGAACCAAACCATCCGGGTTGAGCGCTTCTGTGCCGCCTTCATCTTTTAGATCTGGATTGATGTTCGGAAAGATTGCAATGGCTGGAATACCAAGCGCCCTTGCCCGCACGGCGGCCAATGCCGCTTCGTCTACGTTGAGCCGGTCATTGCCGGGCATCGATTCAACGGCAATGCGCGGAGCTTCGCCGTCATGGACCACGATCGACCAGATGAGGTCGGCCGGTGAAAGGATGTGCTCTGCGGTAAGATTGCGGATCCATGGCGCCTGTCTGAGGCGGCGCAAGCGCGTGGCGGGAAAGGCTTGGGGATAAGCTGTCATGAGCGAACTGTGCCCCGATCGCTCCGCCCTGTCACCCCGTCAAGAATTCGGCGACGCGGGCACTGGTGTTTGCTTGTGACGTCTGCTTAATGTCGAATAAAGCGAGGGATATACCATGGCCCACGACATCTTCTTGAGCTACCGCCGATCGGATCAGGAGCTGGCGCGGGTGATGGTTGATGCCTTGTCTGCGAAAGGATTGAATGTCTGGTGGGACCAGCTCATCGAAGGCGGTGAAGACTGGCGAGACGCCATTGTCGAAGGGCTTACCAATTCCAAAGCCTTGGTCATCTTGTTTTCCAGCGAGTGTAATGGATCAAAGCAGCTCAAAAAAGAGCTCGCCATTGCTGACACGCTCGATAAGGAGGTGATCCCCATCCTCATTGAGGATACAAAGCCTAAGGGGCATTATCTCTACGAACTTGCCGCGCGAAATTGGCTGCAACTTTACCCAAATCCGGAGACGAAAGTCGGCGAACTCGCCAATCGTCTCGCGTCTGAGTTGGCGACTGAAAGCCCATTGGGGGCCGCCACCTCAGCCATTTCACAGACATCGCCTGAGCCGGCACCGTCGAGTCCGCTTGCAAGCAAGCCTCCAGTGCAGCCCAATGAGTCCGGGTCCCTGCAGGCCGAGACCGTGGAGAAAGTTGTCGCGGCCACTCGGCAGAAGGAGCGCGCAAAGAAAAACCGGCGCGATTTCATGCCGTTCAAATGGTATGAACTTCTCCCACTGCTCGGATTTGGGGCGCTGATCGGCGCAGTTCAGGAAGACCCCGGGCTACGTATTTATGATGGCATCATGTTCAGTGCCTTGCTGCTTTTGTTCTATGCCGCCATCGTTTTCCCGATCCGGTACTATTTTCGTCGCCGCCGCGTTGGTCACGCTGTGAAGTTCTACTTCTTGAGTACCATTCCGCTCGCCGTGTTGACGGGAGTCTGCGCAACACTGCATCCGGAGTTCGCAACTGGGCAGAATATTGAAGACTTGGGCGTGAACATCGCCGTTGGTATGTTCTTGCTGTTCATCTTTACGATTATCTCGTTCACCATTTATGGGCTGCTGCATTTCCAGAGGGCGATGCGAAGCTTCAATAAAAATGTGGAAGCCATTTAGGCGTCCGCTCCAAGGGGAGGTCGTCCATGGCCTATGATATTTTCATCAGTTACCGACGGACGGATCAAATGGTGGCGCGCGCCCTTGTTGAACAACTCGAAGCGCGGGGTGTGGCTGTTTGGTGGGACCAGAAGATTGAGGGCGGCGAGGATTGGCGCGACGCAATTGTAGCAGGGCTAGAAAGTGCCCAGGCGCTGGTCATCCTGTTCAGCGATGAGTGCAACGACTCCAAACAGCTCAAAAAAGAGATGGCGATTGCCGACACGCTCGACAAACTGGTTATCCCAGTTCTCATTGAGGACACAAAGCCAAAGGGTCATTTCCTTTATGAACTTGCTGCGCGCAACTGGATCCAGGTTTTTCCCGATCCGGCCTCACGCGCATCTGATCTTGCAGACCGCCTTGCTCGTGAGCTGGACCACATAACGCCACCACCGGCTTCATCCTCCCCCGTTGCAGAAACCGTCGCTGCTGAACCCAGCGCCCCGGCAGCGCCAGCCCCTCCGCCCGTATCGACGCAAGGGCCAATCTCGCAAGCGGAAGACGGGAGCAAAAAGGCGGCCCAAGTGCGAAAGAAGGTCGACGCGAAGCAGGCGCGAGAAGAAAAGCGCAAGACAATGCGCGACTTCATGCCGTTTCGGTTCCTGGACCTGATCGGGCTTATTCCGTTAGGCGCCTTCATGTACCTCATCGTCACCGAAGAGTGGTACACTGGAAACTTCGCCGAGAATGTCGGTGTTGCATTGATGACGTTAGGGCTGGCGCTGGCACTTTACGGCGCCTTGGTCTTCCCGTTTCGGTATTACCTGCGACAGCGCCGTGTCTGGCGGATCATACAAATGCAAGTGCTGAACGTGTTGGTGCCGTTTGCCCTGCTCATGCTCGGCCTTTTCTCCTGGTGGGAAGGCGATCTGGGCGCCACGGTGGACGAAGGCTTTAGTTTTGTGATCATCGCCGCATTGGTTGCCACCATCGTGGTTTCAGCCTTTGGCGGGATATTTATCGCTGCGGTGGCCGGGGGGCGGCGAGCCATGAATGCCTTCAACAAGAACGTGGAAGTGCTTTAGAGCCAACGCAGCCGCTTGCGCATGAAGCAGCGTTTGGAGATGTCCAGGGACACCGCTTGTGCAGCCTCCAGGTCTTTCATCCAATCTGTCAGTTTTGCCGGCGCGATTTCTCGGAATCCCAGGGACCGGTAAAAGGGACCGTTCCAGGGCACATCCCTGAAGGTTGATAGCGTCAGCCATTTAAAGCCTCGGTCATCTGCATCCGCTTTGATACGCTCCATCAAAGATCGGCCCAGGCCTTTTCGGCCATGCTCTGGGTGGAGGCAGATCTGGTCCAGGTAGAGCGTTCCCCCGCGCACAGATGTCAGTGTAAAGCCTACGGGTGTACTGTCTGCCCCGTGGCGCATGACATACACTTCGCGCGCTTCTATGGCCTGTTTGAAAATCGTTTCTGGGATGTGGTCGCCCAGGTCTTCTGGCTTGATCAGGCCGGTCTCTGCAAACAGGGTATCACTTGCGACGTTCACTTCGATCAATGCCGTCACGTCCGTCCGGTCGGCACGGGTAATCGAATAGCCGTCGGGCAAACGCCGCATTGACCCCGCCTCCTTCTGTGGCATCAGCGTGGAGTCTCTACGCGAAACCAGGAGCCATTCCAATGACGGCGCCCATAACAGACGAACAAATCATGATCCGAGAAATGGCCGGTCGCTTCGCCGCGGAGAAGCTTCGGCCCCATTCGTCGGCCTGGGATGAGGACAGCCACTTCCCTGTCGATGTGATTAAATCAGCTGCTGAACTCGGCTTTGCGGGCATTTATCTCGGAGAGGCCCATGGTGGCTCAGGGCTCACGCGGCTTGATGCCGTGCTGATCTTCGAACAGCTCTCCTATGGCGATGTTTCCACCGCTGCTTTCATCTCAATACACAATATGGCCAGTTGGATGATCGAGTCCTTTGGCAATGAAACCCAGCGCGCCGAGTGGTTACCGAAGCTGACATCGATGGAGCGCATTGCCAGCTATTGCTTGACCGAACCATCTTCAGGTTCCGATGCCGCTGCCATGAAAACCCGCGCTGTTCGTGATGGTGACGATTATGTGCTGACCGGATCGAAACAGTTCATCTCAGGCGCCGGGACATCGGATGTTTACGTCGTGATGGCGCGTACATCTGACGATGGCCCGCGTGGCGTGTCTGCGTTTATTGTTCCGAAGGACACGCCGGGATTGGAATTCGGTGCGAATGAAAAGAAAATGGGATGGAAGTCGCAGCCGACCCGGCAAGTGATCTTCGACTCCGTGCGGATTCCAGCTACGCATCGCATTGGCGAGGAGGGCCATGGATTCCGGTTCGCCATGGCGGGACTGGATGGCGGTCGGCTTAACATTGCCGCCTGCAGCCTGGGCGGCGCACAACTCGCCCTGGATAAGGCCATAGAGTATGCCAAAGAGCGCGAGCAGTTCGGCCAACCACTCGCCAAATTCCAATCGGTGCAGTTCAAGCTTGCCGACATGGAAACCGAACTGCAGGCAGCCCGTGTGATGCTCTATGAGGCGGCTGCGCGGCTGGATGGAAAAAGCCCAGACGCGACACGCTGGTGCGCCATGGCAAAGCGGTTCGTCACCGATACCTGTTTCAAAGTGGCCAATGAAGCGCTGCAAATTCATGGCGGATATGGCTATCTCGCCGACTATGGCGTTGAGCAGATTGTGAGGGATTTGCGCGTTCACCAAATCCTTGAGGGGACGAACGAAATCATGCGCGTCATCATTTCCAGGGATATGCTCTCAGAGTGAATTAAGACGCCTTGGGGTTTACCGACACGCACCGTTGGGTAATCCTTTGAAAAAGGTCCACTGAGAGGGGCTTGGGAGGAGGCATATGGCGATGAATATTGTTCCCAATCAGGGCGTTGGCGCTACCGTAGACGGTCTTCGGCTTTCCACTGTGAGTGCCGACGAAATCGCGCAGCTGAAAATGGCCCTTGGCGATCATGGCGTTTTGTTTTTCCGTAATCAGAATTTGAGCGAAGAAGAGCATATTGCGCTGTCAGCTGGATTTGGCCAGATCAACATAAATCGGTTCTTTGCCGCCCACCCACAGCATCCTGAAATTGCCCTTGTTGCTAAGGAAGCAGACCAGAAGGATAATATTGGAGGCGGCTGGCATACCGATCACTCCTATGACCATGAGCCAGCGCTCGGTTCTATCCTGGTTGCTCGCGTCCTGCCTGAAAGCGGTGGTGACACGCTGTTTGCGTCCATGTACGGCGCCTATGAGTCTCTGGATGACGAAACGAAGACCCAGTTGGAGGGATTAAGGGCGGTCCACTCTGGCAAACACATTTTCGGCGAGTCGGAAAATGCACTCTATCAGAAGGGTGACATCGGCGCGGGCGGAAAAGGCAAGGGCCGGATTGGAAATTCCGCAGCAGCAGATGCATTGGAGGATCCAGTCCACCCAGTTGTCATCACACATCCGATTTCCGGCAAGAAGGCGCTTTATGTGAACCCTGCCTTCACCGTTCGGTTTGAGGGCCAGTCAGAAGCGGAAAGCCAGCCTCTGCTCGCAAAGCTCTTCGCACACTGTTTTGCGGGCGCCGCCTTTCAGTACCGGTTTCAATGGGAACCTGGCTCGGTGGCCATGTGGGACAATCGTGCGACCTGGCATTGGGCGATGAATGACTATCATGGCCATCGCCGCGTCATGCACCGGATAACGATTGACGGCTGCGCGCTTAATTAGTTCCTCGCAAGGATTCGTATAAGGAACCGATGCGTGCCAGACCCCGTCACGATTACCAAACAGGAGGCCGTTGGCCAGATCACATTGAACAGGGCTGAGGCGCTCCATGCCTTAAATCTTCCGATGTGTGAGACCATCCTGGCCACCTTGCGGGCTTGGCGTGACGATCCGAAAGTTGCGCTCGTCATGATTGATCACGCTGAGGGCACGCGCGGGTTTTGCGCGGGTGGGGACATACGCATGCTGGCGGCGAGCGGAGCAGGGGACGCGAACGAGGCGCGCGCATTCTTTGCTGCCGAGTATAGAATGAATGTTGCCATCAAGCGTTTTCCCAAACCGGTCTTGGCCCTGATGGACGGTATAACCATGGGCGGGGGCGTCGGCCTCTCGGTACATGGAACGCACCGTGTTGCGACGGAGCGGACCGTTTTTGCCATGCCGGAAACCGGTATCGGCCTCTTTCCCGATGTGGGCGGGGGATGGTTTCTCCCCAGGCTCAGGGGACGTCTTGGAACGTGGCTAGCGCTGTCAGGCGCACGTTTGAAAGGCATGGATGTGGCCGCCGCAAAGGTGGCGACCCACTTCTTGCCGTCAGAGATCCTGCCCAATCTGAAGCGCCAGGTGCTCCAAGCAGACTATACGGGCGGCGCTGCCGAGATGGTCGGGGAGATCCTGTCGCGCGCCTGCCATGCCGTGCCTGCGGGAAGTTTTGAGTGTCAGATGGACACGATCCATGGCTGTTTCGGTTTTGACACGGCGGAACAGATTGTGTCGGCACTCAAGGCGGATGGCTCAGCATGGGCGACAGCGCAGGCTGAGAGCCTCGAAACCAAGTCTCCTGAAACCGTAAAGGTGGCCTTGCGCCAGTTGCGGGAAGGCGCCCGGCTGGAAACGTTCGAAGCGAATATGGCGATGGAGTACCGCATCGGATGGCGCAAAGTGAAAAGTCCGGATTTTCTGGAAGGGGTTCGTGCAGTCATCATTGAAAAGGATAATACACCCCAATGGGCCCCGCGCCGTCTTGAAGATGTAACGCAAGAGGATGTCGCCCGTTATTTTGAACCCCTTGGAGAAGATGAATTGACATTCGAGTAAACCACGGGGCGCTGTAAAACAGCCATTTTGGCAACATCATTAAAGAATAGACCAGAATATTAACCTTGAGTACTTTGGGGGTGCTGTCGGTTATCAATATCTTAGTCCTCTCGATGTATATCCACTCAAACTACAACAAAAGTTGAGTGGTGATGGATATGACAATCGAAACGGGCGTGGCGCAGGAAACTGCGGACACGGTGGCGCAATCTTTTCTGAAATCCCTGTCTCTTTTGGAGCAGGCCCACAGGCGTTTGCATGATGTCGTCAAGGACGATCTCGAGCGCGGCGGTGAGCGGTCTCTAACAGGTGTTCAGGCTTTGCTTCTCTATGAGATTGGCGAAACAGAAACCCCAGCATCTGCGTTGCGGGCCCGCGGTGCCTTTGCGGGAACGAGCCTCTCTTACAATATCAAGAAGCTCCAGGAAGGTGGTTACCTTGAGCAGCGCCGCTCCAAATCTGACAAGCGGGCTGTGCACCTGAAACTGACCGAGCGCGGCAAAAAGGTACGCTTGCGTGTTTCCGCGATGTTCGACAAGCAGGCTGCGGCTCTGGAACCCACCGCAAGCGTGCGTCCAACGGACTTGTCCCAGCTCAACAAGGCTCTGTCTCGTCTGGAGCGTTTCTGGTCAGATCAAATCCGCTACCGTCTTTAGTCGGTGAACATCCCACGAAAAGGGCGCCCCTTTTGCATCCCGCAGAAGGGGGCTTTTTTGCATTGGTTCATGTCTCCCGATTGCTTTGAAGAAGTGTGTGAGCCTACATTGGCTTGATGAGGGGCATATGGCTGGGCGGACTTGCAGTATCTTTGGGAGCAGAGTCAGCGCACGCTGGCCCATGGCTTCGCGAACCCGGTGAATTTTATACACGCGCTGCCGTAGCATTTGAGGAAGTCGAAGGTCTTCAGGCCCAACGCTATGATGTTTATGGGGAGTACGGACTGACCGACAATTGGACGCTGACGGCTAAGGCAGAACGGGTTGATTTTGTTGATGCGCAGGATTTCAGCCGCGAAGGATATCGCGCCACGGTGCGCCGAGACCTTTGGGGCAGAGAGACAGCGCTTGTCTCCGTGGAAGTCGGGGCAGTTTATGGGGCGGCAATTGGTGGGGTTCGGGGCTGTGATCAAGTCGGGGCTGAAGCCCGCCTGACAGCCGGCGCCAGCGGTCGATGGGATGGGGCCAGATGGTTTGGCTTCACGGACATTGCAACGCGCATCCATGGAGAGGGATGTTGGCGCGATCGATTGGAGGTTGGAGCCGGCCGCGAGATCACCCGCGATCTCTACATAACCAATCAGATATGGCTTGAACGAGGGAGTGAATCCTCCCGGTCGAACAAGTTCGAAACGGGCCTTCTCTATCGCCATGCCGTTGCAGATTTTGGCGTTGCCTATCGGGAGGAATTCAGCGGTCGTTTTGAGGAAAGCAGTATTGTGATCTCTCTGGCAAAACGATTTTGACAGGCGGGCGTCTTGCCATGCCCCCTGCGAGTGACTAGCCCGCGCCTATGGTGAAACTGCGCAAGACAAAACGCACGCACGTGGCCGCGGACCTGGCAACACCAGATGGCCGCAAACGCGCACGCAATGAACTGATTTGGGGCGATCATGGTTTCCTGCGGCTGCGATTCCAGAACCTGCACAGGATTTCCGATGAGATGTGGCGCTCCAATCAGCCGTCGCCCGAGCAGATTGAAGTCCACGCCAGAGACCGCAACATCAAGACCATTATAAACCTTCGTGGCGTAAGCACACGAGGCTACTATCTCCTTGAACAAGAGGCCTGCGCGGCGAATGGGATCGACTTGATAGACTTTCAGGTTTTCTCTCGCGATACCCCCACGGTTGAATCGATCATGGGCGCCAAAGCCCTGTTTGGGGCTATCCAATATCCGGCACTGATGCACTGCAAGTCGGGCGCAGACCGGGCGGGCATCATGAGTGTGCTTTATAAATTGTTGCACCAGAGCGTGCCGTTTGAAGAGGCGACCGAGCAACTCTCGCTGAAATATCTACACGTTAAGCAGGGTAAGACTGGTATGCTCGATTTCGTGTTTGACACCTATCGCCGCTTTAACGCGGAAACGCCCAAGTCATTTCTAGACTGGGTTCGTGAAGACTATGATCGCCTCGCCGTGAAGGCGAATTTCCTTAAAACGTTCGAATCCCGGCTCAACGTTGACCGGCTATTACGCCGGGAGTAGCGGTGTTTTCTGCTGGTCACGCCATTGTTTTCATGGGAAACGAGGCTCAGTGAGGAGGGTGCAAGGGATCCATCATGACTTTCCGGCTCTTCGTTTTTGTGTCCGCAGCGCTCTTGGGTTTTGCAGGGTGCGG
>JBCCTK010000064.1:0-17351 GCA_039198685.1 Pseudomonadota bacterium | reverse complement strand
GGAGCCGGCCTCGAATGGCCCGGCAGGTTCGAGAACCGCATGCCCCATAAGCTCGGGTGAATAGTCAGAGGTGGGTCGCATCGGGCTTGCTGAATGGTGGATATAGGATCGACTATAATGCGGTGGTCGCCGCCTATGGCGATTCAATCTTCTTTTCCGCCGTCAACTCGTCAGTGACCACATAAAGCGGCACGACATATTATAATGACAACGGCATTGGAGGCACATCGGGCAGCGACGTCGTGATCGATGTTGTCGGCAACAACAAAGTCCGGGTGAACGAGGGCGATGACTTTGTAGCCGTCGGCGGCGGCACTGACACCATCCGGAACTTCGGTGCACCTTTCGATCTGATCGCGCTCGATACAGATTTGGGCGTGACGCATTTCGCCGACCTCGCCCACTCTTACAGTGAAGTGAATGGTGACCTGATTTTGAACTTCGGAAATGGCGATAGACTGATCTTGGAGGGCACACAGTGGAGCGATCTCGCAGCAGACGATTTCGCATTCGTGTGGGCGATTAGTCCCAGACCTCGACAAACACTGGCCTCGGCCGTTGGCCGCTGGGGCTTTTTTCATGTGCCACGCGTGTCGCCGTGGGCATGGATTTGCAGTCTATCGCTTGCTTGGTAGCCATATGCTGCACACGCTTCACGGATCCACCCCATGCGCGCGCAAAGTGTTTTGCTGTCGGTCCCCTCGGGCATGAGCCAGACGCGTTGCGCCGGCATCTGAACCGCGCCGACTATGTCATTGATCTCGTCCAGGTCACGGCTGCATTGGACAACGAACTTGAACACGGCGCGGGGGTCGCGGGCATAGTCAGCCAAGATGCTGTCTTTCCGGCGCAGCGCTAATGGGTTTCCCGAATGGTGCAGTTTCGGAGACACATTGAACTGGTCAACCCAGGCCAGAACATCCCCTTTCGGGGCCAGCGTGCCATTGGTTTCGATCTCGATCACCCAACGCAAATCGACGGTCTTCAGACGCGTGCACAAAGCCCCCAGCGCGCGTTGCTGCAGCAGCGGTTCACCGCCGGTGAGAACCAGACGCCGACACGGCCTGGAAGTCAGATCTGCCACCAACTCGTCCAAATCGACATCGATGGTTTCGATCGCACGGTCGAATTTCGCAGGCGCATCCAGCCTATCATCCCTGTGCTGAAAGTCAGTTCCGGTAAAATTCCATGTATAAGGCGTATCGCACCATATGCAGTGCAAATTGCATTGCGACAGCCGCACGAAAACACAGGATTCACCCGCAGACGGGCCTTCGCCCTGGGGGGCGAGAAAAATCTCCGGCAAGCCAGGGGAAAGCGTCGCGAGGCGCATCATATGTGAAATTCCTGAAGGCGTCCCCTAAATCTACGGTGTGTGCAATTCCTAAGCTAGGGCCTGCAGGATTTCAGGCGGCTTTCTTGATTGACCGATTACAGACAGGGCATTGGCCGTTGACCAAATTGGAGCGGATCTCGTAGCGCACAGCACGCAGTTTCGGATCATACTCCATCCGCTCGGCGACAACCGTAATATCGCAACCTTTTTCGCGCCAGAACGTTTGAATCCTGAGTGCCAGAGTTTGCGCCTCGTCTTTTGTCATATGTTCGCCTCCCAGATGCAGGTCCGCCCATCACTGCAATAAACGCACACGCTTTGCTGAACCCCGGCGATTTTAAATTTCTTTCATAATTTCAATGAACTGGTTCTGAATGCCCTATTCAGGTAGCGAGGCCAGGCTCTCAAATTGCAAAGCTGCAATGGGCCTGTGTCCGAAATTGCAAAATGGGTCTTTGCATTCTGGCAACCAAAAAACCCGGCACGATGGCCGGGTTCTGTCGTTGGGTGAGATGAAACCGGCCTAGGCTGCGACGGCGCCCTTCGCTGGCGTGTTTTCAAGCTGGCTCAGGAAAAAGTCCTCAAACGCATCCGGGCGCTGGATAAACCGGTTGAAAGGCAAACTGCCCTTTCCAACGGCCACAGGAGCGATATTGGCACCGCAACGGCGCGCGGTTTCGTTGACCTCATCGCGGTTCTCGCTGGCTGATGCAATCGCGATCCTGTGACGGCCCATGTTTGCAACGCGGGCGACGGTCATGTCCGGATCGAAGCTGTCGGGCAAGGTCAGGTCCAGCATGACCAGGTCGAAGCGCTCAAGGCGAAGGCGCGTCTCTGCTTCCATTAACGTAGCGGCCATTACGAGATCCACCTGGACACGGGCGCGCGCCGCTTTATCGGCGGCAATCGCCAGCATGTCACGCACAGGCTCATGGTCTTCGACCCAGAGAACTTTCATTTTACACTCTACCCCAGTTGTTTACCTCGAACGGTCCTCAAAGAGCCGTCTGACTTCCGGGCAAAGGGGCAGTGTCCTCCGGCATTGTGGAAGCCGGTAGGGATCGCCTTTATTGACCGGGAGTGCAGTGCGTTTCTCGCGTCCGCTCCGTCGATGAGTGTGATAAAACACGGCCCAAGTTTCGGGGTCGTAAACCAAACCCTGCACGGGGGTTAACCCGGCGCTTTTTCGAAACAAAAGCGCATAAAACTTGAGTTGGGAGCGGTTGGCCTGCGATGTAGGGGACCTGCAACGCTGGAGTCCCCAACCCATGAAAGTTTCGTTACATCTCGTCTGCCTTTTCTTGACCGTCTCGGCTGTAAGCGCGTGTGGCGCGCCCGCGAGTGATACGGAGACAGCGGACCCGCAGGTGGATATCGCTGTCAACGTTGACCCCGCTCAGGACACCGAGGGTGCACAGGCAGAAGCCATCCTGATCGCTGACGTCGAGATGGGGGATATTGCCTGCTACTTCATTCTCGAGATTGGCAAGAACCAAATGGCGAGCTTTGACCTCTGCGACCCGGCCCTCGCCGGCACCCGCCATATCCCGAAATATGAAGACGTCCGGGTCCAGTCACCTACCTGTGAAGGCGACCCTGAATGCACACTGAGTGTCGTAGAATCGCTCATTGTCGAGCTATCCCCCATCGTAGAAAACCAACCGTAGACTTCGAAAGCCCGCGCTCATGCAGTTTATCGACCTCCAGGCCCAGCGCCGCCGCATCGAACCCGAAATCAACACTGCCATCCAGACTGTTATTGAACATGGGCGATATGTCCTTGGCCCCGAAGTGATTGAGCTGGAAAAGCAACTGGGCGCATATGGCGGCGCTGAGCGCGTTGTAACCTGCGCAAATGGAACCGAAGCACTCGCTTTGCCTTTGATGGCGTGGGGTCTTCGCCCGGGCGATGTCGTGTTTTGTCCAAGCTTTACCTTTGTGGCGACGGCGCAAGTTGTGCCCTGGCTGGGCGCTATCCCGTGCTTTGTCGATATAGACCCAGCAACGTACAATATGGATCCCGACAGCCTGGAGGCGGCCATCAAGTCCGTTCAGGGTGATGTCCGGTTGAACGCAAAGGCGGTGATTGCCGTGGACCTGTTCGGCCAGCCAGCGAACTATCCTGAAATCAGGGCGGTCTGCGATAAATACGGGTTGAAGCTGATCGCCGACAGCGCCCAGGGCTTTGGCTGTACCTTGGACGGGCACCACCCCCTCAAATGGGCTGATGTGACCACGACAAGCTTTTTTCCAGCCAAACCCCTTGGCTGTTATGGCGATGGCGGGGCCATTCTGACCAATGACAGCGCGCTCGGCGATATGTGCGAATCGATGCGGGTCTATGGCAAAGCCATGCCCGCCGATATTGAGGCCCGTCAGTTCCGGCACGACCCAAAATACATGTCCCTGCGTGTGGGCATGAATTCGCGTCTGGACACGATCCAGGCAGCAGTCCTGCTGGAAAAACTGAAAATCTTCGATGACGAGACCGAAAAGAGACAAGTCGTCGCCGCGCACTACGCCTCAGGCCTGGCCGCCCATGTTCTTTCCGTACCGACTGTGATCAAAGGCGGGCGCTCAGTCTGGGCTCAGTATACAGTGCAAGTCGACCGTCGCGATGCCTTGCAAGACAACCTGCGCGCGGCCGGCATTCCCACCGCTGTCTACTATCCGATCCCGATCCATGAGCAGGACTTTGCCATGCGCTATCCCACCAGTCCCGATGGTTTGCCGCACACTTTGGCCGCTTCAAAGCACGTCGTGGCCTTGCCCATGCACCCTTACCTTGAGACCGATACCCAAGACGAGATTATCGGCGCCATCGCGCAGTTTGCAGGATAATGGAGACCGGCATGCATGACCTTGACCAGAAGTCTGGATCCTTAGCGGCTCTGGCCGCCTTGATCCTTTCCTTTGGCGTGCTCTGGATCCCGCTCGGGCAACACGAATTCCTATTCGAGAATTGGATGAAGGTCGGCACCTTTATGGCGCCGTTTCTTCTGTTTGCGGCGTTGGTGTTCCGGCATGAGCCCATCGCCACGGTGTTCCAGGACCTAAGAATGGTCGCCCTCTTTCTGCTCATCGCCTACATCATCCATCAATTCGAAGAACATTGGGTGGACCTGAATGGCGAGATCTACGCTTTTAAGCCCTATGTAAACGGCCTGATCAGCACGGTAATGGGCGATCCGGAAAGCTCCATTGAGGCCCTCTCCGATGCTGGCGTATTCGTCATCAACACCTCGCTGGTCTGGCTTGTTGCCGCCCTGGCCATCTGGCGCGGCGGCTCGCATGCGTTTCCGATGCTTTGCATGGCGGCCATCGTGTTGGTCAACGCCTTCAGCCATATCGCAGCGGGCATTCTACGAACAAGCTACAATCCCGGTCTGGTTACGTCGATTGTGATTTTTGTTCCGCTCGCCATTGCGGCCTACGCCATGGTGCTGAAGACCGGCAAGGCCGATCGCCTCCGGGTTGGGGCCAGTATTGTTTGGAGTGTTCTGGGCCACATCATCATGATTGGCGGCATGGTTGTCAGCGGCTGGCTCGGTCTGGTGCCTGAACCAGTTTATTTTGCGGTTCTGGTGGTTTGGTCAATCCTACCCTGTTTCCTGTTCCGTGGGCCCTCGCCCGCTCGCTGACATGCCGCAGTGACCTCGAGATCATCGTTGAATATCCATTGGGCGTGATCAACATCGTGCGGCTCTTCAGCCTGTTTCTCGCCTTCCTGGCCTATGCTGCAAATGGGGCCCAGGCGCATATCGGCATGGCGCATGGCGAGACCGTGTCAGTGCTCATGTGCGGCATGGGCAGCGGTGACACCTACCACACCTTCACGCTGGGCGACGACACCCCCGTTGAATCATCGGAGAATTGTTGCGGTGACTGCATGGCCGCTGTCGCCCTGCCCGCCGACCCGCCAGCCCGCGAGCTTGCACCAGCGCGTTTTGCCCGCACATTGCCATCGCCGGCCACCCTGACAATCCACCCTCGCTCGCCCCTTTGGCCAGGCGCCCCGCCCCACGGTCCACCTTCGTCTCGCAAAGCCTGAACCTGACCGATAACCGGCGCCTGCTGCGACCGTGCGCCTTACTTTGCGAGAATCCCAATGAAACTGAAGACGCTTTTAACCAGCGTGGCCCTCGGCGCTGCGCCTGTTACACCTTCAACAGCCCATGAGGGCGACGGTGGCACAGTCACTTACGCCACAGACCATGCGCCCATCGGCGTCATGGCTGACCACCGCCACGAACAAGGCGAATGGATGGTCTCCTATCGGTACATGTATATGGATATGAGCGGGAGCCGGAACGGTACAGATGGCTTGTCACCTGAAGAGGTCATCACCTTCCCCAACCGATTTGCCAATCCACCGATGATGCCACCCACCTTGCGCGTTGTGCCAACAGATATGCCCATGCAGATGCATATGGCGGGGGGGATGTACGGGCTCACCGACCGGATCACGCTGATGGCCATGGGCATGTATGTGACCAAGGAGATGGACCACATAACCTTTCAGGGTGCCATGGGCACGACGCGGCTCGGGGAATTCACAACCGACGTCAGCGGGATTGGCGACACTACAATCGGCGCGATCATCGGGCTGGATGATGGCAGTGATCCCCATCGCCAGTTCAATCTCGGCCTTGCTGTTTCCCTGCCCACCGGATCGATCGATGAGACCGATGATATTCTCACACCAATGAACACCCGACCGACGGTGCGTCTTCCTTATGCGATGCAGCTCGGCTCGGGCACGTTGGACCTCAAGCCCAGCCTCACCCTGCGCGACCGGATCGGTGATTGGAGCCTCGGCGGCCAGGCCTCAGCCATTGTCCGGCTGGATGGAAATGACGAGGGTTATGCCTTCGGCGACGTGTTGGAAGCCACGGCCTGGGCAGCATACGAATTCATGCCCGCCCTCAGCGTTTCCGGACGGCTAAAGGCGATGGCGACGGACCAGATCGAAGGGATCGACCCCGCCATAATGGCACCGGTCCAGACAGCCGATCCAGACAATTATGGCGGCGAAACGGTGCAAGCCTTGATCGGTATGAACCTGGCCGGCCAGTCTGGGTGGCAAAAAGGCCACCGGCTGGCCCTGGAAGTGGGCCTACCCCTTCACCGCGACCTGAATGGACCCCAGCTGGAAACCGACCTGACGGTGACTCTGGGCTGGCAAAAAGCGTTCTAAGCCGCCTTACCCAACGTCCCGGCTCGCCGCCCGCGAGCTGGGCGGTTATAGAGGCGGCAGGACGGGTCTGCTGAAGGACAATAGACATGTCGAAAGGCGAAGTGCCGGTTCTGGTGGGCGTTGGCCAAGTGGTAAACCACTGGATGGCGACGGACAATTTGGCAGTTGCCCCTTCACCGTTGAAGATGGCGACCGGCGCGGCACGTCGGGCGTTTGTAGACGCCGGTGTCGATCTCAAATCGCACATTGACACAGTTGCCATGAACAGGGCGTGGGACGACTCCGTGCCAAAACCAAAATACGCCAATGGACGCAATGCGAACTTGCCGGGGACGTTGGTCCGAGATCTCGGCCTCGATCCTGACCTCACGATCTATTGGGAAGTCGGCGGCCACGCTCCCCAGGATATGGTTAATGAAATGGCAAGGCGCATTTATGAGGGCACGGTGGAGTGCGCGCTTTTGGTGGGCGGCGAAGCGATCGGCGCCACCAAGACGGCCCGGCGCGCGGGTCTGACACTGAACTGGGGCGACGATAACCCGCGCGAAGTGGAAGACCGTCACAAGGATGATTGGCTGCTCAATGAGACTGAGATCCGGCATGGCCTCGTGGCACCCGCCTTCTGCTACGCCCTGATCGAAAGCGCGATTGCAGCGCGCGAGGGCCGAGGGCGCATAGCCCACCGCAAAGCCATGGGCGCGCTGTTTGCGCCCCTTTCAGAGGTCGCGGCCGCAAATCCCTACGCGCAAAATTCCAAGGCGTTGGGCGAGGAGGACATCGCTAGGGAAACCGAGCGAAATTTCATGATCGCCGACCCGTTCCTGCGCAACATGGTGGCCCAAGACAATGTAAATCAGGGCGCAGCGGTGATCATGATGTCGGAGGCCAAAGCTGATGCATTGAGCATGGCGGCTGACAAGCGGGTTTATCTCCACGGTGGAGCCTCGGCGAAGGAAGGGAACCTTTCTCATCGTGAACGCCTGGACCGATCGCGCGCCATGCATGCCGTTATTCCCACGGCACTGGCGCAGGCGGGCTGCACGGCGAACGACATCTCTTTCTTCGACCTGTATTCCTGTTTTCCATGCGCGGTGACTTGCGCAGATAGCGCCCTGGACGGAGCTGCGACAGCCAGCGGTCAACCACTTACCGTGACGGGTGGACTGCCCTATTTCGGTGGGCCGGGGAATAATTACTCTCTCCACGCCATTGCCAGCATGGTGGAAAGGCTTCGCGCTGAGACCGGCGCATTCGGCCTGGTCACGGCAAATGGAGGCTGGATGCACAAGGAGGCGGCCGGGGTGTACAGCGCAACCCGGCCCAGCAATTTCAACCCGCCGGAACCTATGGAAGTTCTGACGGATGTGGTCGAGATCGATCCAGAGCCGCGCTTTGGAACCGTCGAGGGCTGGACCATCGTGCGCGCCCGTGATGGATCGCACACCGGCATACTCTCCTGCCGAACGGCCAGCGGTACCCGCTTCTTTGCAAACCCGGATGAAACCGGCCTTGCCATCTTGCATCAAGACACCAGCCCGGTGGGCCGGTCCGTAAGCGTCACAAGCAAGGGCGGAGTGAATACCGCAACATTCACTTGAGCCGACTGCATTTTGCCCTGTGCTGGACTACACTTTGCAAACACCCTAATCGCAATCAGGGGGCGCGGGGTCGCTCTCCGCAAAGTGTAATGTTCTGGCACGAGCGACTTGCCGAAAGGAGACGATGATGAAGCCCATCCGAAAAGCCGTCCTGCCCGTTGCTGGATTTGGAACGCGGGTGCTGCCCGCCACCAAGGCGATTCCAAAGGAATTGCTGCCGGTGGTCGACCGCCCGGCCCTGCAATATGTCGTCGACGAAGCGGTGGCAGCCGGGATCGAACACATCGTCTTTATAACGGGGCGCAACAAAGGCGCGATCGAAGACTACTTCGACGTTGCCTACGAGCTTGAGCAGAGCCTCATTGCGAAGCAGAAGACCACGATTCATGAAGAGCTAAAACGCATCCACATGCCGCCAGGCACCACCAGTTTCATTCGCCAGCAAGGCGCTTTTGGCCTTGGCCATGCCATATGGTGTGCACGCGACGTGATCGGCAATGAGCCCTTCGCGATTCTCTTGCCGGACGTTCTGGTCAAGGCGGACAAGAGCTGCACAGCACAAATGGTCGAGGCCTATGACAAAGTGGGAGGCAACATCATCGCTGTGGACGCAGTCCCGGAAGATGAAGTCTCGAAATATGGTGTCATCTCGCCCACCAGCCGGGACGGAAACCTGATCAGAATGTCCGGAATGGTGGAAAAACCAGCCAAGGAAGACGCTCCCTCAAACCTAAAGATCACGGGCCGCTACATCCTTCAGCCTGAAATCTTCGGCCTTCTGGAGAAGCAAAGTCCTGGGGCGGGAAATGAAGTCCAGCTGACTGACTCCATGGCGTCCCTTATGGAAATGCAGGACTTCTTTGCTCTTGAATATGACGGCCAGGATTATGATTGCGGCTCCAAGTTGGGCTATTTCGAAGCCGTATTGGCTTACGCACTGGACAATCCGGAAATTGGAGAAAGCGTTCGAGCCTTGGTGCGCAAGGCGGCGGGCTGAACGGCGCGTCTAGGGCGTTTTCCGATCAAATCGCACCCCTTGGCGGGGTGAGTTTTGTGACCTGGGCAGGAGCATAGCGGACAGGCATGCTGGCATGCCGGGAGGATTGCGACGCACCCAGGGCGCAAAGGTCACTCCAGCGTCTCTCGCGTTTTTATTTTATAATTCAACGGTCTATGATCAAGGCGCTGCGCTCGCGCTTATCTTTTCCGCCAGGATCGTCGTCGCGCGCCGGTCCGACGATGCGCGCATCGCCGGACGACACGCTTCTAGCTCTGACGAAAAATCCAAGCGGCCAAGGGGTGCAATTTGGTCGGAAAACGCCCTAAGCCCTGCGGACCTTATCATGAATTGACCTGTCATTGGCTGGAAAGAGTGCCCCTGCGCGCTCGGGTGCCGTGACCGTTCTGTTCCGTCCAAGGTGTTTTGCCTGGTAAAGTGCGACGTCGGCGCTATCGATTGTGTCTTGCTGGGCATCGCCCGCCAAGAGGGTCGCAACACCGAAACTGGCCGTACACATGATCTTGCTCTGCCCCTGATAGACGACTGTCTCCTCGACGCGTTTGCGGAGGCGTTCAGCAACACTTTTCGCTTGAGTCAGCGACAGGCCCGTCAACAAGACGATAAACTCCTCGCCCCCCCAGCGGGCCAAACGGTCCATTGGGCCGCGCAGCTCTGATTGAACAGCCAAAGCAACAGTTTTCAGGACGACATCGCCTGCCTTGTGCCCATGTTCGTCATTGATGGACTTGAAGTGGTCTATGTCGAACAGGATGATGGCCGCCGTCTCACCCGACCGTTCCATACGCCGAAGTTCTTCGCCCAGACGGTGATTGAAGAATCGGCGATTCAGTAGACCCGTCAACGCATCTGTAGAGGCAAATCGTTCAAGTTGGTCCCGGTATTTTCCCAAGCGATAGTCATTCTGGGCCGCAAAAGCGGCCAAAGGCACGACAACACAAAGGGAGATCTGAAGCGCGGTGAGCAAGAAGCTGAGTTGGTCACGCGGAATGCCAACCGTTTTCCCGAGGATTGTGGCGAACAATGCAGAAAGGGCAATGGCCACCACAACGATGCTCACAAAGAGGCCCGCTGCGCGCAGTTTGCGCTGGTTGTCAGTGTGAATCTGTTTTGTTGATAGCCCATCCATGGGATGTTGTTAGCCCAAAAAAGATAGAATTTTCGTATTTCTAGCTATAATTTTTCATCGATGGCGTTTACTTTTTTTCAGCCACTCGCCCCAGCCTGAGCGGTATGATCAGCGCCAAACAGGTGCGCCACTATCCCCAGTGTTCAGCGATCCAGGGCGTCGGGCGAACGGCTTTATAAATCTTTTTGTACCATGGCGCCGGCCACCTGCCATCGCGGGCTTCGTCAGGATCGGGTTTGCCCGTGAAGGCGACCACGCGCGTCTCGGAAGGGAGCCGCGGCGTCACGAAATGGTTGAGAGGCCATTTCGGCATCAAAGAGTGCTTGAATGACTGGCACCATGCACTGGGCCAATAGTCCATGTCCTGGATTTCTCGCGAAATGTAAACTTGGCTGATCTTGTGCCGGTCGACCTTGGCAGCGGGATCGGCCATGAGATTGTTGTAGAGATAGGCATGGGCACCAACGCGGAAGCGATAGCAGGATGTGTTGCCAATCCCACTTCCCGTTTGTGTCCAGTTTTCTGCTACAATGAAGGTTTTCTCAGGAGCATGGTCGAAAAATGGGTCGATCGAACCGGTAAGCACAAGATCGATATCAAAAAATAAAACGTCCCCCGTTATGTCCTCCAGCGGGTCCTGCCAAAGACCGATTTTGCGCCAGGGGAACCACTTCACGCGTTCGGGCAAATCAATATGCGGCAGAGGCTTGGCTTCGATACCCTCGTCATAGCCTGTCGAATCATCGGTGAAACAAACAAAGCGCAAAGGCCGCCGAGTGTTGCGCCGAACCATGGAATGCAGGCGGTTGACGTAATCGGCGCCATATCGGGTGCCCCAACGCATACAAATAACGGTTTGTGTTTTGCCCATGGGGAGCCTCTGCATCCGCAAATATTGCATCCGCCTACCCCATCACCGCGAAGGAGGAAACATAACCATATGCTTCCAGGCGTGGACGCTGGCCTTTTGCGGGGCACCGGGTTAGCAAAACGTCTCTGGGAGGAGACGGATACATGGTCGATGACGCGCTGAAAGCTCGCGCTCGCAAGGCAAAATCCTGGATGCTGGAAGCCTCGTTGCCGTTTTGGGCAAACCATGGGGTGCACCCAAAACGCGGTTTTCGTGAGCGCCTGACTATGGACGCCACACCGATCGACGATGACGATACCCGCGTGCGTCTCCAGGCCCGTCAAACCTTCTGCTTCGCCTTTGGCAAGGTTCTTGGGTGGAGCGATGATCGCGCTGATGATCTTGTTGCGCGGGGCTTGGATGTCCTCACCGCCCATTGTCGCAGGCCAGATGGGCTTTTTGGCGCTCGGATGGCCTATGGTGGCGGCCTGTCGGTTGAATCAGCGGATCTCTATGACACAGCTTTTGCGCTGCTCGGCTTTTCCTGGGCGCATCGCATTGGCGCTCAAGGCGCCTTGGAAGCGGCCGTGTCAGCCAGCGCTGCGATTGATGATATTTTGAAGCGACCGGCGATCGAAGGTGGCTACCGTGAAGCCCTGCCTGCACCCCATGTTCGCCTCCAGAACCCACATATGCATTTGTTCGAAAGCTCCCTGGCTTTCCATGAGGCCACCGGAGATGCCCCCGCCCTGGCCCGGGCACAGGGGATCGAAGCACTGCTTGAGTTGCGTTTTCTGACCGGCGAAGGCGCTTTGCGGGAAGTCTTCACCCCGGACTGGGGCCCTTCGGAAGGTGACCGGTTTGAAGCAGGTCATCAATATGAGTGGGCCTGGCTTATGGCTGAACGCTCGCGCCTGACCGGCGAGCCCATCTCCAAGGCTGCAGGCGCGCTCTATAGCAAAGCGATTGCTCTGACCGGACCTGAAAACGAAGTGGCGCTTTCGCACACGCTGGATGGCGACATCCTTGACGCTACAGAACGGACCTGGGGGTTGACCGAAGCACTAAAGGCTCATCTCGCACGCATGATCCAGGGCGACACTGCCGCAGAGGCCCGCGCAATCGCCACCTTTGACCGGATGTGGACGCGCCATGTAGACCCGGCGCCCGAGGGCGGATGGCTCGACAAATATGGGCCTGATGGAAAACCTGTGATGACCGATATGACGGCAGCCACAGGCTACCACATTTATGTTGCCATCGCCGAGATGGAGCGGATCTGCGACCTGCTCTCTTAGCGCAATCGATAAAATTCCCCATCGACCGATTTTCTGGGACAAAGCCTTGTTTAGCAGAAATTTACTACTTTAGATAGAAATATAGCCAAATTTCAGCTTTGAGGGCCGAACGCCTGCTATGTTTGGAAAGAAGAGAGACCGCGCCCTCAAAGAAAGGGTGAACGCTTTGGTCGCGACCGGTGAGAAGACCGAAAAGGCAACGCTTGTTGCACGATTGATCCGTCCCCGGGCCGAGCGTTCAACAAGTTTTGCCGACTGCACGATCTTTTATGCTGGCTCTTCCTCGGTGGCGGGCATCATTATCAATCACTCAGAGACAGGCCTTCGCGTGCGCTTTCGACATCGCCATGCCCTTCCAGAGCGCATTCGTGTCGTCTCGCCCCGCCTCGGGATTGATCGCATTGCCCGCGTGGTACGACGCCTGGACTTCGATATCGGCCTTCATTTCCTGGATTAAGACAGGATTTGGGCTCCGTAACTGTTGGCGTCTTTGACCTCAGAAAAACATAAACGCACGACAAAATAGCGAGATTTCGGGCCGAATACCCCCTTGGCAAAGCTTCGCTGACCAAAAGCATCCAGGCTGTTTCCCCAACGGTGCGGCTTGCCGCGCCGCTGCGGGTCTTTACTGTATCCTTATAGCGAAAAATGTTGGAGGCCCGCCCATGAACCTGTTCGACCTGTCTGGAAAATCTGCGATCATCACCGGTTCGTCCCGTGGCATCGGAAAAGCGATAGCCGAAGCCTTTGCCGACCATGGCGCCCAGGTAACCATCTCGTCTCGTAAGCCCGGCCCTTGCCAAGACGTTGCCGCTACGATCAACGAGAAACATGGCCAAGGACGTGCCATCGCGGTGCCAGCAAACATCTCCGAGAAAGACGAACTCCAAGCCATGGTGGACGCCACCAATCAGGCCTTTGGCAAGGTTGATGTCGTCGTCTGCAACGCCGCCTCAAACCCCTATTATGGCCCGATGGAGAATATTCAGGACGAAGCTTTCGAAAAAATCCTGAAAAACAACATCATTTCCAATCACTGGTTGATTCAGATGTGCGCACCGCAAATGCGTGAGCGCAAGGATGGTGCGATCATCCTCGTGAGCTCAATCGGCGGATTGAAGGCCAGCCCGGTCATCGGTGCCTATAACATCTCAAAAGCCGCAGACTTCCAGCTCGCCAGAAACCTCGCCGCAGAATATGGACGCGACAATATCCGCGTAAACTGCATTGCGCCGGGCCTAATCAAGACAGATTTCGCCCGCGCACTCTGGGAGAATCCGGACACGCTGAAAATGGCGCTGGCGACCACGCCCATGAAACGGATCGGCGAGCCCCATGAGATTGCCGGCGCGGCAGTCTTCATGGCTTCGCCCGCAGGGCACTATATGACCGGCCAGATGATGGTGGTTGATGGCGGCGTGACAATTAGCTGATGGCAATCGACATCACGCCCGGCGACTACACCGATTGGTTTGCCGGGTTTCTTAAAGGTTTGCAGACAGGGACGTGGACCCAAAAGCCCGTTGCGCTCGTCCATTTGGGTATCAAGCCTGAGGAATGGCTTAAGGCGGCGGCGCCGGGTCACGTCCGATATGTCTGGCCGAACACGGGTGACCGGGACATTCAACCAGACCGGGCTTTCGGCGGCTGGGTCGGGGCCCTCTCTGACCATATCGTATCAATCTGTATGGCTTCTGCGCTAGAAGGCGAGGAAGGCTTCACAACCCAAGACCTCCAGATCAAATTATTCAGGCCTGTTCCCAACGGTGACATCGAGATCCGAGCCGAGGTCATCAACCGCTCCCGCTCAACCGGCTATGTGGAAGCAGAATGGCGCGGGCCGGACGGCAAACTTCTTGTCAAAGTGCTGGCTTGGAAAGCCATCCGCAACCAGAGCGCCCTGGCAAGTCGGTGATCGCGGTGTTTTGACACCTAAGGTGACAGCGCCGCAGGGCAAAGCGTGTGTCGCTGGCCTATATCGCTACCATGCTTGATTGGATCACAGGATCAGAAACGGAATTGAGGTTGAGCGGCTTTCTCGGTGCGCTGGTCTTGTTTTCCGTCCTGGAAGCGGCTTTCCCGCGTCGCAAAAGAAGCCAAAATCGGATCCACCGATGGACGACAAATATCGGAATGGTTGTCACGGCCAACCTCCTGATGCGAAGTCTGGCCTTTGGCATCCCCCTTATTGCGGGAGCTTCAGCCGCAGCCTGGGCCGAAACCCGAGGGATCGGTCTACTGAATCAATTTTCCCTGCCCATTGGGGTGGACACGGTGCTCGCCCTCCTGTCGCTGGACTTCGCCATTTGGTTGCAACATGTCATCAGTCACCGCGTACCCCTGTTTTGGCGTTTTCACGCCATGCACCATGCCGACCATGACTTCGATGCAACAACGGCGCTTCGTTTCCATCCAGCAGAAATTGTCGCGTCGTCACTCTACAAGGTGGCATGGGTCATGGCACTCGGCCCAAGTGTGGCAGCCGTGATCCTGTTCGAGATCGTTTTGAACGCTTGCGCTCTGTTCAATCATTCAAACCTGGCCTTGCCGCGTGGCCTGGATCGAATGCTCCGCTGGGGTTTCGTGACACCCGATATGCACCGGGTTCACCACTCAGACAGACCGAACGAGCATCACAGAAATTTCGGATTTTGCCTTTCGATTTGGGACAGGCTGTTCGGCACCTACAAGGCCCAACCGGCACTGGGTCACACCACCATGACAATCGGATTTGGCAAAGCCAGCCCCGCGCATCCTGAGCGATTTTGGAGCAGCCTGATTTTTCCAGCAATTTGGTCCCCCAAGTCTGCCGAGGCGGTCCGGACCAAGGAAAAACAAGCTCCTTAGGGGGGCGGGAGGATAACCTGTCCAAGCTGCTGCAAGCTTGAACTTGGCCCCACCGCCTCGGCAGATCGGGGATGACCCGATGCGTGGTTAATATACAAAACCAGTGCCACAACGCGATTGAGGCTTTTCATCATAAAAACAAGGCCGTTTCTACTTTCCAACGACATGAAGCTGTCAATTTGCGATAGAGTTCGCACGGTTTGAGTTGCAAACTGCACGCTCAAACCGTCTAAATTCTACTTTAAGGTGAAAATTAACCTTTCGCGGACCAATTGGGCAGGTCGCCGAAGGAGAAGCCGCCCCATGTCCCGTCGCACAGCGCAGAACCTCCTCATCATAGACCGCGATCCCGCAACACGAAGGCTTCATGCCGAAGCGTTGACACCGGCCGGCTTTCACCTGCTCCAAGCTGAGTCCGAGGACGAAGCCAGATCTCAACTGGAAGCCAGGGTCTGCGCGGCGATCGTCCTGGATGCAAGCCAGTTCCCCGGCGACATCGACGCTTTCCTGAAGGCAGCGCGAGATAGGGATGCAGGCACCGTGGTCGTATCGGTGTCTTCTGAAAGCTCAATGTCGGGCGCGGTGTCAGCCATGCGCCTTGGCTGCGCCAATGTCCTGGCCAAGCCTGCCTCGCCCGCGCGCCTGCGCTCTGCGATCAAGGACGCACTTGCTGCACCGATCAAGCCCCTAGAGACCGCCCCCTCATCCAGCAACCCGCCTGCCGACAGAATGATCGGCTCTTCCACCGTCATGCGAGATCTCACCACACTGGCGGAACGCTTTGCGCCCTCCAATGCGCCCGTCTTGATCACCGGCGAATCGGGAACCGGCAAAGAAGTCTGCGCGCAATGGATCCATGGCTGCAGCCAGAGAGCCAATGGCCCCTTTGTGGCACTCAACTGCGCCGCACTCCCAAAGGACCTCATGGAATCCGAGATTTTCGGCCATGTTCGCGGTGCTTTTACCGGTGCTGCCAGTGACCGCACCGGTGCAGCGCGAGCAGCCGATGGCGGCACACTGTTCCTCGACGAAATCGGTGAAATGGACATTTCTCTCCAGGCGAAGCTACTGCGCTTTCTTCAGACCGGGGAAGTCAAACGGGTCGGGAGTGATGCCGTGACAAATGTCGATGTGCGCATTGTCTGTGCGACAAACCGGATCCTGCCACGGGAAATATCGGTCGGAAAATTTAGAGAAGACCTCTACTACCGCTTGAATATCCTCTCGCTGCACATGCCACCCCTTCGCACACGGGGCACAGACATCATCGATCTGGCCCAACACTTCCGCAAATCGTTTGCCCGCCAGGAAGGCCGTGAAGGTGGCGGCTTCAGTGCAAACGCGATGGAAGCACTCGCCAATCATACTTGGCCAGGCAATGTCCGCGAACTGCAGAATGTCATCCGGCGCGCTGTGGTGCTGTCGCAGACTGGTCATCTCACGCCCGAGGACCTGTTTCCGGTCGGAAACCAGCCTCAAACCATCGCCGCACGCGCCGTTGCGGAGCGCCTGGAGCCCCTCAGCACAGAAGCGCCGCTGTCGCGGCGGCTGCTTGTGGCGGTCATGCGCCCCCTTGCAGACATTGAACGCGAGGTGATCGAAGCTGTGATTTCCAGCTGTAATGGCAATTTGCGCAAAGCCGCTGATACGCTGCAGGTGTCGCCTTCAACGCTCTATCGAAAGCGGGAGGCCTGGGGCGCCGCAGAGCAGATGGCACGCCCCGACCATCCAAGGGCTGTCAGCGGCTAAGTTTGTCCTTGAAATCCCGAAAGACCGGGTTGGGCCGCTCAAGCCGATAGGCAGGGTCGAAAACGGAAACGGTTTGCGCTGTCTCCGCCTGCAGAAATGCGGCAACCTGGAAAGCGACATCACCGTCGGCATAAAGCGACGCTTCACCGCCTTTGACACTGTGTTCTATCTCGATTCCAAATCGCGTTTTCAGCCCTTTTGACAAAGCTTGGGTATCGTCTGGAGCCGAGAACCGGATGAATTTCTGCCGGTCGCTCTGGCTGGCAATCCGGTCCATGATCTGTTCAAGAGCCAGCAAGGCGGGTTCGTTCCATATGCCGGGTGCCAGT
>JBCCTK010000063.1:0-17478 GCA_039198685.1 Pseudomonadota bacterium | reverse complement strand
CTTTTCCGCGCCCGTCACATCGGCAAGCACCATCGTGATCGCCGCCGTCAGCGTCGTCTTGCCGTGGTCAACATGGCCGATCGTGCCGATGTTCACATGCGGCTTGTTACGCTCAAACTTCTCCTTGGCCATCTGGGCCTCTCCTCGTCGTGCAGGCGTGGGCCGCCGCAGGCGGCGAGCCTCTCACTTAACAAATCGAGAGAACCGGACCGCCCGGCTCTCCAATGACCCGGCGACATACAACTCAAACCCTGTGCTTTCAAGCACTCTTGTGAAACCGCCTGTCCGTTGACTTTGAGGGAGGTTTCGTGGCGATACCCGCCAAGAGCACTAAGGCCGTAATGCCAGTTCGGGAGCCCTGCCATGACCTTGCCCCTTTCCTCCCATGCCAAGCGGCTGGAAGCCATGTCCCTGGCAACGCTTTCCAGCAAAGCAGTGAGCGCCGATACGAACCGATTGTCGGCTGCAGGCTGGACCATCGACCTCAGCCGCCATCGCATTGATGATGCAGCCTTGAATGCCCTGCTGGCGCACGGAGAGGCAGCAGGTTTGCAAGCGGCTTTAGATGAACTGTTTTCCGGTGCGATCGTGAATCCATCGGAAAATCGCCCTGCCCTTCATTGGGCACTCAGGCTGGAGGAAGGCGACAGCATTGACGAGCCCACCCGTGTACGCGCAACGCTTGACGCTGCCGACCAATTTGCGAATGGCGTTTACACCGGCAGGGTAGCCGGCGCTTCGGGCGCACCCTTCAAGAATATACTTCACATTGGCATCGGCGGGTCAGACTTTGGCCCCCGGCTGATTGCAGACGCGCTTCAGAGTACCGATTCGCAAGGCCCCCAGCTTCGCTTTTGCGCCAATTTGGACCCCCATGACCTCGACGCCGCGATCGAAGGGTTAGACCCAAAGGAAACGCTGGTCGTCGGCGTGTCTAAGTCTTTTGGAACCGAGGAGACCCTGTACAATTTAGGCCGGGCTCGCACGTGGCTGAAGGCTGGACTGGGAACGGACTGGACGCGCCATATGGCCCTTGTCACTGCAAATCCAGACCGGGCCAGAACCTGGCTGGAGGGTGGCGCCGCGCACCTTTTTGACATGCCACTCAGCGTCGGAGGCCGATTCTCACTATGGTCGGCGGCCAGTGTCTCTGTTGCGTGTTCCCTTGGCGTTGAGGCGGTCAGTGCCTTTCGCCACGGTGCGAAAGCCATGGATGACCACGTCCGCGTGGCGAGGTTGGATCAAAACCTTGCGGTTCGGCTCGCGCTGCTGGATTATTGGAACACAAATGTGCTCGGTCATAGCCAACGCGTCGTCCTGGCCTATGCCCGCCGTTTGCGCATGCTGCCGACCTATCTCCAGCAGCTGGAGATGGAATCCAATGGAAAATCGGTAAGCCCCTCTGGTATACCGGTCGAGGGCGCGACCGCGCCTGCGCTATGGGGCGGCGAGGGATCGATTGGGCAACACTCTTACCACCAATGGCTGCACCAGGGTACTCAGATCGTGCCCACCGAATTCATTCTTGCGCTTTCAGAGGGTGGAGACCGCGATGGTAAGCTGGCCCTGGCTGCCCATGCCTTGGCCCAGGCTGAAGTTCTGGCGAATGGCCGCAGCCTTGAAGAGGTGCTCACCGAGGAACCAGGCATTGAGCCGCATCTGGCCACCCAGAAAGTACATGGTGGAGACCGGCCCAGTAGCTTCTTCATCCATGGTGATTTTGGCCCTGCAGCCTTGGGGTCCATCATCGCCCTCTACGAGCATCGAACCTATCTCGCAGGGGTGCTTTGGGGCGTGAACACATTCGACCAATGGGGCGTTGAGCGTGGCAAAACCATGGCTGGTCGGCTTAAACCCGCACTGGCAGGTGAAGCTGAAGCCGACGATCCCGTAACCGCGGCGCTTTCTCAAACGGTCCGCCGGTTTCTCTAGTCAAAGGCACAAAGAAACTGGGATACGCGGCAGTCCGCGCCGCCATTTTCCGCGCAGGCCAACACTGCATCGACCCTTGCATGGTCTGAGCGCGGCGAGCGCGCATGGCCGGCCCCGCCGCTGACGCCTTCTGCATAGGCAAAACACCCGTCGAAAGCGGCAACCAGACGGCAGGCGTCACCGCCAGCAGCCTGGCACTTTGTGAGAGAGAGTTTCGCGGCCGCATCGGCAGAAGACTGATTGTTGGTGAGTCCACCCTGCCCATTGGGCGCAAGCGCAAAGGCTCCCCAAGCACCTGAGAACCGCTCCAGTCTTTCAATTGCACAATCGGGATACAGGGCATCGCGCGCGGCCACATCATCCCAAGTCAGGCCCCTTTGCCATCGCCCTGGCCCTTGAACATCCCGGCCAAGTGATGTTGCGGCCCCGTCATATCGGATCGACGGGGCTAAGCCCCGGCTTGGTAATCGGCAGTCAATTGGAATTTCGTTGGACGGATCCTGATCTGAATCAAGGTTCATGGCGATGTGGTCCTCCGGGTGCCCAATACCGATGGCATGGGCGACTTCATGCATAACCAGCGATGGGAAATGGACGCAATCTGGCGTCTGGAAAGCCACATCAATGTAAAAGCATCGAGATGCATTGAATCGCACATCCGCACTTTCGATACGGGACTCAGATTTGGCTACGCTTCCATTGGTCAAACGGTATGGACCATCCTGACGTTCATAAAAGATCGTATATCCCGTCAGGAACGGGGAGCGAAACGGCGGGAACTGCAAGGCATCAGAGCCAAAAAAATCAATCTCTGCACCCTGCCCCGATTGCCCGAATGCAGCCAGTGGAAAGGCTGGTTTGATCTGGTCACTGATATCGGTGAACCAAAGAGAGGGATGGCCGGAGCTCCATTCCTCCAAGGCGTCATTGATTGACTGGTGCACACCCGCGCATGTTGCGCCATCGATAAAGTGCATTTCGCAAACGCTCGGATCGACGCTGTACTCCAAGCCACCGCCAAGGCCGCGCTCACCTGTATCGGTCAAAGCGCCGTCACCGGCTGGCCATCGTGGTGCCTGCTCCAAATGCTGGATAGGGGTTTGCCCGCCGCCCCTCGGCCCTTCCACAGCGAAGCCGCACAAAGCGAGAACCGCGATCATTGATGGCAGCATCGATCTTGAGATCATGGTTCGAGTATGGAGCGGTTTGGCTTTAAGCCGAACTGAAAAATTTACCTGGATTTGCGATCCAGGCAGCGAAACACGAAGTCGTGGTCGTTGACATCGCTTTTACGGAACGAACGGCGGTTTGTTTCAGTCCAGTCGTTCTCATCGAAGGTGGGGAATTGAACATCACCCAACGGCATCGCGTCGACTTCCGTGATGTAAAGCCGGTCTGCCAGTGGGAGGGCGTCGCGATACAAACCCGCGCCACCGATAACGAAATACTCGTCCACGCCGACCCGTTTTGCCATCATACGCGCTACGGCGCTGGCCGCAGGCAAGCTCGAATAGACGCGTGCGCCTTTCGCTTGGAAAGTCCAATTGCGACTCAACACCAGGTTTTGCCGTCCGGGTAGCGGCTTTTTCGGTAGGCTCTCCCATGTTTTGCGGCCCATAAGGAGCGGGGCCTTCGCTGTCGTTGTCTTGAAAAGAACCAAATCGTCCCTGAGGCGCCAGGGAAGGTCTCCGTCTTGGCCAATTATGCCATTGCGTGCCCTGGCGACAATGAGACAGAGTTTTGGATCTGGTGGCATAGCGTGACCTTGACTTCATCGCGTCATCGACGATTTCAAAAATGACGGTCCTGTGGAGCGGCAAAACGATCACGTAGAATGGGTGTTTCCGCAGACCCGACAACTTGCGGGGTGAGCTTGTTTTCAGGGAATGTCAACACAGTGGAATTGATTATAGACCAAGTTATCACACTGCTGACCGGAGGCCGCCCAGATGATCTTATTTGGGTCTTGCTAGGCCTCAGCATGACACTAGGCTTGATATACATTCTGGGTGGTCGTTTGTGGGCATTCATATACTTTTTAACGATCCCTTTTCTCAATTGGTCATTTGGCGTTGTAAGTAGTATACAAATATTTCCCGAAAGTGCTTTTTTCAGCAATGGTGTCGAACTTCACCCTTTGACGCTGGTCACGGGATTGGTTTTTGTCTTCAGGGACTTCGTTCAGCGAAAGATGGGACAATGGGTGCTAGTGGTCATGGCCCTGGCAATTGCCTGGTCGTTTTACTATGCATGGCCCGTTATTGCGTTGGCGTCCGGGATTGCTTTTGCAGTCTCTGAGACTGTCGACTGGCTATTGTTTACGTTCACAAAATACAAGCTTTCAACGCGCATTCTTCTTTCCAGTGCCCTGGCATCGCCGGTCGATACGACTGTTTTCCTGTACGGCGCTGATTTGGCGGTGCAAATGCGTCTGGACGAGCCACCGGGAACGATGCTGCATGCGGCCAATTGGGTCGTGTTCGTTATTGGCAAAATGATTGGCGCGGTCATTGTATCAGCCGCGGTGCGACGCCAAGAGAATACAGGCCAAATCAACCCCTATGACGCAACACACGACGGTACCGTCAAGGTTGACACTGTTTGAAATCAGACGGCTACGGGCGCCTTGATGTGTGGGTGGGGATCATAACCCTTGAGGGTAAAGTCCTCATATGCCCAGCCGAAGAGGTCTGACTTGTCTTGATTCAGCGCCATAACCGGTGGTGTACGCGGCGTGCGGGTGAGCTGCAGTTCAGCCTGGTCAAAGTGATTGGTATACAGGTGCACATCGCCAAACGTGTGGACAAAGAAACCGGGTTTCAGGCCCGTAGCCCGGGCCATCATCATGGTCAGCAAGGCATAAGATGCAATGTTGAAGGGCACGCCCAAGAATATATCCGCTGAGCGCTGATAGAGCTGACAGTTGAGCCGATCGCCGAGGACATTAAACTGAAACAGGCAGTGACAAGGTGGCAACGCCATATCTTCGACATCAGCAGGATTCCACGCGGAAACAACCAGGCGCCGCGAATGGGGCGTAGCAATGATCGCGTCGCGCACCTGGGTGATCTGGTCAATCGCCCTCCCGTCCGGTGCAGCCCAGCTGCGCCACTGCTTTCCATAGACCGGTCCGAGATCGCCGTCAGGGCCAGCCCACTCATTCCAAATCGATACGCCATGATCCTGAAGCCAGCCGACATTTGTGTCGCCACGAAGGAACCAAAGCAGTTCGACGATGATTGACCGCAAGTGGAGCTTCTTCGTTGTGAGCAACGGAAAGGTCTCAGACAGGTCAAAATGGAGTTGGCGGCCAAACAGGGCGCGCGTGCCCGTTCCCGTACGATCGGGGCGGTCAATTCCTGTTTCGAGAACGTCTTTCAACAAGCCGAGATATTGGCGCATGGAATCACCCCTTTCAGAAGCGAGAATGTGCGCGCCATCGCAACGTGCAACAAGGTGTGAAAGTAAATATGGAGTTAGATTTCACAGGAGACTTTTGGATTGTCTAAAACAGACTAGAAATCAATCTCTGGTAGAAAAGACTTATCTTCGATCGGGATTTTTATCGTGCCACACCTTATGACATCAATTTACCGCCATTTCGCGGCACTTTATCGGAACTCCACAGGGAATATCGCGTTGATGTCAGGCCTGGTGGCCGTCCCCTTCATGGCCATGTTCGCGCTTGCGGTCGATGCCAACGCGATCAATACCGCAAATGCCAAGCTCCAAGGGTCTTGCGATGCAGCCATTATTGCCGTGGCGTCTGATGTATCAAACGATCGAATTCTCGAATCTGAAGCCGATCAGGCATTCCAAGACGTTCTGAACGCAAACCTTCTACCCCTTCGCAGGATGATTGTATGGAATTCCGACACGCAAACGGTCGGATCAACTGTAACGGGCAGTATTTCGGGCCGGTATGAGACTCTTTTGGGGGCTTTTGTCGCGCGCAGGCATGTTGAATTTAACTTTGAATGCCTGGCCACAATGTCTTCGTCGGCCTCGGAATTGGTTCTCGTGCTCGATACGTCTCGCTCGATGACGGGCTCGCGCATGGATGCCTTGCGCCAATCTGCAAACAGTATGATTGCCAACGTGATCACCGATGGCAACAACACGTCTCGCATGGGGATCGTGCCATTTACCCACCATGTCAATGTCGGCGAAAGCAATCGCAACGCGTCCTGGATGTCGGTGGCTGACAACTACACAATCGATGACATCAGGTGTTCATCAAGCAGGAGCCAGTACGAGGCCGCCGGCTGCACCAGGGAAAGTTCGACATGCACTCGGGATGGTCAAACAACCAGCTGTTCCAAATGGGTTTGCCCGACAGGCGCCACGGTGGAGCAGACCTGTGAGGATCGATCTCGCTATTACGATTTTCATGGTTGTGTGAACAGCCGCCCCCAAGCCTATCGATTCAACCACGAAGACTATGTGAACCATCCGGTCCAGGGCCAGCTTGCCACGGGTGGCGGCAATTGCGCCAATCGCGAAATCGTGGACCTGACCTCCGATGTCACAACCCTGACAACGACGATTTCCCAACTGAACAATTCCGGCGATACCTACATGGCGCCGGGCCTTGTTTGGGGGCTGCGTGTTCTGTCTCCTGGCGAGCCGTTTAATTCAGCAGCCGATTTCGCAACCTTTAGTGCCAACAACGGTCGAAAGGCCATCGTCTTGATGTCCGATGGTGAGAATACCCGGTCACCCGGACGATCTAATCAGAATCAGGATATTGATCGCGGCCATTGGCAGAGAAACGATCCAGATTTTGCCGATGCCAACACCATGACAGCCTGCGATGCGATCAAGGCCGCCGGAATCGAATTGTTCACAATTGCTTTCGATGTCCAGGACGCAGACACCGAACAGCTCTTGGAAGACTGTGCGACATCAGCCGATGAGCATTATTATCTTGCTGCAAACTCGGTTCAGTTGGCGCAAGCCTTCGATGATATCGGTGGTGCGTTTCGTGAAGTGCGGTTGGTACAGCCCGGTCAGAATCTTGATTACTCTACCCAGGTCAATACCGCGCAATAAAAATCAGCGACGTGCAGCATAGCACAACCCCTCGCTCTGGTTAATGTACCCTGTCCGCATCCCGTTAAAATGGCGCGATAACACAAGGGTTATCGCAAGACATCTCTCCTAATGTGCCGCTTAAATCAGAGGGGTAACTCGATGTACAAATCGCTCAAGACTCGACTACTGCAATGCACCACAGGGTTTGTCGAAGACACTCGGGGCAATATCGCAATGATGTCGGGCGTGATCGCACTGCCCTTCATGACGATGCTCGCCCTCGCCGTGGATGTGAATTATGCATCCAACCACCGTCACACCGTGCAGGCCTCGCTGGACTCTGCCCTACTGGCGGCAGCTCGGGCTGGAATTGAAGGCAATGCCAGCCAAGCCGACATGGAAGCGGAACTTTCCCTCTACTTCCAAGCCTTGGTGGGTGCCAATGGTGGAAGCGTCAGCTGTGGCGCGCCGACAATTGACCCAACATTGCCCAGCGGCGTGGTTCGCGCCAGTGTCTCTTGTTACTCAGAAACGATTATGGCGGGCCTCATTGGCCAGGAACAAATTGATTACGACCTCGACGCTGAAGTGAACTTCGGTATCGGCAAGATTGACGTGGCCTTTGTTTTCGACGTGTCCGGATCAATGGATGATCCAGTATCCGATACCGGCACGGTCAATACTTGCAGCAACGGAGCCACCAATTGCACCCCGGAGGTCGCCCAGAGCCGTATGGAAGCGCTACAAACGGCGGCCACGGCGGGCGTTTCTCAACTTCTTGCCGTCAACAGCGAGGATACCGATGACGTTCGCATCGCCATGGTTAGCTATAATCAGGCGGTCAATGCTGGCGTCTACTTCGAAAGTGTCTCCGGTCTGCTGCCAGAGCGAACCTATACGTTTGGCGATCCAGATAGCGGCTCAACTGGAAATGAAGGAGAGGTCGTTGTTGTTGCGGAGGGCACGGCGCACAAGCACATGTACGCGGCCTTGTTCGATACCCGAGACAACACCTTTGTGACTGAACTGAAAGACAATACCGTCCTTGAGATTCCCGAGGAATTGGCGGAACATCTCACCATCTCAACATACATCAAATCTTCGTCCAACAAGTATGGGCAGGAAGAGAGTATGCAACTCCGGCTTAAAACAAATAGTGGCTTTGAATACTATCGTACGGAAAATGTTAGCCCCTATACGCTGAATGGGGACTTTAACGGGAACTATTATAGCGGGCAGGCCATCCCAACAGACGAATGGGCCGCCTTGCGGATGCGCGCCTATCAGGGGGATAACCTGACGGGCAAACTCGTTTTGCAGAAGACGTTCGACTTCCGCCTCGACATTGTCGAGGAAGTCGACGAAGAAGTGCCTTCGATCACGATTGAAGATACATGCACCTATGAGCGCAACAACTCAGTGACCTGGAATACGACCCAGGCACCGGGTCCAGGCCAGTATCTCACGGCAGACGAGGCCACTTATGATGAAGACAGCCAATCGTGGACCGTTCCTGCCGGCTGCAGCTCAGCCACGCCATTGGCGCTGACAGGCGACCAGCAGGTTCTCAACGACTATATTTCGGCTTTGCCAACCGGGGGCGGCACGGCCGGCCACCTTGGAATGGCCTGGGGGCGCTATTTGATCGCGCCGGAGTGGTCATCGGTTTGGCCTGTGACCAGCACGCCGCTCAATTACAATGAACCCGATGCCCGAAAGATCATCATCATGATGACCGATGGCCAGTTCAACCGCACCTATCACAGCAATCTGGGCACGTCGTTTGACCAGGCCAAGAGTCATTGTGACCAGGCCAAGACACAAGGGATCATCATCTATACGATCTCATTCGATGCTCCGGCCGACGCGCAGGCAGCGCTGGACTACTGCTCATCGGGCGTGGACTACGCCTTCGATGTCAACAACGGCCAGGAACTGCTCGACGCATATACGGCGATTGCCAACCGGATCTCTGATTTGCGCGTTTCGTCCTAGTCGCGATCCGTCAACATATTCCGTGCGGGGCGGTGGTGCTGAGGGGCGCGACCGCCCTACCCTCTTCTAAAGCCAAGCCGAACACGCTATAATATGGATGTTCTTCGGAACTATGGCGATAAACGTGCGTGCAATAAGCGGTTCGGACCCGGGGGCAGTACCCGGCGTCTCCACCAAAATCCCCGTCATTAGCGGGCGGTCTGGGGACGAAACAGGATCGACGGACGTGTAAAGACGTGGCCTTCGCCGGACTGAGCCCCCTTAGAAGCTCAAACGCAAATAGTTGCTAATGACAACTTTGCTGAAGGTGAACTGCTCGCAGCGTAAGCTGTGCGCGGATTACCGCTCTAACTCCTAGGGCATCAGCGCCCTAGGCGGGGCCCGGAGGCGCCTGGCAACAGAAGCCTTCACTTTCACTTTCCCGCATCGCTCCATTTAAGGCGATGGAGCTGGTTCCAGAGCGGGCTCAACACGTCCAGACGCCTCTTCAAGCGCTGGATCGAAAATCACTGGGTCAGGCGTGGACACACCCGGCAAGCCAATAATGTTCATTTCATTGACCAGTCGCTCGGCGCCGTCGATCTTACTCATTACCCAGAGCATATAGCGCGAATCAACATGGATCGCCCGCGTGGTTTCGACATCGAAATCCCAATCTGAATTCACACTTTCCAGGGTACCATCAAACAACAAACCGACCAGCTCCCCGTCCGCATTGAGGGTCGCTGAGCCAGAATTGCCACCCGTCACATCAAGGTCTGACAAGAAGTTGACGGGCACTGTATCAATGGACTCCATGGCAAAGGGGCCGTAGTCGCGCAGGGCAATGGCATCCAACTGGGCCTGGGGCGAATTGAATGGCGCTTCACCCGTATCCTTCTCGACAATCTCTTCCAGCGTCGTGAAGGCTGCTCCGCCATCGGGCGGGCCCATCACCGTACCATAGCTGACCCGTAAGGTTGAATTGGCGTCCGGATAGGCTGTGGAGCCGAGATCAGCCTGCCAGGCGCGAATGGCGTTCATGTATGCAGGGCGCAATCTTGCCATCCGCCCGGTCAGTTCTTCATCCGCTTCCTCCAGGGCCCGGTCTGTTTCATAAAGGGCCACGGCCATGCGCATGAAGGGGTCCTCGCTCGCTTCAAGGGTTTCCACATCGGCGCCCATGAGCGCCAGCCGTGTGTCCAGGTCCCCCAAAGTCGAAACCTGGTAGTATCCATCCAGCAGAAGCGACAGTTGCGTCCCGTCATAGGCTTCGCTTAAACCCAAGGCGCGATCATAGGATGAAATCCGCGCGGCTATGGGTTGAGACTGATACCCCTCAAGGAATTTGATCCACTCTGCTTTGTCGACGGCGGGATCAAAGCGGCGATTGAGCGCCTCCAAGGATTGTTGAAAAAACGCCATGTCACGGTCTTGGTAGCCGGGCTCGCGTTGCGCATCGGGTTTCTCGCGCTCTTTTGCCAGGCGGTAAAGACGCTGGGCCGTGCGCAGTAGTTGCGGCCGGCGTACCTGGTCATACCAATAGGCGCGCCGGTCAGCCGCCGCCATTTGTTCACTGAGCATATCGAGCTGGGAAATCGCCGTTAGGTAAGCTTCACCATCATCCAGTTCGCGCGCCCAGGCCTCCAGAGCCGATTCGCGCTCTGCACGTCGCTCCAGCAAGCCAACGCGCTCAGCGCCTTCGATCTGCCCGCCCAAATTCTTCAAAAAATTGTTGAGACCCGCAAGACGCGATTCATACTTGATGCGGGCATCACTGCCTTCTGGAGCGGCGGTTTCGATGGCATCGATCCAGCCTTCCAGTAAATCGATCCAAACAGGGTATTGCCAGGCAAACGTGTTGCGCACTTCGGCCAGGCGAGCGTAGCGTGACGTGCGTCCAGGATACCCTAAAACCATAACAAAGTCGCCATCGTCCAAGCCTGATGCCGATACGTCCAACGTATGGTCTGGTTGAAAAGGCACATTCTCCAGGTCGTACTCGGCTGGCAAACCGTCGGCTGAAACATAGGCGCGATAAAAGGCAAAGTCGCCGGTGTGTCGCGGCCACATCCAATTGTCGATGTCACCGCCATATTTTCCGATCGAGTCACCGGGGGCGTAGACAAGCCGGACGTCCTTGATTTCGAGCCTGTCTATCAGCTTGAACTGGGCGCCTCCATAGAATGATGCGACCTGGCAACGGTGGCCCGTTTGAGTTTCACATTCGGCCACGATCTCTTTGCGCCGGTTCTCAATGGCGTCGTAGACGTCGCGGCCCCTTTCAATGGTATCGAGACCATCGCGGACCCGCTCTGTCACATCTTGCACGTCCACGGTTACGTAAATGCGCGTGCCTGGTGCGGCGGGGAGTTCATCGACAAACCGATTGGCCAGGAAGCCTTCTTCCAGAAAATTCTGTTCTGGTGTGGAGTTAAATTGGACAGAGCCGCGTGCGCAGTGATGGTTTGTTACAGCCAGGCCGGAACGTGATACAAAGGAGGCCGTGCATCCTCCCAGCGAAATCACCGCGCCCATCGGAAATGCTGTCAGGTCGGTCAGCGTCGCCGGATCCAGGCGTAGGCCCGTGTCTGATAAATCCTCTGCAATTTCAGGCAGTTGGTCGGGCGTAAACATCCCCTCTTTTGCGGAGGCACTCGGCAGGTAGAGCGTGATGGCTGCCATCATTGCCAGCGATAGGGGCGCAAAGACCTTACGGTTCACAACGGACTCCAGTGCAAACATTTCAGCGTTGATTACGTTTACTCTACACGCAGGTTTGATCAATTCTATCACTGTCTTCGCGCGAGAGGCGAGACGCCCTGGCGGAACTCGCCCAAGTCGTTGAGAGTGCTGGAAAAATCCATCGATTGGTGATCAAAAGGAGCATCGACTTCTTTGCAACATAACACGGCGAACACTCACAGGCACCGGATTTTTATGTTACATCATGGCGTTTTTCCCATATGTGCAACTCGCTTGATGGGTGTTCACGAGTTGACAGGTGCTGGCGGATGCGAGGTTCGCTCAGCTAGAGAAGCCGATTGCGAGGGTTTTGGCCGCTCAATAGTGTGCGGGCTGAAGGTGGATTGAGAGGGCGGTATGACAGATTATATCGGTTATGATGCGCTGACACAGGCGGCTATGCGAGGCGTGGTGCGCGAGGCCATTCGCACCGCCCAATCAAACTGTCAGACACCTGGCGACCATCATTTCTATATCACGTTCCAAACCCGCGCACCGGGCGTTCAGATCGCCGATTATCTCGTTGATCAGTTCCCCAAGGACATGACCATTGTTGTCCAGCACCAATTCTGGGACCTGGAAGTCCATGATAGTCACTTTGAGATCATATTGAAGTTTTCCGGCGTCCCTCAACACCTACGGATCCCCTTCTCGGCGATCACCCGTTTCGTGGATCCTTCGGTCCATTTCGGGTTGACGTTCGATGATGCGCGCGCCTCCAATGCCAAGGGCGGTGTGCTGGACACCACCACAGTTGGTACAGAGCTATCGCCGAATCTGTCTGACATAGAAGGTGAGACCGCGAATACGGTTGTTAACCTGGATGCATTTCGCCGCAAATGACGCGGCAGGACCCCAAGCCGGAGGATCGCCCGCGCCTGAGCGATGCGGACATGTTGGCCCGGTTCCAAACGTCGAAAAAACGACCGCCTTGCTCCGATACGCTCGGCATGCGCCTGGTTGAGGTGTGCCAGGAGGAGCGGCGTATCAAAATGGGTTTTGACGTGCCCCAGGCCTTCGCCAACCCAACCGGTGCTGTTCAAGGCGGTTTCATTGCCGCAATGCTGGACGAGGCCATGAGCACGTGCGTTATCATCGACTCAAACGTGTCGATGACCGCTCCGACGCTGGAGATGAAGATCTCTTATCTTTCCCGTCTTATGCCCGGCCCTGCAACGGTTGAAGCACGCATTCTCAAGCGGGGCCGGTCCGCCGCCTTCATGGAAGCGGATTGCTTCGATCCGAGCGGAAAGCTCGTCGCCCGCGCTTCTGCCAGCGCGATTCCGATGCCATTCAAGCGACTCAGGTACCGGTTAATGCAGTTGTTTTTCAAACGCGGTTCTGTGTGGCCGTTAGCGTCTGCGTTGGACGGCGTTCCAATCCTCGCAGGATCCCGTATCCCGCTGCGATATGCGCCTTGCCAGCACAAACGCGACACACCACCAAATGACCGCATTTGAAAGACCAATACTCTAAGTGCCGGGTGGGTAGTAGACCGCTTCATCAACGCTCGATAGGACGATGTTGACGTACTCTGGAGCCCATCCATGTCGAAACGCACCAGTCGCCCGCGCACGGAATTTGAAGAAGCAGGCAAAGCATTTGCCCAGCTGCTGGAGATTATGGAAGCCCTGCGAACACCCAAGACGGGCTGCCCCTGGGACCTGGAACAATCATTTGCAACGATCGCGCCCTACACGATCGAGGAGGCCTATGAGGTCGCCGATGCAATCCAACGCGAGGACATGGAGGATTTGCGCGATGAACTTGGTGATCTCCTCTTCCAAGTGGCATTCCATAGTCAGATCGCCGGTGAAGCGGGTGCGTTTACAGCCCGGCACGTGGTCGAAGCGATCGCAACCAAAATGACCCGCCGTCACCCCCATGTCTTTATCGAACCCGATGACCGTGATGCCGAAGGCCAAACTGTGGCGTGGGAAGACATGAAAGCTTCTGAAAGGGCGCTGCGTGGCAAGAATGGCTCCGTCCTCGATGACGTGGCTTTGGCTTTGCCGGCCTTGATGCGCGCAGAAAAGCTACAGAAGCGTGCATCGCGTGCCGGATTTGACTGGAAAGACCCCGTGCCCGTTTTTGAAAAGCTGGATGAAGAACTCTGTGAGGTGCGTTCGGCGATGGCCGAGCAAGACAAAGATGCGATTGAGGACGAAATTGGGGATGTGTTGTTTGTCTGCGCGAACCTGGCGCGGCAACTGCAGATAGACCCGGAAATCGCTTTGCGCCGGGCAAATGGCAAATTTGAGCGACGCTTCCGCGCTATGGAAGCCTTAGCACATGCCCGAGGCCAGGAATTCGACCGCCTTGATCTCCAGGCCCAGGAAGCCCTTTGGCAGGCCGTAAAGTCTGACGAGGTCTAAACATCAACACGGTGCACGCCAGGAAACTGCGCTGCGAACCGCCCGAACCCCACCTGGGTCAATCTCACCGCCAAGACGCTGGACCCGGCTGCTGAGGTTTCTTCGTGCAACACATCACCATTCTCGTGCAGCCACGCCCTGGCGCGGCCTTCATCAGGGGCCAGCTGAAATCGAAATGTATTAGAGTCCTTGAGCAGCATCGCCTCTAACACTTGGCTCAATCGCTCCAAACCAGAGCCCTCCAAAGCAGACACCAGCACCGCTGGGGGGCTGTCGCTATTTCCAGACGCGATGTTGAGGGCCGCTGCCCGATCAGCATCAAGTGCGTCGGCCTTGTTCCAGGCCTCCAATATGGGCGGCAGCGGCACGTTTGACTCCGATTCCAGCCGGGCAAGAACCGCTAGGACATCTTGTTTTTGCTCTTCATCAATCGCAGCGGACCGGTCGCGTACGTGGATCAGGAGATCAGACTGGACCGCTTCTTCCAGTGTGGCCTGGAACGCATCAATAAGGTGGGTCGGCAAATCTGTAATGAACCCGACCGTATCGACGAGGGCGACATCACCAATCGCGGGCAACCGGATTCTGCGAATGGTCGGATCCAAAGTCGCAAAGGGCATATCCTTTGCCAGGACGTTTGCGCCGGATAAGCGATTAAACAGGGTCGATTTCCCGGCATTTGTATATCCAACCAGGGACACGACCGGCACACCGGCTTTTTCGCGCCCCGCTCTTTGCAGTCCTCGGGTGCGCCGGACATTGTCCAAATCGCTCTGGAGGTTTTTCATGGTGCGGTCCAGCATACGCCGATCGGCTTCCAGCTGCGTTTCACCGGGCCCAGACAGAAAACCCCTTCCCCCGCGCTGCCGCTCAAGATGCGTCCAGGTCCTGACCAATCGAGAGCGTTCGTAAGTGATCCTCGCTAATTCCACTTGCAATTGGCCTTCACGCGTCCGCGCACGCAAACCAAATATCTCGAGAATGAGCCCTGTTCGGTCGATCACCTTTACGCCAAGGGATCGTTCGAGATTGCGCTGTTGAACAGGGGTCAATGCCCCATCAACAACGCAAACCGTACACCTCGCCTCGGCCAGCTTCTCTGACAGGGCTTGCATTAGCCCTCCAGAAAGCAGGTGAGACGGGCTAGGCTGTCTGAGCTGTGCACTGTCCAGGAACGCCAGATCACACCCCAGGGCCTCAACCAGCCCGGCCGTTTCCTCTAGCCGATACGCTCCGGGGCGATCCTGGGGCGTGGTCCAGGGGATGATGGCACCCGCGCGTTCCTGTGGCGGGGATTGTACAATTCCGGCTGTACTCAAGCCTGCTCCGGGTCGGAGTCTTCATCGTACAGCTGAACATGGGCGTTCGGAGCAATCGTCGAAATCGCATGCTTGTAGACAAGCTGCGGTGGACGCCCTTCCCCGCGCAAGAGAACACAAAAATTATCAAACCAAGTCACAACGCCCTGGAGCTTAACCCCGTTCACGAGGAATACGGTAAGGGGTGTTCGTGATTTGCGAACGGCATTGAGGAATGTGTCCTGCAAGTTTTGTTTTTTTTCTGAAGACATGGTCCTGCACAATTTATCTATGTTGAGACGGTGCGCTAGCGGCATTGAGTGTCAAGCGCAAGTCTATCCCGGATTGCGCTGCGTCAACCTCGCCAAAACCCCCAACTCAGAGCTGGAATCAGGGCAATTATCTCAAGTCTGCCCAAAAGCATTGCAAGTATGGCAAACAGGTCCGAGACGTTTGGCCGGTTCGATCCGGATAAATCAACAAGGTTCCCCGAATTCGAAATCAACCCGATCGCGGTCGAAACTGAGTCAGCAAAAGACATATTGCAAAGCGTGTTCACAATAATGAGCGATGCAACAACAACAACATAGGCGACGAGGTAAACCCAAACACCAACCACGGCGGCGTCTGGCAGGAGTCGCTTGCGATAGCGCATGACGACAACCGAATCCCGAAAACCCAGTCGTGCAAATTCTTCCCCGGCGCGCGCGACCAGCAGGTAGAGCCTCGCCAGTTTGAGCCCCCCCACCGTGGCCAGAGCAGATCCCCCGATCAAAGTCGGGACGATGGCGAGAACCAGCGGAACACTCGGTAGCAGAGCCGGGTCTGTCACGGGTATGCCCGATGTCGACACATGGGTGAGGCTCCAACCAAGCGCCGGCCAGAGGGCCACACCCACGCTTGCGAGCAAAGCGCATAAAACGACAAGGATGCCAGCCAGAGACATCAGTTCTGGGTCACGCAGGACGTCGAGCCAACGCCCGGCCTGGGCCTCAAGAGCGACCGCGAGACCGACGGTCGAAAATGCCAATCCCAAGAAAATCAACAAGCCATGGACACCGTTGATGGGTGCCATCTCGGCCCGGCCCGGATGCACAAGCCCCGTTGTTGAAATGCTGATCGCGTCGGAAAGGGCGTAACCCCACTGCACACCCGACCAGATGAGCGCAGTGGTTATTATTAAAACCATTGCACCGAGCGCTGTTGTGGCTGCGACCAGCACATTGGGCATGGCATTGAAAAAGCTACCCTCGGGAATGGTGAAAAGCACCGTTTTGTGGATCCCGGGACCCCCCAAGTTCAAGGCAGCGAATATGCTCGCGACCCCCACGAGGGTCGTGACCGCACCCATCAGGTGGAGTAGTCCACGCCAGACCAGCAGGGAAACAGGCCAGTCTCCATCCATGGTTACAGGCGTCAGCGCGACATGTCCCGTGGTCGTTAGCGAAGATACGCTTTCGTGGAGGACCGCAGAAACCCAACCTTGATACGCATCGAAGATGAAAGGGCCCGCGCCAAATAAAGACGCCAGCCCCCACCAGAGGATTAAAACAGCCAATCCATCCCTTGGCGTCGCATCACGCGACGGTTTTGGTGTTAACAACAACAAGCTGACAGACAGGACCAAGACGATAAACAAGGTCACTGAAATGGCACCCAGTTGAATCCACTCGCGAAACAAAAGGGCCGCAGCGCCTGCGATCAGCAACGCGCAGGACTTAACCAAGCCAAGAAGGCAAAGGATGCGGACAACCGCCGCGTAATTCATGCCGCGCCCCGGTGCATCGGCTAGAAGAAACCGGCAGATACGCGGAAGTAGCGCTCTACGTCTTCCATGCGGCTTTCTTCGAACAACAAAGTCAGCCTGTCACCAACTTGAATACGCTCTTCACGTGATGGGAATACAACTTGGTCGTTGCGCAGTACGGCCACTGCGGCTATGCCGTCGGGCATGTCATCATAGCCCAGCTTCTGGTTGATCAGACTGGATGTCTCCAGCGTAATCCCCTCCACAACTTCAGCCCGCCCCTCTTCCAAGGCTCGCAATTCAACAATCCGCCCGCGGCGAACCTTCTTGAGGATCTCAGATACTGTCAGTGCGCGGGGGTCGATGATGGCAT
>JBCCTK010000062.1:0-18050 GCA_039198685.1 Pseudomonadota bacterium | reverse complement strand
GTTCCATCATCCAGAACAAGGACCGGCACCTTTGCGAACGGGCTTATCGCTCGATACTCTGGTGTTTTATGCTCCAAGGCCATTATGTTGACCGTCTCCAGTGCCACGCTTTCGAGCTTTCCCTTTGCACGCAGGAAAAAGACCACTCGGTCGGGATTTGGCGCCTTGGGCGTCTGGTAAAGTTTCATGGTCGAGCTCCGTTTCGCGCAATGGCTTCAGTAGCGCACGCGCACACCTGCGGAAAGGGTGCGCGGCGCGCCGGGGCGCGCGCGGCCATCTGGAGCAAAAACCGGCGCATCGGCAAAAACCGCATAGACCTCATCGGTTACGTTTTCCAGCTTGATCTCAGCCGTCAAATGCTGGTTCAGACGCCATTCCCCTTGCGCGGTGAAAATCTGCTCATCATCGGTGAACGCGGTATTGGCGTCGTTCAGGGGCCATGACCCGATATGGCGCAAGCGGCCTGTCAATGTGACGTCCTGGAAACTTGGCGGGATCCAGTTGACCACGAGATTGCCCAACGTCTCAGGTGTCTCGGAGATTGTATTTCCGTCAAACGGATCATCTCCGTCGGCTGAGCGTTGATCAAAAACAAAGTCCTGGTAGGCAAACACGGCATTCACGCCAATGCCCAGCGGCAGGGCCGCGTCAAGTGAAGCCTCGATCCCGGCGAAGCGACGCTCCCCCGCATTCACCGAGATGTTTCCCGCGGCAGTCTGAACATCAGTGATCACGCCGTCTTGGCTTTCCTGCCAATAACCGACCAATTCAAAGCTGAGCGTCTCTGTCTGTGCACGCCAGCCCAATTCGAAACTGTCCAGCGTTTCCGGTTCCAGCTCAAACTCCGTCTGGCCAGCTTCGAGTTCATAAAGCTCCGATGCCCGTGGCACACGAAACCCGCGCGCATATCGTGCAAATACGCTATGGGTGTCGGTGGCATTCCAGATCAGCGCCGCATGGGGCGATGTATTGTCAAACTCATCGGTCCGGTCCGGCACCTGCAGGCGCGCATCGCCTGCGACCTCCGCAAGTGCGTTGTCGAACTCATAGCGCAGCGCATCATGGCGCAGCCCCAGTTGGAGTAATACATCGCCGAAAGCACGTTCATATTGCACGTATGGTGAGAGCGCCCGATAGTCGACCTTGTAGTCAAACTGTGTGCCCTGGAGAAACAGGTCTCCAAACACGACGGCATCGGGTCGCGACTGGAACACAAATAGGTCAAGCTCCGTGAATTCCAGATCAAAACCCGCCGTCCATGTTCCAGCTGGCGTGACCCAAGTCGCTGCCGACAAGACACCTAGTGTTTCGACTGTGGCATCCTCGCGTGGCGTGGTAGCTGGCTGAAAGACCGCTGTGCTACTGGACTCCTGGCGTCGCCAATATGGCGTGACCCTGACCGTGAGGTCCTCGCTTGACTGGTACTCAATGCGACTTTGGAGGCGGTACAGCGCGCCGTCTTCCACCGCCTCGTCGACATCCACGGCAGGGTTGAGCCCGGATTGACCGAGCAGGTCGGACAGGTCGGCAAGTGGACGCACAGCCGTTGCTGATTCAGTTTCATATTCGGTGATATACAATCCCGTATCAATATTGAGCTGGTCTGATTCAAACGCATGCCGGAGAACCCCTTGGGCGCGATAGAATGCGGTCTCATCGCGGTCACCACTTTCCCCCGAAACAGCGAGCGTTGCCCTCACAGACTGGCGCTCGGACACGGCCCCGCCAACCTGGCCCTGCACATCAAACAAACCGAATTCGCCACCCCGTACCCTCGCTCCGAACCGGGGACCTGCCGCCGGTTCAACCGTCAGGACATTCACCACACCCGAAAGCGCATCCGATCCGTAGATTGCCGTTCCAGGGCCACGCAGGACCTCGACCCCACCGGGTGATGAAAAAAGCTGTGAATAGCCAAGCGCAGATTGGTCGAAATAGACCGAGCTCTGCAAGGGAACGCCATCTTCGAGCAAAAGGACCCGATTGTCGAAAGCCAATGGCTGGCGGATCTGAACAATTTCGCGCGGGCCGTTCAATCCCGAGACGAACACTCCGGGCACAGTGGCGAGAATGTCGCCTGTCTTGATGACGGAAAGTGCTTCCAACTCCTCATCGGTAACCAAGGACACGGAGGCTGGGACTTCATCAATCGGCTTGCCGGCCCTGTCTGTGACAAAGACCGGGTCTAACCGGATGTCCCTCGAATTTGCCGGTTGTTCTGCCTGTCGCTCCTCATCGATGCAGGCAGCGCCGTGCATGTCTTCGATCTGAAATAGGTTGCACGAAAAACTTATCTCGTTGGGGAACGTTGCCTGCCCGGCGGAGGGCTGCGCAATTGATACAGACGCGGCCCCCAAGATTAAAAGTTGTTTCAAACTCTAACTCCCAACAAAGAGGCCTACCGGCAAAGCGCCGACGACCGCGCCCGATAAACATGTCGCCAGGGTTCCCGCGATCAGGGTCTTCCAGGCCAAGCTGAGGAATGTCTCGCGCCGCTCGGGTTCAATAATCGTTAAGCCGCCGATTAAGATTCCCATTGAGCCAAAATTGGCAAAGCCACAAACCGCATGCGCGGTGATGATTCGCGTGCGCGCACTCATCTCGTCTTCAGGGATCTGGGCCAGTTCAAGGAACGCCACGAATTCGGTCAGGACCGTCTTGATACCCATGAGCGAGCCGGAGCGGGCCGCCTCGTCCCAGGGCACGCCGATCAAGTACATAAGCGGTGCGAAAATCCACCCAAGCACTCTCTGGATGGATAACGCTTCGCCTCCTAGACCCGGAAATGCACCCAGAATGTTATTCAACAGATAGAGCAGCGCCAATGCTGCAATGAGCATCGTCGCAATGTTTAAAACGATCTTCAAGCCGTCCGACGCACCGGTTGCGAACGCGTCCATGGTGGATTCGTATTCAAAGTCCGGCTCATGGGCCCTCTCTTCCTTCGCTGCGGTCTCAGGCACCATGGTAAGCGCAAGCGCAACTGCTGCAGGCGCAGCGATAATTGAGGCTGTGAGGAGTTGGGCCAGTGGATTAGCCATCACGCCTTCCAGAAACGTGACGTAGATGATGAGAACACTGCCGGCGATGGTCGCAAACCCCGTGGTCATAAGGATGAAAAGTTCCGAACGGGTCATGCCTTTGAGGTAAGGTTTTACCAGAACCGGCGCCTCGGTCATGCCCATGAAGACGTTTGCCGATACCGCCAATGACGTCGCGCCGCCGATTCCCATTCCACGCCGAAATATGACGGCAAACCCCTTCGTGATCCAACGCAATATACGCCAATGCCAGAGCATTGCAGACAAGGCGGCGACCACAATCACTATCGGTAAGATCTGGAAGAAGAACAGCGGAGGCGCGTCACCCGCCATGATCGCGCTGGCGGCAGAGTTATCTCCGACGTAGCCAAACACAAATCCGGTGCCCGCTCGGGTTGCATCCTCAAGGGCATCAACAATCACATTTGCACTGAAAAGGGCATTGCGAACCGGTGGCACAGCAAACAGCAAGAGTGCAAAGCTGAATTGCAGGGCCACAGCGCCAAGGACAATCCGCCAAGGGAAGGCCCGCCGGTTTTCAGACAGACCCCACGCTATCGCAAATATGACCGCAATTCCAATCAACGCTCGCGCATTGTCCCAGCCCCAATCCATCCACTTCTCCGCTCGGTAACACCGTCATTTGTGCACTAGCCCGCACCTCAGGCGCGGGCTAGTCCTGTTTCAGATTGATGGCAGAGCTTTTGTTCAAGTGCCCATTTTGCAGACACAGATCTTGTGGCCATCCGGGTCGCGGAAGTAAGCGCCGTAAAAGAAATTCGGCACACGTTCGCCCGGTTCACCGTCATCGGTTGCGCCAAGTTCAATCGCCTTGGCGTAAACCTTATCAACCGTTTCCCGGTCCGGTGCGGCCAGGGCCGGCATCACGCCATTGCCGCAAGTCGCTTCCGCTTCATCATAGGTGCCGCCGATGGCCAGCATAGGTTGACCCTGACCCGTACTATAGAAATACAATCGACCATTGTCGAAAACGCGACGGGCGCCGAGCGTCGGCATCAGCGCGTCATAGAACTCCAGCGCCTTCGGAGTGTTATTGGATCCAAGCGTGACATAGGCGAGCATTAAGGCCTCCCTTTTTGTGGGCTCAGCGAGAAACTGCAACAGCATCACGCACGCGACAAGCGCTTCTTCTTGACGCTGACGGTGGCGGACGCTTCAACAACGTCAGACAATGATTCTGGAGGAGTTCCCATGAGCGATATTCGTTTTGACGACCGCGTGGCCATAGTAACCGGTGCAGGCGGCGGCGTTGGCCGCGCCCATGCTCTAGAGCTAGCAAAACGCGGGGCAAAAGTGGTCGTGAACGATCTGGGAGGGTCCGTAGATGGTTCAGGCGGCAATTCGGAAGCAGCAGAAGCCGTTGTTGAGGAAATTACGGCTGCTGGTGGTGAGGCCTTTGCAAATGGCTCTTCAGTGACCGACGATGCCGGCGTCCAAAAGATGATTGATGACACAATGAGCGCATTCGGTCGCATCGACATCATCATCGCCAATGCAGGGATCCTGCGCGACAAATCGTTCACCAAAATGACCTTGGCGGACTTCCAACTTGTTATGGACGTCCATCTCATGGGTTCGGTAAAGCCGTTCAAAGCGGCCTGGGACATTATGAAAGCGGCTGGCTATGGGCGACTGGTCGTAACGACGTCATCCACGGGTCTTTATGGCAACTTCGGCCAAGCCAATTATGGCGCGGCCAAGCTCGGTCTTGTCGGCCTGATGAACTCCTTAAAGCAGGAAGGCGCCAAATACGACATTAAGATCAACGCGGTTTGTCCCGTGGCTGCTACGCGGATGACCGAAGGCCTGATGCCAGAACAAGTTCTTGCCCAGCTTAAGCCTGAGTATATTACACCGGGCGTTATAAATCTTGTGAAAGAGGACGCCCCCACCGGAATGATCCTGTCTGCAGCGGCCGGCGCTTATTCAATGTCGCAAATCGTTGAAACCAAAGGGGCATATGTCGGCATCGGCGAGGCCCTGACCGCAGAAGCCGTAGCCGCGAAATGGGAAGAAATCACAGATACGTCGACACAGACTCCCTTCCAAGCGGGAGCGGGCCATGGCCAAAACCTGTTCGCACGTGTGGCCGAAGCGACGGGATAAGCCAAGACTTCCCGTAGACTGTAATGCACCCGGAGCACCACATGAAAAGTGCCTCGGGCGCCGCTCAGACGATGATAAACTCCCAAGGTGGTTCGATTTACCGTAGCGCCTTCACGGCTGGTAGTATTGTATAATTCACCCCCGAATACGACGCGAAGTCCTGAGGTTGTCCCACGCCAACCGGATTTGTTCGATGAGGATCACCCCAATTTTACTGTTTGGAATTGGTGTGCCGTACAGGATTCGAACCTGTGACCCGCTGATTAAAAGTCAGCTGCTCTACCAACTGAGCTAACGGCACCACGCAAAGCAAATAGGGCACATAGAGGGATGCCCAGCCCCCGTCAATGAGGTGTGAAATGTGGCCACCTTGTCTGCGACACTTTTTACGACGACATGTCATCTATGAGACCAACCAACACTTTCATCTTCATCTGCGGCGTCACCATACTGGGGGCCTGCACCAGTGGTGGAACGTCAGCGAGCGAAGCCACCAGTTCAGCCGTGGAACAAACGAGTGATGGCTTCACAGATGCCGCGCTTAGACCGCTTGAAGATTTCAACTTAAGGCGTGAAGAAATCCCGCCACCGCTTGCGCCACTTGAGACGCCATATGGTATTCCTGCAGGCGCGGGGTGTGATTACCTCATGGGCGAAATCGCAACGCTTACGAGCATTCTCGGCCCCGACGACGATGTACCTGCCGTAGACGAGGACGAACGCGACCGTGCTGAATGGGCTGCAAACCGATCAGCCGACGCAGCGCTGGGCGCTGTTTCTTCCACGACACGGGGGTTCATTCCGTTTAGAGGTCTGGTGCGAGAAGCCACGGGCGCAGAGCGTTATGCGAATAGGCTCTCAACCGCCTTTCGGCTCGGGATGGAGCGTCGCGCCTATCTAAAAGGCTATGGCCAAGCCCTTGGATGCGTTCCGCCTGCCGCACCACTTCCCGCGCCAATTGATAGCGAAGCAATCGACTATCGCTGAACACCGCGCGGATTGGACCGTGTATCTGCCCACCGCAGAGACAATTCTGCCCGCAAATCGCCAAAGCTTCCAGCTGCAATTTCCGCTCGCACCCGTGCCATAAGCGATTGGAAGAAGGCCGTGTTGTGCCACGATAATAGCATAGGCCCAAGATACTCCCCTGCCCGAAAAAGGTGGTTTAAATAGGCTAGGCTGTAGTCACGACTTGCGGGGCATTCGCTGTTTGGGTTCAGGGGCCGAACCTCTTCAATATATTTTGCATTTTTCACATTGATGGGTCCGTCCCATGTCCAAGCCTGACCATGGCGACCCGATCGGGTCGGCAAGACACAATCAAACATATCGATACCCCTTGCAACCGCCTCAATCAGGTCGATGGGCTTGCCGACCCCCATCACGTAGCGCGGCTTGTTCACCGGCAGATGTGGCACTGTAAAATCGATGGTCTCACACATCTGAGCATGGCCTTCCCCAACCGCGAGCCCACCCAAGGCGATGCCATCGAACCCCTGCAGCGAAACAGCAAGTGCAGATCGCTCCCTCAAGTCGGGGTAGTTTGACCCCTGTACGATGCCAAAAAGGGCTTGAGTGTTCCTCTCTCCAAAAGCGGTTTTAGACCGGCTGCCCCACTCCAGGGACAGTTCAAGGCTCCGCAGGGCCTCTTCATGGCTGCAGGGGAAATCCGTACACTCGTCAAGTTGCATGGAGATGTCTGCGCCGAGCAGGTCCGCCTGAATCTCAATACTGCGTGCGGGCGTCAGCCGGTGGCGCGATCCATCAATGTGACTTTGAAAGGTTACGCCGTCAGAGTCCATTTTCCGCAGCTGTGACAAGGACCACACTTGGAAACCACCAGAGTCCGTCAATATCGGGCCTGGCCACCCAGAAAAGGTGTGCAGTCCACCAAGTGCCGCAACCCGTTCGGCAGAGGGTCTCAGCATCAGGTGATAAGTGTTGCCCAGGATGATGTCCGCTCCGGCGCCAGCGACTTGATCCATGTACAGCGCCTTGACCGTACCCGCGGTCCCGACAGGCATGAAAGCCGGTGTGCGGATCCTGCCGCGCGGCGTCAAAAGCTGTCCCGTACGCGCGGAGCCATCCGTGGCATCAATTGAAAAATTGAACGCGCTCATCGGCTTGGCAACAGTAAACAGGCATCCCCATAAGAATAGAATCGATAGTCTTCTGCTATGGCGTGGGCGTAGGCCGCCTGCATGATTTCGGTCCCCATTAAAGCGCTCACAAGCATGAATAGAGACGACCGCGGGAGATGGAAATTAGTGACCAAAGCGTCTGTTGCACGAATGAGGTCACCGGGCTTTATAAAAATATCAGTCGGGCCAGTTTCGGGGTACAGTCTCCCATGCGACCCGACACAGCTTTCCAGCGTGCGCATCGCCGTCGTTCCAACGGCCACACACCGTTTCCCACTCTGCCGCGCCCTGTTCAATCGATCTGCCGCTTCAGGCGTGAGACGCCGCCATTCTTCATGAAGATGATTATAGCGCAGCGCGGCCTCATCGAGAGGGGCGAATGTGCCCAGCCCGACATGCAAGCGTACCGTTTCACGTATCATTCCCGCTTCATCGATTTCAGACATAAGCCGATCTGTGAAGTGAAGCCCAGCCGTCGGTGCAGCAACTGACTTTGCATCTTCACTTGCAAAGAGCGTTTGGTAAGTTTCGCTGTCACGCCGGTCGGCAGGTCGCCTGCGGGCAATATACGGCGGAAGGGGCATTGCGCCGTGGGCATCAAGCAGGCCGCGCAAATCGTCGGCGTCAGCATCAAATGTGATTTCCACCTCACCGCCTTCGCGTTTGGCGACAATCTTCGCCGAAAACCCTTCTGCAATTCCCACACAGTCACCAGGCTGAAGCCGCCGACCTGGACGCGCCAAGGCAAGCCACCGCCCAGCACCAATCTCCTCTATTAGGTTTATATCCACATCGACATCGCGCCCCTGCGTGTCACGCGCCCGGCGGATGCCTTTCAAGGCTGCAGGAAGGACACGAGTATCGTTGAAAACGAGATGATCTCCGGGCTCTAAGTACCGAGGCAAGTCGCGAATGACCGTATCGTCAAGCAATCCGTCGGCATGGACGACCAGCATACGCGCTGAGTCCTGCGGATCTGCTGGGCGCAAGGCAATTCGGTCTTCCGGAAGATGGAAATCGAACGCGTCGAGGTCCAAGGTCTATCGCACCACCACTGTGGGAACAGGTGGTACATCGCAAATATCGACCACACCACTCTCGGCAGCAGCGTCCAGGACAGTCACGAAATCCGGGCCATCAGTGCGTTGCACCCAAACGCGCGGTTGCTCAGCGGCAGGCATATCAGACACCATCACAGCACTTTGTAGAATGTCTGGATTGGCGGGCGGTTCTCCTGTCTTAATCCCGAGGACCACGTCAAGCCCTTCAACCACGCGTCCCCAAGCCGTATACGAGAGATCCAAATGTTCAGCCCGCCCACGCATCAGGAAAAACTGGCTGTTGGCCGAGTTGGGATCATCCGTTCGGGCCGTTGAGACGACGCCTGGGCAATGCGCAATGTAGCTTTGAACGAGACCATCGCGTGACATCTCAGACAACCATGCAGCTTGCCCCATAATTGGGAAACCCTTGATAAATCCGATTTTTCCCAATTCGGCATCACCAATCGTATCCATTGACATGGCAACCGGGTCGCGCCGAAAGGTAAATTCTCCCGGAATGTCTGGCAATCCGGACTCGCGGCCGTGCAAGGCGAATATGTCGCCACCCTGGGCCATGAAATCATCGATCACGCGATGGAAAGATGTGCCGTTATAATCTCCAGATCGAACCAAGGCTCGAAACTGGATTGCGTGGGCCGGCGCGACTTCAGGGAACATCTCAACAAGGATCATTCCTTTGGTCGTCTGGAGTTGGATGAGATTCTCTGGATCGGCTTCACGCCAATTTTCAACGTCACTTGTATCAACGGATGCTTCTGCACCCGCTGCAATAGCAGGGACTGTCTGGGGGACCGCAGGCAATGTAAGCGAGAGAACTGCTATAGCAGCGATGAAGAAGGCACGAGTCATAATCCAAATTTCTCCAATAGGTCCGCCCTTATAGTGGGGGAGACAAAACTCGAAACATCGCCGCCGAGTTTTGCGATTTCTTTCACGAGTCGCGAGGCAACCGCCTGGTGGCGAACATCGGCCATCAGGAACACGGTTTCAATGTCGGGATTCAGTACCTCATTCATAGCCGTCATCTGGAACTCATATTCGAAGTCAGAGACAGCGCGAAGGCCGCGCACCAAGACGGTAGCATCTACCTCTTCAGCAAAATGCATGAGCAGCTTGTCAAAAGGCTTTACGACGATTTGGGCAGATCCGGGCATCTCGTGCACCCGGACCTCGCGCTCAACCATTTTCAAACGATCCTCAAGGGGAAACAGCGGTTTCTTCGCTTCGTTGAAGGCAACACCGACAATCAATCGATCTACCAGTTTGGTTGCCCGCTGAATAATATCAAGATGGCCAAGCGTAATCGGGTCAAACGTGCCGGGATAAAGGCCAACTCGGTTCATCATCTCCTCCAAAGCGCAGGCTTTGCCGCCTAGGCGCCAGCATCGTTTGGATCACCATCGGTACCGTCGATATCATCGCCATCTTGTTCCACAAGACGTGCTACGGAAACGACTTTCTCGTCTGAGTTCGTCCGCAGCACCCATACGCCGCTTGTCGCGCGTCCAGCCAAACGAATCTGATCTACAGGGGTTCGGATCACTTGTCCCGCATCGGTGACAAGCATCACCTCATCGCCATCTTCGACCGTGAAGCTTTGGGCGAGTTCCAGGCTCAGGGGCAGGCGATGGGCGATGATTCCTTTTCCGCCACGACCCGAAACACGGTAATCGAACGCGGAAGACCGTTTTCCCATGCCATGTGTCGTCACGGTCAATAGGAATTGTTCGGCGGCGCCCAATTCGGCTAAGCGTTCCGGGCTCAGGGCCGTATCCTCCGCGCTATCCTCCAAGGTATCATCACCAAGGTCGATATCTTCGCCCTCACTAGCGCGCCGCATGGCAGAGGCATGTTTCAAGTACCCCCGCGCTTCTGCGGGTGATACATCCACATGGCGCAGAATTGCCATCGAGATGACTTTATCGCCCCCGACGAGCCGGATACCTCGCACGCCCGTGGAGTTGCGACCGGCAAAAACGCGCACATCGTCGACACGAAAGCGGATACACTGTCCCTGGGCAGTCGTCAGCAGGATGTCGTCTCTATCTGAACACATCTTGACACTGACAATTCCGTCATTCGTGCCTTCTTCGAGTTTCATGGCGATCTTGCCGTTGCGATTCACGCGGACAAAATCTGACAATTTGTTGCGCCGCACAGTGCCTTGTCGTGTGGCAAACATTACATCCATATGTTCGCGCGCTGTCTCGTCATCCGGCAAAGGCATCACCGATGTGATCCATTCGTCTTTTTCCAGCGGTAGGATATTCACCAGCGCCTTGCCTCGGGACTGGGGAGAGCCGAGCGGCAAGCGCCAGACTTTTTCTTTGTATACCATGCCCGCAGAACTAAAAAACAAGATCTCCGTGTGGGTATTGGCGGAGAAAAGGCGAGTAACAAAATCCTCGTCCTTGAGAGACGTACCCGAGCGCCCTTTGCCGCCTCGGTTTTGCGTGCGGTAGGTCGTAAGTGGAACCCTCTTGACGTATCCACCATGGGTGACGGTTACGACCATATCTTCGCGTTCGATAAGGTCTTCATCATCCATATCGGCATCGCCGAAGACAAATTCAGAGCGGCGCGGCACAGCGAACTTCTCTTTTACCTCCCCAAGTTCGCCGCGAATGATGTCGAGGATCCGCGGACGCGAACGCAAGATATCGAGAAAGTCTGCGATTTTCTCCGCCAATCCTTTAGCTTCATTTCCAATCTCATCGCGTCCAAGACCCGTGAGACGATGCAAGCGCAGCTCTAGAATGGCCCGAGCCTGCTCATCAGATAGGAAGATCGTACCGTCTTCGGACTGCCGCGTGCGCCGGTCAGCGATTAGATCGATCAACGGCGCCATATCCTGTGCGTCCCAGGCCTTAGCCAGGAGCTGCTCGCGAGCGGTGGCCGGATCGGGAGCATTTCGAATGATCCGGATCACTTCATCGATATTAGCAACGGCCAATGCCAAGCCGACCAGGACATGGGCACGGTCTCGCGCCTTCGCCAAATCGAATTTCGTGCGGCGAGCAACAACTTCTTCGCGAAAAGCAATGAAACACTGGAGCACCCTGCGGGCATTTAGAAGCTCAGGTCGTCCACCATTTAGAGCCAGCATGTTGACCCCAAAAGAGGTTTGCATCTGTGAGTAGCGATAAAGCTGATTGAGCACGACGTCAGCGCTGGCATCGCGCTTAATCTCAATGACAACGCGAATGCCTTGACGATCGGACTCGTCGCGCAGATCTGCGATCCCTTCGATCCGCTTTTCCCGAATCAATTCGGCAATCTTGGCGACCATATTCGCTTTGTTCACCTGGTACGGAATCTCGGTGACGATGATGGCTTCACGTCCTCCACGTGTCGTTTCCATCTCTGTACGCGACCGCATAACAACTGAGCCGCGCCCTTCTAGCAACGCGCGTCTGGATCCTGCATAACCCAATATCTGCGCGCCTGTCGGAAAATCAGGACCGGGAATGATGTCCAACAGCGCTTCATCCTCAATGGCCGGATCATCGATGAGAGCTAAGGTGGCATTGATCACTTCGCCTAGATTGTGTGGTGGGATATTGGTCGCCATACCCACGGCAATACCGCCACCGCCATTCACAAGCAGATTAGGGAATTGAGCCGGCAAGACGATGGGTTCGCTTTCGGAGCCATCGTAGTTTTCCTGGAAGTCGACCGTATCCTTGTCGATATCACTGAGCAGATACTGAGCGGGCTTGTCCGTGCGCACTTCTGTATACCGCATGGCTGCCGGCGGATCATTGTCGATGGAGCCGAAATTGCCCTGCCCGTCGAGCAGGGGCAGCCCCATGGAAAACGGCTGGGCCATCCGCACCAAGGCATCATAGACAGCGCTATCACCATGTGGGTGATACTTACCGATGACATCTCCGACCACGCGGGCCGATTTGCGATAAGGCTTATCATGCGTATAGCCACCCTCCTGCATCGCATAGAGGATGCGGCGGTGCACAGGCTTGAGACCATCTCGTACATCGGGCAGCGCGCGGCTGACGATGACGCTCATGGCGTAATCGAGGTAGGAGCGTTTTAGCTCGCTCTCGATAGAGATGGGATCGATGCCGTCTTCTGGCAGCGGGGCGCCGGTTTCCGGCTCTTCGGGTGGCGTGGTGTCGTCGCTCAAACCGCGGCGCTCCTGCTCTTGTATAATATGTCTCGAATCGACAGTTTTTCTTAGACCAGTGGTAGCAGGCTCAGCGGTGTGCTTCAAACTCTGGAGTGCTTTAGAGCATGTAGGGTTTTGCTATGATGTTTCAGGGCAACACAGGATTGAGGCACTTCGAGCCAACGCTGAACAGACGCGATTTGCTCATCGGCCTTGGCGGTGTCGGATTAGCCGCCTGCCAACCTATACCCGTGACCGAAGCAATTCCTGTCGGAACATGGCAATCGGGGCCAAGCCTGTCCGTCGCTGTGCAGGAGATCTATCCCACATTGTTCAATGGCCGCATTCACTTGGCTGGCGGCTTTGCGGCGGAGAACGGCATCATCACAGGCCCCACTTCGGCCCACCAGATTTATGATCCTAAGCAGAACAACTGGATGCTCGGAGCACCACTTCCCGTTCCGCGTCACCACCCGCATCTCGTTTCATTCCAGGGTCTTCTTCTTGCATTGGCTGGTTTTGAAAGCCCATCGCCAGATAGCGCTTGGGTCATGCAGTCAGGAGGTTGGGCCATGCTTCCAATTGACGGCAGAACGGCATTATTTCCTCCTGTTGAGCTTATCGATGACAACTGGATGCGGGTTCCAGAACTTCCCAGGCCTGTCGGTGAAGCCGTCACTGCTGTTCTCGACAATACACTCCACTTGGCTGGAGGACGCCGCCCCGCAGGTGAGGCGAATGCCAGCTGGCAGGATCACACGGACACTGACGAGCATTTCATTTTGAGCTCGATCGGAGACGCTTGGGAAACGGCCGCGCCCCTACCCACCGCAAGAAACAGCTCGGCCGCGGCCATTATCGGCAATGATTGGCACGTTGTCGGTGGGCGCACCGTTGCTGGCGGCAACACCCCTGCCCATGAAGTCTATGATGCGCGCGAAGACCGATGGCGCACCGCCGCGCCTATGCCCCAGGGCCAGGGTGGCCTCGCAGCGGCGTGCGTCGAAGGACGGCTCTATGCGTTTGGGGGCGAGTTCTTCAACCCGGAGCCCGGCGGCGTGTATGCGGAAGCCTGGTGCTATGTCCCTGCCAATGATGTCTGGGTACAGATCGATGATATGCCTTCACCGCGCCATGGTCTGGGCGCGGTTGCAATTGATCGGGACATTTATGTGCTGGGCGGTGCACTCGGCGTTGGCGGTCGGGACACAAGCGCCCTCGTCGAGATATTTACGCCAATCTAAGCCCTAGAACGGGATTTCGTCGTCCAGGTCCTGGCGGGAGAAATCTTCTGCCGGGCCTTCCATCTGGCGGGGGCCGCCGCCGCCCTGATCATACCCCATGGAGCTACCGCCACCACCACCCATGCCACCGCTGTCGCGACCGTCAAGCATGGTCAGTTGACCGGAATAGTTCCGTAGCACGATTTCGGTCGTGTATTTTTCCTGACCGCTCTGGTCTGTCCATTTCCGGGTTTCGAGTTGGCCCTCAAGGTAAACCTTAGACCCCTTCTTGAGGTAGCTTTGGGCCACACGGACAAGCCCTTCATTGAAGATCGCCACACGATGCCACTCGGTCTTCTCCTTGCGTTCGCCCGTATTGCGGTCTTTCCAATTCTCGGACGTGGCGATGGAGAGGTTGCACACCTGACCACCATTCTGGAACTGACGCACCTCGGGGTCGCGTCCCAAATTTCCGACCAGGATTACCTTGTTCACCGATCCCGCCATTACACCACTCCGACTTTTATTTTTTTCCGAATCTCAACGCATAATAGACTATCGCCCGAAAACGCCCCATGGGGAATTCAGTGATGTATATGTTCTAGTATTGTTCTAGACGGCCTGAACTCGGCTTTCAACAGAGAATTTGCACCATTTGCAGCTCACCGACAGTTGCTACAAGGCCAATAGGTACAGTCTTGCAAGGTGGTTGGTTCTGACATTCCTGACAGAGAGGCTAACGCGGCGAGATAAACGCCCTGTGCAAGGTAGCGCTCTCACCCTATGTCGGGCAATTACACCCTACTCAGGAGGCCGGCGCACCATCATGGAGACACCAGACATCCGCGTGCGCGGGGCCAAAGAGCACAATCTCAAAAACGTCGATATCAACATCCCACGCGGCAAGCTTGTGGTGATGACAGGCCTATCTGGGTCCGGAAAGTCCTCTCTGGCTTTCGATACGATCTATGCAGAGGGGCAGCGCCGCTATGTCGAGAGCCTTTCGGCCTATGCCCGTCAGTTCCTCGAACTGATGCAAAAGCCCGATGTGGAAAGCATTGAAGGCCTCTCGCCCGCAATATCCATCGAGCAAAAGACCACCAGCCGCAATCCGCGTTCCACCGTTGGAACCGTCACGGAAATCTATGATTATATGCGCCTCCTCTGGGCGCGGGTCGGCGTCCCCTACTCGCCTGCAACGGGACTGCCAATCGAAAGCCAAACAGTCAGCCAGATGGTCGATCGCACCATGGCGCTTCCGGAGAAGACCCGGCTTTATTTGCTCGCGCCCATCGTTCGTGGGCGCAAGGGCGAGTACCGAAAGGACTTCGCAGAGTTGCTTAAGAAGGGGTTCCAGCGGGTGAAAGTCGATGGTGAATTCCACGACCTCGAGGACCCGCCGACACTCGACAAGAAATTCAAGCACGACATTGACGTGGTGGTCGACCGGGTTGTGATCCGGGATGGGATGGAGCAACGTCTCGCCGAGAGCTTCGAAACAGCGCTCGGCCTAGCCGGTGGCATCGCGGTGGCGGAATACGCCGACCTGGGCGAGGATGAAGACACACCGAAGCGGATCACTTACAGCGCAAATTTCGCCTGTCCTGAAAGTGGTTTCACCATTCCAGAAATCGAGCCGCGACTGTTTTCATTCAACAACCCCTTCGGCGCATGCCCTACATGTGATGGCTTGGGCACCCAGTCCAAGATTGATATTGACCTAGTCGTTCCCGACAGAGACTTGACGCTCACGAATGGCGCTATCGCACCGTGGGCGAAGTCCACCTCTCCTTATCAGACCCAAACCCTTCAGGCGCTCTCAGCCCACTATCGGTTTGACCTGAAAAAGCCCTGGAATGCACTCGATAAAAAAATCCAGTCCATTATCCTATATGGAACTGGCGATGACGAAATTGACTTCGTCTATGATGATGGAATGCGCCGCTATGAAGTTACCAAGACATTTGAAGGCGTTGTTCCAAACCTTGAGCGGCGCTATCGCGAGACTGACAGTGCCTGGGTGCGCGAGGAAATCGCGAAATTCCAGTCGAACCAGCCCTGTCCAGCTTGCGGCGGCAAACGGCTCAAGCCAGAGGCCTTGGCTGTGAAAATCGCAGACCATGACATCGCAGACATCTCGGTCTTCTCGATCCGTGAGGCAGGTGCGTGGTTCAAAACGGTCAACGACACGCTGAGCCCCCAATCCCAGGAAATCGCCGGGCGCATCCTCAAAGAAATCAATGACCGTTTGAAATTTCTGAATGATGTGGGGCTCGATTACCTCGGTCTCGGCCGCGCATCGGGCACCCTTTCGGGCGGGGAAAGCCAGCGCATTCGCCTGGCCAGCCAAATCGGCTCTGGCCTGACGGGCGTGCTTTATGTGCTGGATGAACCGTCAATCGGATTGCACCAGCGTGATAATGCGCGGCTGATTGAAACACTGAAACGCCTGCGGGATCTCGGCAATTCTGTGATTGTTGTCGAGCATGATGAAGATGCCATCCTGACGGCAGATCATGTTATCGATATGGGCCCAGCAGCCGGCGTGCATGGCGGCGAAGTGGTTGCCCAGGGCACCGCCGTCGAAGTGATTGCCGATCCCGCCAGCCTGACTGGGGCATATCTGAATGGCGAACGAGAGATCGCGATACCAGAAAAGCGCCGCCCGGCTGCGCGGGTCAAGTCAATCCGCCTGAAAGGCGCCACGGGCAACAACCTTCAAAACGTGAATGCCCGTATACCGCTTGGCGTGTTCACGGCGATCACCGGCGTTTCAGGCGGCGGCAAGTCCACGTTGATCATCGAGACACTGTATAAGGCACTTGCTCGGAAACTGAACGGAGCTTCTGCCGTGCCCGCACCGTATGACACGATTGAAGGGCTGGAGCACCTCGACAAGGTCATCGATATCGACCAAAGCCCGATCGGGCGCACACCACGCTCCAACCCCGCCACCTATACAGGCGCCTTCGGACCGATCCGTGACTGGTATGCCGGCTTGCCGGAATCCAAAGCCCGAGGATACAAGCCAGGCCGCTTCAGCTTCAACGTGAAGGGCGGGCGTTGTGAAGCCTGCCAAGGCGACGGCGTCATCAAGATTGAGATGCATTTCCTGCCGGACGTCTACGTCACGTGCGAAGTCTGCGAGGGCAAGCGCTACAATCGCGAGACTTTGGAAGTGCTCTACAAGGGAAAGTCCATCGCCGATGTTCTCGACATGACTGTTGAGGACGCCGCAAAATTCTTCTCCGCAGTGCCAGCCATTGCCGGAAAGATGGAAACCCTGAACCGGGTGGGTCTGAGCTACATCAAGGTCGGCCAACAGGCGACTACGCTTTCTGGCGGAGAGGCCCAACGCGTAAAACTTGCTAAGGAGCTGTCAAAACGGGCAACGGGCCGCACGCTCTACATACTGGATGAGCCAACGACCGGCTTACATTTTGAGGATGTGAACAAGCTTCTCGAAGTGCTCCATGAGCTTGTCGATGCGGGGAACACCGTTGTGGTAATCGAGCACAATCTCGATGTCATCAAAACGGCAGACTGGATCCTTGATCTTGGCCCGGAAGGTGGCGATGGCGGCGGTCAACTGGTGGCGGAAGGCACACCGGAACAGGTTGCCCAGGCAGAAGGCAGTCACACGGGTGCATTCCTGGCTGAGACGTTCAAACGTCAGGATGAACGTCGCGCCGCCAAGAAAGCAAGAGACAGCAAGGCTAAGCCGAAGAAAAAGGCGAAATCGAAAGCTGCTTAGGTTAGGGTTTTCCGAAAACAAGGAGACCGCCTATGACGTATATTGACGGCTATGTATTCGCTATTTCGCGCGACCAAAAAGAGGCTTACACCAAACAGGCGAATGCATTCGGTGTTTTTGCTATGCAGCAGGGGGCGCTGAAGATTCTAGAAGCATGGCAAGATGATGTGCCCGAAGGAAAACAGACTGACTTTTTCAGGGCCGTCGAATGCAAGGATGATGAAGCTGTCGTTTTTGCCTGGACGCTTTGGCCTTCAAAAGAAGTCCGAAATACCGCTCACGCCACCATGCGCAACAATCCGGAGTTGCTCAAGCTGCTGGGCGACGCTGTCTTTGATGGAAAACGCATGATCTTCGGTGGTTTTGAACCGTTCATCGAACACGGGGCCTAAAGCATGTTCAGGGCAAGGCGCGCTTCATCTGACATCCGCGAAGGGTCCCAAGGCGGGTCGAAAGTGAGGCGCACCTCTACATCTTCAATTCCCTCCACGGTGCGCGCAGCCGTCTCTATCCACCCTGGCATATCACCCGCCACGGGGCAGCCTGGTGCCGTAAGCGTCATGTCGATGTCGAC
>JBCCTK010000061.1:0-18646 GCA_039198685.1 Pseudomonadota bacterium | reverse complement strand
GCGGAAAAAAGCGTCCGCAAAGACGCGCATGAACTTTACCATGCTAAAAGCCAGACGGTCGCGAACGCCATCCGGCGAACGATGTAGATGAATTGTCTTGGCACTTGTCATCCCTGATTCCCTAGCCATGTCACTTCTTCACTTCCAAGACATGGGTGAATTTCGGCCAAGAAGGATGCGACCGATGTGATCTGTGTCAGCGCGCCGCAGACTCTGATCGAAGCCATTAGGGTGTTCTGCTTCCACCGCCGATGGAAAACCCACTCGAGGTCGTCTCAGCTTCGATTGCACCATGGCAGTGCTTGTATTTCTTGCCAGAGCCACACGGACAGGGCGCGTTACGAGGGGTGTTTGACCAGTCTTCCATCGGCGCCGCCGTGTCAGCCACCAACGCGCCAGTCCCTGTTTCAGTCACGCGGGTGTTCGGAAGGACTTTTTTTTTAGGGGGAGTCGGCACCCTCGCTGGTGGCGGACTCGCTTGCGCGCCCTGCTGCGGACCCTCCACACGAAGACCCATGAGTGAGCGCGTAACCATGAGGCGCAAATCTCCCAGCATTGAGTCAAACAGCTTGAAGGCTTCTTCCTTGAACTCGTTCAGCGGGTCGCGCTGGCCATAGCCGCGCAGATGGATCACGGAACGCAACTGGTCGAGCTGTTGGAGGTGCTGGCGCCATTGGAGATCCAGGACCTGGAGCAAGACCTGTTTCTCAATGTAATTGATCTGGGTATCGCCAGCCAACTGGCGCTTTTCAGCGAAGGCTGCATTGGCCACCTGAAGAATACGCTCGCGGACCTCTTCGTTCGCAACACCTTCTTCCTGGGCCCAGTCATGCACCGGCAAATCCAAATGCAGGGCATTGAGGAGTTGCGCCTTGAGCCCCTCCACATCCCATTGTTCAGCATACGCCTTTTCAGGCATCGTGAATGCAACAATCTTGTCGATGACATCTTCGCGCATGTCCTCGACGATTTCGGTCACCGCCTCGGATTCCATGAATTCCCGGCGCTGTTCGAAGATGACTTTACGCTGATCATTTATGACATCATCGTATTTGAGGACGTTCTTGCGCATCTCGAAATTGCGCTGCTCAACCTTTTTCTGAGAGGTCTCCATCGCCTTGTTCATCCAGGGATGGGTAATGCCTTCATCTTCCTTGATGCCAAGTTTGCGCATGACATTGTCGAGGCGGTCCGCCGCGAAGATCCGCATGAGATCATCTTCGACCGAGATGAAGAACTTTGATCGGCCAGGGTCACCCTGGCGTCCCGTCCTGCCGCGTAGCTGGTTGTCAATCCGCCGACTCTCGTGGCGCTCTGTCCCAAGGACATAAAGTCCGCCCGCATCGAGCGCTTCTTTTTTCTTTACCTCGACATCGGCCCTGATCTGCGCCCTCAGGGTTTCAACTTCACCTTCCGTGAGCACACGCCCCTCTTTAAGCTCAATGGCTTCACGCTCTTTCTCGACACGCATGTCCAAATTGCCGCCCAGTTGAATGTCCGTCCCGCGCCCGGCCATATTGGTCGCAACCGTAATGGCGCCAGGAATGCCTGCATCGGCAACAATTTGGGCCTCCTGTTCATGGTGGCGCGCATTGAGAACAGCGTGGGGAATTTTGGCCTCGGTGAGGAGTTGGTCGAGGATTTCGGACTTTTCGATAGATGCGGTACCCAGCAAAACCGGCTGGCCACGCTCATGGCAATCACGCACCTCATTAATGATCTCGGAATATTTGGCCGAAGCCGTGCGATACACGACATCGTCTTCATCAATGCGTGCAATCGGTTTGTTCGTCGGCAATTCCACAACTTCGAGTTTGTAGATATCGGCGAACTCACTGGCTTCCGTCAACGCGGTGCCAGTCATGCCCCCTAATTTTTCGTAGAGCCGGAAGTAGTTCTGGAATGTGATAGAGGCCAGTGTTTGGTTCTCTGGTTTTATCTCGACACGTTCCTTGGCTTCGATCGCCTGGTGAAGCCCTTCGGAAAGCCGGCGCCCCTCCATCATCCTTCCTGTGAACTCATCGATTAGCATCACCTGGCTGTCTTTGACGATATAGTCCTTGTCTTTCTGGTACAGCTTGTGGGCCCGCAGGGCTTGATTGGCGTGGTGCACGATAGAAATATTTGTCGGCTCCCAGAGCGAGCCTTCCAAGAGCCCCGCATTGAGCAGCAACTCCTCCATTTTTTCAGTCCCGTTTTCTGAAAAGCCCACGGAACGTTGCTTCTCATCAAGCTCATAGTCTTCTTCCACCAGATTGGGGATCAAAGCATCGACTGAGCGATAAAGGTCGGAGCGGTCGTCGGTGGGCCCAGATATGATAAGCGGCGTGCGCGCCTCATCGATCAAGATCGAGTCGACTTCGTCAATAATCGCGTAGGCATGGCCACGCTGGACCATCTGGTCCAGAGAATATTTCATATTGTCGCGTAGATAGTCGAAGCCGAATTCATTGTTTGTGCCGTAGGTGATGTCTGCGGCGTAGGCCTCCTTGCGGCCCTGGTCATCAACGCCATGGATCACCTTTCCTGTGGTCATCCCAAGGAAACCATAGAGCTGCCCCATCCACTCCGCATCGCGCTTGGCCAGATAATCATTGACGGTGATGACGTGCACGCCACGCCCGGCCAGGGCGTTGAGATACACAGCCAGTGTCGCCACGAGCGTTTTACCCTCGCCCGTCTTCATTTCAGCAATCGCGCCAGAATGGAGCACCATGCCGCCGATCAACTGAACATCGAAATGGCGCATGCCCAGTGCACGCTTGGAGGCTTCGCGCACTACGGCAAACGCCTCTTCCAGAAGCTCATCCAGCGTTGATCCATTGTCCAAGCGCTGGCGGAATTCCTCGGTCTTGCCCTTGAGCGCAGAATCTGACAGCGCCTCGATCATGGGCTCCATGGAATTGATACGTGAGACCCGCGTATTTAGGGGCTTAAGCTTTCGGTCATTGACGGAACCGAAAATCTTGCGGGCAACTGATAGCATAGACCTGACCAATACGCTTGAGGATTACGCGAAACTTGCCCCTCGCACCCAGAGTCTTACAACCTCTTTGCGCAGGGAAAGCTGCAATGGCAAAACCCTCTCGACCATTGCAAGCCCGAGACTTAAGAACGGCCCCGAAGTGTGTCAATCAGGCGGGCTGACGCCATTAAGAGGGATTCGCCATGCAAAAGAGCCTCCTAGGGTGTATCGCTGGCGTCGGCGTGTGCGTACTTTTTGCTGCCTGCGATGTCTCAATTGCCGACGATCCCGTACGGGTCGGGGTCGATGGGGCTGTCGCTGCTGTCGTGAACGGGGACCCCATATACCTCGCAGACATTGAGCTGGAAGCAACGGCCCAAGGCGCAATCGCAACGGGTGAACCGATCGGAATCGGGCACCCGGCATTTCAGACAATTCTAGATCAATTGATCGATCAACGGCTGATGGCACAAGAAGCCGTCGGCAAGTCTCTGGACCTGGAAGCGAACGCAGAAAGACGACTGGAAGCAGCGCGTGAACGCGTCCTCGGCAACCTCCTGGTGGAACATCTTGTGGCTCGCAATGTCACGGAAGAACGCATTCGGGAAATGTATGCGGAACAGGCCGCGCTCCAGCAAATCGAGGACCAGGTTCGCGTGGCATTGATCCTCGTTGATACGGAAGACGAGGCCGTTCGCGTGCGAGAGCGCGTCACGACCGGAGAGGAATTCGCCGTCGTCGCCTTCGAGGTCAGCACCGATACCGCAACGCGGATTGAAGGCGGGGAACTTGGCTATGTTCAACCCAACCTTATGGGAGAGCCCTTCGCAAGCACGATCGCCGACACGGCGGTGGGTGACGTTTCGGAGCCTTTTGAAACCGATAAGGGCTGGAACCTCATCAAAGTTGAGGACCGCCGCACACCCGCTCCCAGGTCCCTTGAGGAAATGCGGCCCGACCTCGTCACATTTCTGACCCTTGGTGAAATCAGTCAGATCTTGAAGACCTTGCGGGAGGAAGCCGTGGTTGAGCCCGGCAATGGAGTGCCAACGATTGACCCGGTTACGCTTCAAAGTCGTGACCCGATCCCAGACGACAGCCTATGAAACTCACGCCTTCTCCCTTCGCGCCGGACGCATTTCCCAATCTGCCCGTTGTAAAGGGCGTTCGTGCGGCGACGGGGTGCAGGGGCTTTTATCAGAAGCTTGGAATAAAACGAGACGATGTCTTCCTGTTCGCGTTTGATGCAGGCACGGTGACCGGTGGCGTCTTCACACGCTCAACCACGGCTTCCGATGATGTTGAGTGGTGTCGAACTGCGCTCACATTGGGACACCAGCAAGCGCGCGCTTTAGTGGTAAATTCGGGAAACTCCAATGCGTTTACCGGTCCGCGAGGAGCCCTGAAGAATGCCGCAACGCGCTCTGCCATTGTGAACGCCTTGGACGTGGAGGAAAGCACCTGCTTTCTTGCCGCAACAGGGGTCATAGGCGAGCCGCTAAGCGATCCCAACTATGTGGGCCAAATCATCCCGGACCTGGCAGCACGCCTGGCACCTCCGACATGGGAAGCCTGCGCGAGGGCGTTCATGACGACAGACACCTATCCAAAAGGTGCCGGTACGCAGATCAATCTCGACGGTACGCCCGTCTCTGTCGCAGGCATAGCGAAAGGGTCCGGCATGATCGCGCCGAACATGGCGACCATGCTTGCCTACGTGTTCACAGACGCAGCGCTAGCCCCCGACCTCTTGCAGCAACTGACCGCTCAAATCGCTGACGCCACCTTCAACGCAATCACGGTCGATGGGGATACATCAACGTCCGACACATTTCAGGTGTTCTGCACGGGGGCGAGCGATATGGTTCCCATCACCAATGCAGATGACCCGCGCTACCTTTCAGTGAGCCAAGCCCTGGTGCGCGTTTCGCTCGATCTGGCCCACCAGATCGTCAGGGACGGAGAAGGCGCACAAAAATTTATCGCCATTCGGATCACAGGTGCCACCAGCGACGGCAACGCTAAGCTTGCAGCCGCGGCGATTGCTAATTCTCCCCTGGTCAAAACTGCCCTGGCCGCAGGTGACGCCAACTGGGGTCGCATTATCATGGCCGTCGGGAAATCTGGTGCGTCTCTGGACCCGCTGGCGCTCGGGATATGGTTTGGTGACCACAAGGTTGCCGAAGCTGGGTCACGCGCACCCGACTATGATGAAACTGTCGCGAGCGCCCATTGCGCGGGCCAAAATATCGAGATCACGGTCGATCTTGGGGTCGGAACGGGCGAGTCGACCGTCTACACCTGCGACCTGACCCATGCTTACATCGATATAAACGGGGCCTATCGCACATGAAACTGGTGCTTGTCGCAGCCGCAGCCCTGTTCAATGAAAGTGGCGACATTCTTTTGGCCCAAAGGCCCATCGGCAAACCTATGGCTGGCCTCTGGGAGTTTCCCGGTGGAAAGGTCGAGCAGGATGAAACACCAGAAGCTGCGCTGAGCCGAGAACTTAAAGAAGAACTGGGTATTAGAGTGGTTCCAAAAGCGCTTGAACCGATCACATTTGCCAGCCACACTTATGAGAGTTTTCATCTTTTGATGCCTCTATACGCGTGTCGGCTTTGGGACGGGATCCCCGAAGGTGCGGAGGGACAGGCCCTGAAATGGGTGTCCCCCAAACGCCTTCATGAGTTTCCCGCTCCGGACGCTGACCTGCCGCTATTTGACGTGCTGGCAGAACTCTAGGCGTGGTGAAGAATGAAAATGCTAGTCAAAAACTTGCGTCTTATTCTCCGCGACGAAGAGGCCGCTACCGTCGTTGAATATGGCCTTTTGGTAGCGCTCCTGGTGCTATCGATATTTACGGCCATCTCAGCGCTCGGCAATCCGACGCAAGCCAATTACGAAAACATCGTCAACATGTGGCCAGATCCATAGTCAGGCGACCCAAAATCGCCGGGTAAGGACAGCAAAGACCGGCACAAACTCCAGGCGACCTAGCAACATCGCAATCGCGCAGACCCACTTCGCCGCGTCAGGAATTGTCTGAAACGTGCCATTCGGTCCAATGGTTGGCCCAAGACCTGGCCCAACATTCGATACCGACGTAGCAGCGCCGGAGATGGCTGTGATCGGATCCAAGCCGATAATGGACAAGAGACTGGCCGCGACCAGGAAGGTTGCTAGGTAGAGAAACACAAAAACCATCACGGACTGGAGCACGTCTTCGCTGACAATGCGTCCCTTATGGCGCACCGGGGCCAAACGACGGCGCATCACCATTTTCTGTGCATGGGCCAGCACCGCTTTGGCTGACAATTCCAGTCGAAACATCTTGATTCCGCAAGCAGCAGACCCAGCGCATCCACCGAGAAACGTCAGCACCAGAAAGGCGGCTTCCGGAGGGCCGCCCCAGCCGCCATAATTACCGAGGGCATAGCCAGTACCCGTCATAACAGATGTGACATTGAACAAGGTCGCGCGCGCTGCAAGTAAGGGACTTTCGAAGCGGTCTGGCGCGGCGATCGCGTGATACGCAAAAATGGCCAAAGCGAAAAAAGCGATCAGACCGAAGAACAATCGGATCTCCGGGTCCAGGAAAAGAAGCCAGGGTCGGCCGCTATACAAAGCTGCCGCAAGGAGGCTGAAGGGCAAACCGGCAATAAACATAAAGCCGATTGCGACCCACGGTGCTGCACGCTCATCATAGTGGCCGAAGCTGGCATCGTGGTTGGAGTACCCGCCTGCCGCCATGGTTGTCATCGAATGGGTGATGGCTTCGAAGGTCTCTAGCCCAGTATTGGCATAAAGCACGGCGCACAACAGCGTTAAGCCGACATAGACGAGGCCAACTGACTTCGCGATGTCTGATACCCGGGCAAAGAATTTCCCAGCTTGGTCAGAGCTTTCCAATTGGAATAACTGCATTCCGCCAACCCTTAACTGGGGCAAGATGGCAATGGCGGTGACAATGATACCAATCCCACCAATCCACTGCAGGATGGCGCGCCATAGCAACAAGCCGGGCGGCAGGCTGTCCAGTCCCGTCAACACCGTCGCACCTGTTGTGGTTAAGCCAGAAATACTCTCAAACATGGCATTGGTGAATGACATGCCCGATGCCACAAATGGAACAGCCGCCATGAGGGGCAGGATTACCCAGACAAGAACCGTCAACAAAAACGCCTCTCTCTGACCCGTGCGGGGCGGATCTCCCCTGGCCAATATGTAGAGGCTGAGACCTAAAATCATGGAAGAGAACGCGGAGATGGCAAATACGGGCCATTCGGATCGTTCGTAGAAGATATCCACCAATGCACATGGGACCATGGCTCCGCCCAAAAGCATGATCATAATGCCAAGGGCGAGGAGAAGTGGACGAAATTCCATTTGCTGCGCTTAGAGCGAAATCCTCACCGCCGCGTCAATCCCGTTCGAAATCTCAAATTTATGAGCGTGGGCCAAAACTTGGTGGAGTCGGCAAAAAACAAATCTGTTTAAGGTCGCTAAAGACATCTGCGTTTAGAATCGCCCAAACGAGAGAGCGCACACCATGAATCATAGGTCTCTCGCTCATGCTCAAGGACCCGACACGATCGTGACCTGCCAAACGTATACTTTTAGGAGAAAGCCCGAACGGCCCGCCCAAACATGGCTTCTCAATGGGAAAACGCTTGTATTGAAGGGTGGCGATCACATTGATTTAAAGTCAGTGCGAAGCGGCACATTTTCCGATATGCCATCCGGCTCGCTGTGGGTCAGCTGCCTTGTCATCGAGCATGCTGGTGGCTCCACAAAACTAGAATGTCGTGATACCCGCAATGGTGAGTCCAGAGCGCAATACATGAATCTGATTGTGTCGATTCTGGGCGATTTAGCCGTGGTTAGCCCAAATGCGGCCTTCAGGTCCGGTGGTGGCCGGCTTACGACCTACGGGCTGTTATTGGTCGGCGTGATCCTCAGCAGTGCAGGCCTTTATGCAATGGGCGGCGCTGTCCTCGGCGAATTTGGGGATGCAACACAATTCGCCCTGTCCATGGGTGCCATGGCGCTCATTTTCGGTATTTTTCTTGGTTGGAGCGGTTCACCATGGTCGAAGCCCACCACCCGGTCTCCGAATGACCTTCTGAACTGGTTGCACACCTGGCTGCGTCAGGCGAAGGCTTGACGGCGCGAGCGCCGAAGCATCCGCGCCGTCGTGTAGGAATGTGGTCGCCTAGGCGGCTGAAGCATCGCCGCCGCTGATGAGTTTCGGTTTATCCTGGACGAGCCCAGACCCGATTTCTATCTTGCGCGGCTTGGCTGCTTCGGGAAGCTCCCGGCGCAGTTCTATGCGAAGCAATCCGTTCGCCAGGTCGGCACCGGTCACCATCACATGGTCGGCGAGTTGGAACCGGCGAATAAACCCACGCTCAGCAATGCCACGGTGAAGGAAGTCGCGCTCATCACCGGTCTCTGGTGCTTCTTTCTTGCCGCCCACGGTCAAAAGGCTTTCTTTCAGCTCAATATCTAGATCGGCTTCTGAAAACCCTGCAACGGCGATTTCGATGGCAAATCTGTCATCGCCGACGCGCTCTATGTTGTAGGGAGGGTACCCCTGGGCGCCATCAAGCCTGGCAGCCGTGTCAAGCATCGACGCCATCCGGTCGATTCCAACCATGGTCCGGTAAAGGGGGGAAAGATCTATCGTGTTCATTTCTTCAGTCCTCAATCAAGCAACTGTACCCAGCGTTATTGCTGGAATCTCATGTTGATCCGCGATATGGAAACCAACCCAAAACGGCATTGGCACCACGGATCGACGCAGCCTGCTTGGCAGCACTGCGACTTCCGGTATTTGGGTAATTGATCGTGCGGGTTCAAGCGCGCGGCCTGATTCAGGAGACACAAATATGAACCGAACACTTATGGGTGCGGTGATTGCCGCAAGTTTGACAGCCACAGCCTGCGGTGGGGCAGACCAGCCCAGCTTACCTGAGCCTATTGATGCGCCCACCCCGGAGACCATTGCAGAAACACCCCCTGAGACAGGCAGCCTCGCATGGGCTGCTGCTGGCGCATGGCGCGGCGACAATGCCGCGCGCGATGTCTGGCGCAATCCAGTGGAGACACTCGACTTCTTTGACATTCAACCGTCCGACACAGTGGTTGAACTTTCACCAGGCGGCGGCTGGTATACTCAAGTCCTTGCCCCATTCCTCGCAGCAGGGGATGGCACATTGGTAGCGGCGACCTGGGATCCAGATGCGTTCGAAGGCGAAAGGCGAGCCCGTGTCGAGGCACGCATCCAGGACTACAGCGAAGCATTCGGTGACGCCGACCTATTTGGTGAGATCCAGATTGCAGCGCTTTCTGGCGTTTCCGGTCCGATTGTCGAAGAGGGCTCGGCAGACGTGGTGCTGACGTTCCGCAATATCCATAACTGGATGAGCGGGGAATATCTCGACAAAGTGCTGAGTGACTCCTTTGCCGCGCTAAAACCCGGCGGCGTCCTCGGCGTCATCGAACATCGCCTGCCCTCAACAGCTGAACAGGATCCCGCCGCGCGGTCAGGATATGTCCATGAGGACTTTGTCATTGCTGCTGCGGAGCGCTCGGGTTTCGTTTTTGAGGCAAGCAGTGAAATCAACGCAAACCCGGCCGATACGGCCGATCATCCGTTTGGAGTGTGGACCCTTCCACCCAGCTCACGTACCGAAGACCGAGACGGCAATACACCTGAAGGCTTCGATCCAGCAATCTACCTCGCAATCGGAGAGAGTGACCGGATGACACTCAAGTTTCGGAAACCTGAATGAATTCAAGACCGCGATGAGCCAACGCGCCCTCTTTCCAACACGTCTCCACCAATCAAGGCTGCAAGACCCTGGTTTGGTGGAGGACCTGGAAGCAGCCTGCTGGATGATCGAGGACGGAGACCAAGCCGGACAAGCTTGGTGCGAGAAGGAAGGGTATCCCGGATACACCTCTTACGCCTCGCTGGATGACCTGCCAGCGCGTGCAACAGCGTTTGCAACACTCGCGAAGTGTCTGGCGCAGGAAGCAGAAACCTTCGCCAAGGCCCTTCACTGGGACATGGCCGGCAAGCGACTTACACCGTTCGGTCTCTGGGTGAATATCTTGGGCGAAGGAATGGGACATTCGGGCCACATTCACCCTGGTAGCGTTCTCTCCGGGACCGTCTATATCGCAATGCCACAGGGCGCAGGTGCCCTCAGGTTCGAAGACCCGCGCCTTGGTTTCATGATGTCAGCCCCGCCCGTTTTGGAAGAAGCACCAGAGGACATGCAGCGCTTCCAATACGTCCACCCGGCGGCCGGCGAAATTCTGATTTGGGAGAGCTGGCTGCGCCACGAAGTCATGCCAAGCCGCTGCGAAGACGCCAGGATCTCAATCAGCTTCAACTTTGCAATTGATTAGACCCACTCGCTCTTGAACCCTACAGAATGATCGAAAATCAGAATGCCAGGCCCGGAGATTGTATTGACGGTGCAAGCGCGTGCCGAATTGCGACAGACGTCTTGGTTGACCCCATTCAAGCGTCGCGTCACCAGACAGCACAATAAACTTGAGGACATACAAATGGACATTTCCAAGATTCGTATAGGGGAAAACCCGCCAGACGACCTTAACGTTCTGATTGAGGTGCCCCTGGGCGGGGAACCCATCAAATATGAGATCGATAAAGAGTCCGGCGCTATGTTTGTTGATCGCTTTTTATACACTTCAATGCGCTATCCATGTAATTATGGGTTCGTACCCCATACGCTCAGCCTAGACGGCGACCCGATGGATGTTATGGTCGTGGGGCAACGTGCGCTCGTGCCGGGCGCTGTGGTGCGCGCGCGTCCGGTTGGTGTCTTGCTGATGGAAGATGACGGCGGCGTAGATGAGAAAATCCTCGCCGTGCCCCACGAAAAGCTCACCCGCTTTTATGAAAAAGTGCACAATTACACCGATCTCCCGGAGATCCTGGTGGATCGCATCGTACACTTCTTTACCCACTACAAGGATATGGAGCCCAATAAATGGGTGAAGGTGGAGGGCATTGAAGGTGTTGAAAAAGCCCGCGAGTTGACCCTGCAAGCGATCGCACGCGCCAAGGGTTGAGCGACCCCCAAAACGCTTGCCCAACCATGCGTCAACGGCCCAAACATCATTCATACTCGATGAGATACGCCGGGCGTATAACCTTCTAGAAGTCTTGCAGCCTTGCGTAGCGGTCACGGTGAAAGCTGGCACTGCCATAGAGCGCTTCCTGAACCCGGGCGCGCTTCAGAAAGAACCCTGAATCGTGATCATCGGTCATCCCTATTCCGCCATGGAGTTGGACGGTTTCATTTGAGATCAAATGGACCAAGTCTGCCGTTTTCGCCTTGGCCAGACTGGCTAATTCGGGAACTGTGTTGGCGTTTGCATCCACCGCCGAAAGCGCTGCGGCCACACAAGAACGCGCCATTTCCAGTTCGGTGAACATCTTGGCGGCGCGGTGCTGCAAGGCCTGGAAACTACCGATCAATTGGCCAAACTGGCGTCGCGTATTCAGATAATCAAGCGTCATATCGAACGCCGCCTGAGCCGAACCAAGTGTCTCAGCCGCCATGGCTATCCGGGCCCGGTCCAAAATCGGCGCCAGCGTGTCGGTGGCCTTGTCAACATCGCCGATAACGTGTTGCTCGTCCACATGGACGCCATCGAGTGTCAGGTGCGCCGCGCCGTGGGAATCGACTGTATTGAGCGTCTGGACTGACACACCGCTCGCCGTCTTCGGGACGAGAAAAAGAGTGATCCCGTGGGCGTCACCCGGCTCACCAAACGTCCGTGCCGCCACGATGAAGACATCGGCAATATGGCCCGTTGGCACATACCGTTTGGCACCGTTCAAAGTGAAGCCTTGGCCGTCGCGTTCAGCTTCAGTTGCCACTTGGGTAGGAGCATGATGGGGCCCCTCGTCCAATGCGAGCGTGGCTGAAATATTACCGCTCGCTATTTGGGCGAGCCAGTTTTCCTTCTGGGCCTCGCTGCCCGCCAGGGTGAACAGGCTGGCAGCAACGACACCCGTCTGGAGCACATCTACGGATGCCAGCGTGCGGCCAAGCGCCTCCATGATTTGACCCATGCCGACCATTCCAAAATCTGATCCGCCAAATTCTTCCGGCACGAGCACGCCGAAAAAACCGAGCTCGGCGAGTTTCTCGCGCGCAGCTGGGTCCGCCCCGTTGGCACTCCCGTCGCGAAGCCCTCGCAGATGGGATACAGGCAGTTCGTCGCGGGCAAAGGAGAGCGCCGTATCACGCAGCATTTCCTGGTCTTCAGTCAAAACAAAAGTCATTCAAACGTTCCTCTGGGGTCATCTTGTCGACGCTCATTGAACCCGAAAATTGTCGGCAAAATAAGCGTCATAAAAACCGCAACGATTTCACCAATTACTGATGTTCCCGGAGCCCCAGGACGCGCTTGGCGATGACGTTCAAATTGATTTCTGACGTGCCGCCTTCGATGGAATTACCCTTGGAGCGGAGCCAGCCGCGCGTGGCTTTGAGGGAGACCGGATCAAATCCATCACCTTCCCAGCCAAGAGCGTCCGTGCCCAGCGCTTCAACCAACAACTCATGGCGCTCCTGATTCATTTTGGCCGCGGCGTATTTCAGAATAGAAGCGGTGTGGCCCACTTCCTGTCCAGCCTTGGCCTGTTCAGTGGAGCGCTGCACCGTCAGGGAAAACGCCTTGGCGTACATCTTGTGGTTCGCGATGCGCCCGCGCAGGTCGCCGTCGGCGACGCGGCCCGTCTCATCGAGGCCGATATGCTGTTTGGCGTAGTCTTCCGGGCCAAGGATGCCAGACCCGCCTGTGCCACCAAAACCACCTGCCGAGATGGAAGAACGCTCAAACTGAAGAAGGCGCTTGGCGATTGGCCAGCCACCATCAACCTGTCCAACCAATTGGTCCTTCGGCACTTTCACGTCGGTAAAAAACGTCTCGCAGAAGGGAGAGGAACCGGAAATCAACTTGATTGGCCGCGCCTCAACCCCCTCGCTGGCCATATCAAAGACGAGGAAAGAAATGCCTTCATGTTTGTTGTCGCTATTGGTGCGCACAAGACAAAAAATCCAATCGGCCTGGTCAGCGTAAGATGTCCAGACTTTCTGGCCATTGATCAGGTAGTGATCGCCCTTGTCTTCGGCTTTGGTTTGGAGGCCTGCCAGATCAGAACCTGCACCAGGCTCTGAATAGCCCTGGCACCAGCGCGTGCGCCCATGGACAATGTCTGGAATAAAGCGCTTTTTTTGTTCTTCATTTCCAAATTCCAGGAGCGCTGGACCAAACATCCACAGCCCAAAGCTAAAAAGCGGCGGGCGCGCCTTAATTCGCCGCATTTCCTGCTGTAGGACTTTCGCTTGGGCCTTATCAAGGCCGCCTCCGCCATAGTCAGAAGGCCATGTGGGCGCGGTCCAGCCTTTCGCGGCCATACGCTCCAGCCAGACCTTGCTGTCGGGGTTCTTGAAGGTTTCGCGCGACCCACCCCAGACAATTTCCTCATCTTTCATCGATGTGCGCATGGTAGAAGGACAATTCTCTTCAAGCCATACGCGTATCTCGTCGCGAAATGCTTCCAAATCGGTCGGTTCATCAAAGGCCATTGAGGCATCTCCCATTTCGTTCAAGTCTAGGGCCTGATCCATTGGAAATAAAGCGGTGACGCGAGGTCGCACAAACCGCTTTTGAACGCGAGCATGGCCCTTCAGACCTTCACACGGCGTAGTAAAACTCTTCCTTGACGATCTTACCGTCGTCTGTGGTGTAAACGGCCACTTCCCGCATTTGATCTCGCTTCCCAGAAGCTTTCTCGGTGACGTCAATTTCATAGATCACACTGAAGCGGTCGTCGCCGTGAAAATAAGGTCCTTCCGCCTTCGCCGCATGAACCTCATGGGCGCTTTCCCACCAGTCCCATTTGCCTTTAAGCGCTTAGATACCCGTCACGCCGATAGATCCGTCCGGCATCGGCCCAGCTTCGTTAGACTGAACGGCGTCGGAGTAAATCAAATCAATCAACTCCCTGGAACGCCCGGAATTGTTATATTCCACAGTCATTTCGCCCAACTCTTTTAAATTTGCCATCACTTGATCCTCCAGAACTTTGTTCGCTCTTTGTGCCATAGATCACGATGTGGAGAAAGGCAGAAAGACCTTTGACTACCAGCGCCCGAACATGCCGTTTTCGCGTCCCGTCTGTATGCCGGCCTGGTTGAGCGCAAAGACAACTGTCAGGAAACCACCAAATGCAGCAACGATCATGACAAACCTCCAGGAAATGATGCGCGGGCGAGGGTCATCCCAAACCTCGCCAGCCTTGTGATTGGCAAAAACGCCGAGGGCAACGAAAGCGAGAAGGGCCGCACCGGTAAAGATCCACTGAATCATTGTCGCTCTTTTCATCGGGCTGCAGCGTTTAGCCAGGGTGCGCGGTCAGCCCGTGCGGTGTCTTTGCCCAGAAATGGGGCGTTCTCACCCATCCGTAAAGCGCACGAAGCGCTGCCAATGAATGGAGTGGCCAATAGAGCGGCAGTGTCACCGCCCCAAGCCACCGGCGCATGCCTTTAGGGCCCGGCGCTGAAAGCAGCGCAATCGCATTGACGGCGTAGCCGGCAACCAGGAGCCAAAGACCCGGCCCAGCAATTGCTCCATCCATAAAGCAAACCCAAATAAGAAGACCAAGGAAGAGTGGACCATGAACCAAAGCCGCAAGGCACGTTCCGATCAGCATAGCATTCAACGCCAAATAGGCCGGCCATCCTGATGTCCTGATAACCTCAGCCGGAGACCGCATCATGACGGCCCATGTCTGGAGAAACCCCTTCAACCAGCGCGAGCGCTGTGCGGTCCAGACGCCCAGGGTTTCCGGAGCTTCTTCGAATGTTGGTAGAGTGATGAGGTCGCTCCGATAGCCGCGCCGCGCAAGTCGTACGCCAAGGTCTGCATCCTCTGTCACGTTCCACGCATCCCATCCGCCGAGGGTTCGCAGGACACTCATCTTGAAGTGATTGCTGGTTCCCCCAAGGAGTATTGGAAGTCGCAGCCGCGCCAAGGCCGGCAAAAGCAATCCAAACTGAACGGCATATTCAAGAGACCAGTGGAGCGCGATCCAGGACTGTCGGTGATTGTATGCTGCCAGCGGTGCCTGAACGCAGGCGGTCTCTTCTGCGCCCTGGGCAAAGGCTGAATACGCCGCCAAGAGTTGTCCAGGGTGCGGTCTATCCTCGGCATCGTAGATGCAAACCAGCGTGCCCCGCGCATATTGCAATCCATAGTTCAGAGCCCGCGGTTTGGTCTGCGGAGCCCCCTTTGGAACGATCAACACGCGTGTCCCCATGGGCCATTCAGCGGCGAACACTGCATCTTGGGTTTCCGTATCACCAGTCTCAAGGAGCAGGAGGATATCGAGACGACCTTGGGGCCATCGCATGGCTGACATCGCTGCAGCCAGGCCGAGCACCGCGGGTGCCTCGCGGTACAGCGGAACCAATACAGTATACACGGGCAGTTCGACTTCTTTCGGGATGTTCAGTGTCAGGAACCGTTTGAAGCCAGGCGTAGTTGCCACCAGAAACAAGAAGGCGCGCCAAAAAACCAGGGCTGCGAAAACACCAAAACCCAACCAAACCAGCGCATGGAAAAACAATTCCGGCTGTAACAATCCAGCGCAGCCCAAAACACCGGCCGTGGCCCTCACCCTTGCGGGCGGGACGGGCAGGCTGGAATGATAGGCTGAAAGATTTGGAGCTCGAAACTCAAGGCGCATGCTCGCCTGAACCGCACAATAATCAAAAAGGGGGACCTGCCGCTCGCGCGCGCCGGAAACAGGCTCGTTCCTCGACACGGGCGCCGCGTTTACACCCAAAGGTGCCCCTTGCTCCCCAAGCTTGCCCATGGGCTATCAAGCGCTGACAGAATTCCACAATCCAGCAACCAACGGTCGAATCGTTAACGAATTAGAAAGAAATCGCTTTTGCCAATGCTCGACCACTGAGCCAGGCCTGTTCGCATTGCCCTCCAAGGTGCCAATCCCCACACGTGCCCAGCGTGAGGCTTTCGTCGAACTGATGGCTTATCCCGGCAGGCGTTTCAGCCTGGGCAAAGCGCCAGCGATGGGATGCAGCATGGACGGGCGCCGGTGCACCGGTGAGCTGGATGAAAGTCTCCAGGAGTGCCCGCGTGACGTCCTCGGCTGGATCCTCCAGATGATCCCGGGACCAGTCGCGAGAGGCCTGAATCACCCACGTTTCCGCTCGGCCGCGCTCCGGTTTGGAAGTGTTGCACGCAATCCATCCCATGGGAGAGCCGTCAATCCGAGCTGCTTCAAAGTCACAGGCTAAGGAATCTTCAAAGGCTACCATGGTGGTCCAGGACGGCGCGGACACGACACTGGCTGCCACTCTGGACATTTCGGGCGCAACGCCGTCGAGCAGGGCGCCAACCTGCTCAGCGGGAATGGCCAGAATGACCGCTTCAAAGGGTCCGGCGGCCGAGCAGCCATCTTCAAATTCAAGTGTCCAACTGCCTGGCCCACCCTGTAGAGCCTCCACCCGTGCGCCCCAAGACACATCCAATGGTTCAGCAAGGGCTTTAATCAAACTATTCATAGCGGGCACACCGACCCAACGCGGCTTCGGTGCAGCATGGCGCACGGCGCCGTGGGCATCTATCTCAACGAACCGACCCTGCCAGCGAACCAAGTACCCGGACTGGTCCCATAGAGCCAATTGCTCAGAGAAAATGGGTGAAATCGCCGATATATACTGCGCGCCATGGTCAAACCGCACCTGCCCAAGCACCGTCTCAGCCCGTCGCGTGCTCATTCTGCCCCCCGGCCCTCGCCCCTTGTCGAAGAGCACAACATCCGCGCCCCTCGCCTTCAGACCGTCCGCGCATGTTAATCCAGCCAATCCGGCTCCGATGATCGCCACAGCCATGTTGCTTTTCCTTGCTCCATCTTGGATGAGTTAGGGCCTTGCACTGAAGGGTCGATGCCTGAAGGTGATCCTGCGACCCGACTGAGTTTCCAAATGCTAAGGAACCCAACGATGGCCAAGGGCCGCAACGCACAAAAGCGAACATCTAAATCCAACCTGCCCCAAAAAACATGCCCGGTTTGTCAGAAGCCGTTCTCGTGGCGCAAAAAGTGGGAAAGGGATTGGGACAATGTGAGGTTCTGCTCGGAGCGATGCCGGAGGGCGGGCCAATTGCGCTGATAAACGGTCTTTCTGACACGGACACCCGAGATATCGAAAAACAATAAATTGTATGTCCCTGAAATTATTCAGAATTCAATGTTTTTCAATATATACTTATTGTTTTTCAATATGACTATGCTTAGGTTTTTGGCGTCGGCGGGATTGGCCCGTCGATATGAATGAACCGGCCAAAGCGCCAAAACTTATAAGAAGGACCACATTCCGATGACCGCCCTCGTTCGCACCGAAGACACCGCCCCCATAGCCCCCCAGGGCGTTGTCGCCCGCGATGCCCAGAGCCGCTTCCTAATCTCTGGATCGCCAATGGCTCCGGCCGCAAACGATCATATTGACGCGGACTCAAGCCCGTCCCTGCTTGTTTCGCGCCGTACACGTCAGCGTCGCCGGATGGCCCGAAGCTAAGGCCCTTGCCCCTCGTCCGCCTGTCTTGGGCGAGGGGCTGTTCGTTATCAAAAAAAGGAAACGCCCCCATGTCTATAATCAAACCCGTCACAGTCGCCGCAGCGGCCATGGCAATCGCTGCGTCTGCCCATGCCGCAGGTGAGTTCGCTTTCGATTACACCTACGACGCCACAGCACTTTCCAGTGAAGCGGGCGCGATCGGTGTTCTAGAAGGTCTGGAGGGACGCATTGAAGAAGAATGCCAGTTCAGCCGTTTCACTGAGCGGTTCACTTTCGCCAGGAAGATCACAAAAACGTGTGTCGTTGAAACCCTCGAGCGCGTTGTGGAAGACATAAACGCTCCACATCTCAACGCGGCTTTCGAGCAGTGGCAAGAAAAGCGGACCTAATCCCCAAAACTAAGGGAATACCCTTATTCGCACGCGATACATCGAGTGGTTTTCTCTCAGCTGAACGGGGTGGTTGGCCCTCCTGATAGCCCTCGCTCTCGCCACCCCATCTCGGCCGCTTCGTTCCTCCCAACGAAGCGGCCTTTTCTCAATTAAGGTTCCGGATCGTCCCGCAGGTCTTGGGGACGTATGACATCGACCAAACGAAACGCGGTTGTGTGGAAAATCGTCTCGTCGTCTGCAGAAAAGAGCGCGATGCAACCGGTGGGGAACTTCTCAAACAGCCTCGTCAGTGCAAAGTCATCTTGCGCACTGCCATCGCGCGCCAGTGTGCAAGCTAGTTCGTGAATGCCCGGATTATGGCCTATAACGAGTTGGGTCCCCGGGCGATCATGCGCTGAAAGAATACCCTCAATTGTACTCGGTGCGGCCAAGTATAGGTCGTCGTCATAGGTGGGCTCGATCCCGCCCCAGGCGGGGGCGGCGTAGCGCCAGGTTTCTTTGGCGCGCCGCGCTGTAGAAACCCGCGCGTGAGTTGGTCGCCAGCCGAGTTTGACGAGGTGTTCACCGATCAGAACCGCATCTTGCGTTCCGCTGTCCAGGAGCGCCCGCCCATGGTCATCGACTCCCTCGTG
>JBCCTK010000060.1:0-19378 GCA_039198685.1 Pseudomonadota bacterium | reverse complement strand
GGAGATCAGGCCCTCGCCGCCGCCGGCCTCGATCCGCAGGTGCATGAAGCGCACAAACCGGCGCAAATTCCAGAAAAAGACCGGCCAGAACAGCGGGTACACAATTTCGCGCCAGTGCAGGAGGGGGCTGTGCGGGCTCATCGGGCAGAGCCTGACACGATGGCGATACCGGTCGGATAGGTTGTGATTTATCCGACACTCAGTGCCAGCACCCGCGAGACCGTCGCGCGCGGCACGGACGCAGCCTCTGCCCAATGGGTGATCGCTTCGTCCACGACCTTCAAAGCGCGCTTGCTCGTCGCTTTGGGGTCGTCCAGCACGCCTTCGCGGACCAGGGCTGCGAGGACATCCGCTGACGTGATCCACGCGTCGTAGCCGGAGAACCTAAGAAAATACTGGCCCGTGGCGCCGCCAAGCCGGGCGCCGTTCTTGCCAAAGTGAGCGAGAAGGCCAGTCTGGTCGTTTGCGGGCCAGCCGTCAAGAAAGGCGCCAAAGCTGCCATGGTCCTTGGCTGTGGCGACCACAAAGCGGGCATTCTCCAGCGTTGCCTTGATCTTTGCGCCATGGCGTACGATGCGCGCATCGCTGACCAGCCGGTCAAGGTCTTCATCACCCATAAACGCGACCCGGTGGGGGTCAAACCCATGGAAAGCGGCTTCGAAACCCGCCCATTTCGCCTCGATTACGCGCCAGTTGAATCCGGCATTGAAGACGCAGCGGGTCATCCAGGACAGGAAATGGCGATCGGGCTGAGCGCCCATATCGAGACCATGACCATTGGCCGCCATGGCAAGTACAGTTTTGCGGTCGCCGTGGTGGCGGGCGGCCAGCTCAAGGAGATCAGAAAAAGAGCGCATGTCGACACTGTCTTCACAAGGGCCCGTTTGTCCAGCAAATGCCCCTTTCCATCGCGCACCAAAAATGCCATATGCCGCGGCTTGGATAGGGCAAGTTCACTAGCCTGTGCTGGACGACATCCCGGACAGAGCTGAATGGGCATCCCTTTCCAAACCAGGCCAGAGCGCCTTCCACCCAACAGCCGGACCATGGCGAAAACAGAAAGACGGAAACACGATGTCGATCACAGCCGAGCGTAAAGCTGAATTGATCAAGAAATTTGCTCGCGAGGAAAACGATACGGGCAGCCCTGAAGTGCAAGTCGCGATCCTCACGGAGCGGATCACCAATTTGACCGAGCACTTCAAGGAAAACGCGAAGGACAACCATTCGCGCCGCGGCCTGCTGACCATGGTGGCCACACGCCGCAAGCTGCTTGACTACGTCAAGCGCAAGGATGAAGGCCGCTACCAAAGCCTCATCAAGGAATTGGGGATCCGCCGCTAGGCGCCCCCCACACCAAACCCGCCGCGGCATGGGGCCCGGCGGGTTCTTTGTATGTCATGAAAGACCAAACGTATGTTCGATAAGCAAACTGTGTCGCTGGAATGGGCCGGCCGCACACTGACGATTGAAACGGGCCGCGTCGCCCGCCAGGCCGATGGAGCCGTTCTCGTCACCTATGGCGATACCACCGTGCTCGCCACCGCCGTTTTCCAGAAGTCGGCCAAGGCCGGCCAGGACTTTTTCCCACTCACGGTGAATTATCAGGAAAAGTATTACGCCTCCGGCCGCATTCCCGGCGGCTTTTTTAAGCGCGAGGGTCGCCCGACCGAGAAAGAGACGCTGACGTCTCGCCTCATAGACCGGCCGATCCGTCCGTTGTTTGTCAACGGCTTCAAAAATGAAGTGCAGGTCGTTTTGACAGCGGTCTCGTATGATCTTGAGAACGATCCGGACATTGTGGGTATGGTCGCTGCGTCTGCCGCACTTGTCCTGTCTGGGGCGCCATTCCTAGGCCCGATCGGCGCTGCGCGCGTGGGCTACAAGGATGGCGATTATATCATCAACCCGACAGTTGCAGAGCTGGAAGACTCCGACCTCGATCTGGTGGTCGCAGGCACCCAAGACGCGGTGATGATGGTGGAGTCCGAGGCCAAGGAGCTGTCGGAAGACATTATGCTGGGCGCGGTCATGGCTGGTCACGACGCGATGCAGCCCGTGATCGACGCGATCATCGACCTCGCGGAGAAAGCAGCCAAGGAGCCCTTTGATTTTACGGGCGAAGATCTTTCCGAGGAGCTGTCGGCGATCCAGAAACTGGTCGGCAAGGACATCGAGAAAGCCTACACGATCACCGAAAAGCTGGAGCGCCAAGATGCTGTGGGCGAAGCCCGCGAGAAGGCCGCCGCCAAGCTAGTCGCCAGCGAAGACAATGAAGACGGCATGGATGCCCTGGTCTTCAAATCCGCGTTCAAGCAAGCCGAAGCCGCCGTTGTGCGCGGGTCCATCCTCAAGACCAAGAAGCGCATTGATGGCAGGGGCCTGGCCGATGTGCGCCCGATCATGGCCGAAGCGGGCGTCCTGCCGCGCACCCATGGATCGTCCCTGTTCACCCGGGGTGAGACCCAAGCCCTGTGTGTGGCAACGCTCGGCACCAGCGACGATGAGCAGTTCATCGATGGGCTCGATGGCACATCGAAGTCAAAATTCATGCTGCACTACAATTTCCCGCCCTATTCGGTGGGTGAGACAGGCCGCATGGGCGGCGCCGGCCGCCGGGAAATCGGCCATGGAAAGCTCGCCTGGCGCGCCCTCCAGGCTGTTTTGCCCCAAAGCGACGAATTCCCCTACACAGTTCGCCTGGTCTCCGAGATCACGGAATCCAACGGGTCGTCCTCCATGGCGACCGTGTGCGGGTGCTCCCTGGCGATGATGGATGCGGGTGTACCGATCGTTCGCCCCGTGTCCGGGATCGCCATGGGCCTGATCAAGGAAGACGATGGCGTGGCCGTTCTGTCGGATATCCTGGGCGACGAAGACCATCTCGGCGACATGGATTTCAAAGTGGCCGGCACGACCGAAGGTCTGACGTCGCTGCAGATGGACATCAAAATCGCCGGTATTACCCGGGACATCATGCAAACCGCCCTGGACCAGGCCAAGGGTGGGCGCCTGCACATCCTCGATGAAATGGCCAAAGGCCTGGACGGGGCGCGCGAAGAGCTCTCGGCCAACGCCCCGCAAATGGAAGTGATGCAAGTGCCCGTGGACAAGATCCGCGACGTCATCGGTTCTGGCGGCAAGACCATCCGGGATATTGTCGACACCACCGGGTGCAAGGTAAACATTAACGATGATGGCACGGTGCAACTGGCCGCCCTTGACAAGGCGTCGATCGATGCCGCCCGCAAGCGGATCCGCGAACTGACGGCAGAGCCCGAAGTCGGTGAGATCTATGAAGGCAAGGTGGTCTCCATCAAGGACTTCGGCGCGTTTGTGAACTTCTTCGGACCCAAGGACGGGCTGGTTCATGTCAGCCAAATGGCCAATGAGCGCGTCGGCCACCCGAAAGACCTCGTGAAAGAAGGCGACACGGTCTACGTGAAACTTGTCGGCTTCGATGACCGCGGCAAGGTGCGCCTGGCCATGAAAATGGTGGACCAGGACACTGGCCAAGAAATGGAACCGACGGAGAAAGAAGAATAGTTCGTCTACAGATTATCAAAAAATAGAAAGGGCCGCCGTCGTGGGCGGCCCTTTTTTTATGCTTATTCACATATAATCGTCATGCCCGGACGGTATTATAAGTCCCTGAAAATACTAACGTGTGCGCCTTTTATGATTGTATACAGAGCTTTTAATTGAGCGCATTTCGGACGAATTGGAATTGACATCCAAGTCACGGACTATCAGTTTCCGCCTTATGTTACATTTTTATGACAAAGTGATATTTCAATCGTCCATGGTTTCAGCGCTCGCTTTTGCGGTGCTGAGCCATACCGCAAGCGCAGCCGTTCTGGACGGTGACACCGCGCCCTGCGACCTTGAAAATGGATATGCCTCCAGCCCTGCAGCTTTTGCAGAAGAAGTCGACGCCTGCATGGGCGCCTTTCCGAATTCGAGTGTAATCGCCACTGAAACGCAGATCTCCGGGCTTTCCGAACGCCACAGGGCACAATATGGCCTGGAACCTCTGGCCCAACGCGACAGCCTTCAACGGGCCGCGCGGGCCCATGCCATGGACATGGCGGCGCGCGGCTATGCCAGCCACCAAAGTCCCGAAGGACTGGACCATTCAGATCGACTAAGGCGTCTTGATCGCACGGCCCTTTTCGGCACAACGGGCGCCAACATCGCGGTTCTTGATGCCGGGTCCTCGGCCATCGCGGCCTTTAACGTCATGATCTCAGACCCTGTAAACGCAGAAAACCTCAGGCGGACCACGTTTAGCCATTCCGGTGTCGGCGTGGCTGAAACCGAAGATGGCGCCATAATCGTGGTGCAGCTCTTCGCCAAGGTTGATGCGCTCCTGGAAGCCCCCCTCCCCCACATCGTCGATTCGAGACAGGCAACATCGGTCAAATTCGTTGATACGGATTTCAGCGCCGAGACCCTGAAACTGACCTCTGCCCGTGATGGAAGGACGACCCAGGTCGCCCATGCCATCGTGCCGGCCCGCCACAGGGCAGGCGATGCATCCCTTTTGCTGGAAGCCAGCCTCGGCACAGCCACATTCACCCTGCATGGGCCCGTTGTGACAATCGCAAACTAGCCATCGACGTTTCGTTAGCCCGCATCCCCCTGTTGGGCTGACGGATCTGGGGTGTCTGGCCATCCTCATACCCTGGCCGGGCACCCCTTCCTCTGGGCTTTTGCAGCTACATTAAGACTTTCAGCCGACCTCTCGCCGATACTTGATCGTTACAACATCAAGGACACTGCGCGGATGTGGCGGACAGCCCTCTTTCTTATGGTGATCATCTTACGGTGCGGTGACGCTTCCGCCTGGGATTGCAGCTGGGGTCATCGCATTGAAGCCGCCATTGCGACAGGGGCGTCTGCCTATTCGGGCGAGGTCCGCGTAGACCTTACCGCAGCGGACATCCCGTCATCTTACACTTTCTCGACAAGCGGCGAGGATGTGCGGGTCGTGCGTGATGATGACACCACGCCGGTCGATCATCTTGTCACCGATTGGAATCCTGCCGCGCGCACGGCAACACTGTATGTGAATGTCGGAACGCTCACCGCAAACTCCACCACGAACATTCTGATCTATATCGGAAACGGCGCGGTCAGCTCCCTGGGCGACGCAACAGCTGTGTTCCCACAATCAGGCCTACGGCTCCAGAGCCGTGTCAGCTCAGCAGATCCGACAACATCCGCCGAAGCGCGCACCGCCTTCGCAAATGCAACCAATGAAATCTACAATCAGGCCCGCACGTCGATTTCCGGTGAAAACAACCGAGGCCTCGGTGGGAGCAATGGGAATTTCGGATGGTGTGTAAGCGGTCTGGTCGAGGTGACACCTGCGACGGCCGGCAATTGGGGCTTTCGCTATGGTGCGGACTTCGGTCGTGGTGGAGACTTGAAAGTTGCCGGTGTCGTAATCGAAGAACAATGGAATGACGACCTTTGGTGGGCGTTCAACTTCAACAACACCAATGAGACGCTGGAAGGCACAATCACGCTCACACCAGGATGGCATCGCTATGAAGCGGTCGGATTTGAAGGCTGCTGTGACGGCGCGGTGGGCTGGCAAGCCCGCCGGCCCGGCGGGGCGTGGCAGGACATGAACACGACGAATTTTTCCATGCGGGCGGCGCAATGCGTCCCGCCTGTCACCTTGACCCTTTCAGCCCCGGAGAGTTGCACCACGGTGCTTGATGCCTCCAAACTCATGGATGTTGTCTCAGATCCGTTTGGTCATTCAGACCCCTATGCGGTGTCGGGTTCAATCATCGAATATGAGATCACTCTTGCCAATCCGGGCCAGGCCGTGGACGCAGGCACCGTCAATTTGGTCGATGCCCTACCCAGCGAAGTCTCCCTGATAGTAGAGGGTGCCGGCGCTTTTTCCCTTGCCCAGGGCAGTGTGGCCAGCGGTTTGAGCCTGACCTGGAATGGCCCGAACGATCTTGCAGATGATGTCGCCTTCTCGACCGATGGTGTGGATTTCACCTACCAACCGAGCGGCACCGGGCCAAACCTCACCGACAGCGCCGTGACCCATGTGCAGTTTTCGCCCAAAGGTGTGTTTGCCGCCTATTCCGAGGGCGGTGGCACCCCATCGGTGACGTTGCGGTTTCAAGCTGTTGTCGATTGACGGCGTGTTTGCCATAGCCCAGCCATGACGAAACGCGCCCCTTTTCTCATTGCCTTGTCGGGCGGTTCCGGCTCTGGCAAGTCCACGCTGGCCGAAGCGCTCCTGGAGCGGATAGGCCCGGCCCGCGCCGTGTTGATTGGGGAGGATGCTTATTATCGCCCCATGGCGGACTATGGCCCAACGGAAACCAGCGTCCAGCGACAGGCCATTGTTGAGGCCATAAATTATGATAGCCCATCTGCGAAGGAAGCGCACCGGTTGCTGGCTGACCTTTCGGCCCTGAAGTCCGGCCATAGCGTCAATACGCCGATCTATGACTATGCACGCCACGACCGCAGCGACCAGACGCGCCGGCTCCACGCGGTCGATGTCATCCTGCTCGAAGGGATCCACGCGCTCTCAATACCGGAAATCACATCACTGATTGACTTGTCGGTTTACGTAGACACCCCCGATGACCTGCGGCTTGCCCGCCGATTAAGACGGGATGTGCGCGAGCGCGGGCGGGACGTGGAAGATGTGCTGGGCCAATACCTCTCCACCGTGCGCGCGGCGCACTATCGCTATACCTTTCCCGCCAAGTTCCAGGCCGATCTCGTCATCGCAGATGAGGGATTGCCTGCCTACGGGCACTTGCGCCCGACTGCGGCCGCCATAGAGCGCATGCTGGCCCCGGTGCTAGAGAGGCTTGTGTCGGAAGGTGTCCTGCCCCAGGCTTGAGGAATGCGTAGTTTGAGCCTGCTGGCCTTTTCAGCGACGATGATGGCACCCGCCGCCTCGGCCTGTGACCTTTACCCAACGACACGCCCTGAGACTGTGTCCGGCTACTGGACCCTGGCCGATACGTGCCTCAATACCCCGCCGGCCCCTGCGCGGTTTGATGCGGTGGCCGAGGCGGAGTTCGCGGCCGAAATCAATGGCGCGCGCGCCCTGGAAGGGCTCCACCCGCTGGAAATCCGTACAGAACTCGTTCCAGCCGCGCGATTTCACAGCCTGGATCAGATCTGGAATGGTACATTCGGCCATGATGGCGCGGCAGGACGCACCCAGGGTGACCGCATATCAGCCTTGGACCGAACCCTGATCCGAAGCTTTTCTGCCGAGAATGTCGCCCGGGCGAGCGGGGACTATGATCCTGCGATCGTGCCGAATCTCTTGCACAACAGCCTCATGGAGAGCCCGGGCCACCTTAAGAACATCATGGCTGAGAAGGCCACCCACATGGCCATCGGTGTGGCGCGCGTGCGCGATGGCTGGGTCGTCACACAGCTCTTTGTCGGGCTTGAAGGCGCGTTTACAGACCCGGTGCCACTTCAAGCCGGCGGGGTAGATTCAGGCCAATTGGAAGCGCACTTGACGGGTTGGACACTCCACGCCGTCAGAGACGGTCCGAGGAGGGCAATCGACAGTCCGCCATGTTCGGTGGATTGCCCGGATCGCCTGGTGTCCACCATCGAAGTGGAAGGCCGCAGGCCCGCAGAGTCGGGACGCGGCTACCATGTCATCACGCTTTCAGGGCCCAGCAGGGATCGTGCCCGCGAAACAGGCGCCATCCGGCCGTGAGCGCGAAGCACCTTAAACGAGGCGAATGCCTGGTCTTGTGAGGTTCACCGTGTCGGTGTCCAAATCATAAGTCCCTACCAGTTCAGAATCGCCATCATCAATCTTCGTGCGGATCGCATCACGGATCTCGATCAGAACGTCCTCATTGTCATCGACAAGGTCGATCTGGCGACCGTCTGATGCGCCAATTCGAAGCCGGTAAAACGTCTCAACCTTGCGCAGCGCCAGCAGCAGTTTCACACCGAACCAAAGGCCCGCCACCGCAAAGGCAAAGCTTAACAGGACAATCAGGGTGGTCATTCCAAACCAGGCCCCATTAGAGGCCGACCAAATGGCCAGGCTGATGATGAACACCAGACCGGAAACGACGCCCAACGCGGTCCAAAACCCGAGTGCCCGTTGATTCCGAGGCGTTCTAAAGGGTTCAAACCGCTCGCTCTGGATCGAGATCGTCGCGATATTCTCAATTGTCACCGTATCACCACCCATCTGGATCGAATGACGAAAGAGCTCTCCGCGGCGGGCACCGGCCTGGTCAAGGGTGAGGCGGTCCATGGGTTCTCCCTGGGCATCTGCTCGCTGTGTCTATCGCCGTGTGTCGTTTGCCGCAATCACTCGTCTGCCTCGCCCGCCGCCACATCCCGGCGAATCTTCTCGCTTGACAATAGCCGGTCCATGGCTGCCGCATCATCATAACTGTCATCGGTTATAAAGTGCAGTTCAGGCGTAAACTTCATGTCGATTTCTCGCCCCAGCCGGCCGCGCAAGAACCGTGATGCCCTGTTCAGAGCGTCCGTCACCGCCGCACGGCGCGCGCCATCTGCCACGCCAAGCGGCGCACAGAACACCGTGGCGTGTTTCAAGTCTGGCGAACAGCGTACTTCACCCAGCGTGATGGAGACATCAAACAGGTCTGGGTCCCGAAAATCCTCCCTTGAAAGAATGTCCACCAATGCATGGCGCACCAATTCGCCAGCGCGAAGTTGTCTTTGGGAGGGCGGTGTTCCGGCGAGCGCGGCTTTAGACGTCTTGGGCATGGGCTGAATATAGGGCCGTTTCATCGGTTCCGCGAGCGCTGAGCCGTTCAAGAAATGCCTTACGGGACTCACCGTCTTTGCCGAACCAGCGATCCGGAATGATGAGGGCGTCTGCCCCCTCGGCCAGCACCGCAATATAGCCGCGTTTCACATGGACCGCAGAGACCGCATCCCACCGAATCCGGGTCTCGATGGGTCCACGGCGCACCGAAAGGACCTCCGGACCCGCGCTGACATGGGTCGGCTCTGTCAACTCGCGACCCCGGCCCAGGGAGTGGCGATAGGACCAGCGCATGAAGATGAGGTACCAGACAATGCCTGAAACAGCGGCGAGTAGCGCCGACAACATGAATATCCAATAGGCTGACATGCCTACATTCTGGAACGCGGTCTTTGAAAAGATCGCCATCGCAGCGGAGATAATCGGTGCCGTTACACCGGCATAATATGTGGCCGTTGGGCCCACGACAGACGAACGCGTCAGGCTCATGAGACGTTTGATGTCCTTTGGCGCCAGGGCGCCGGAAACGGTCAAATCGAAGGTCAATTCAGATCCTGGCGTGCAGCTGCATGGCCTCCATGGCTAGACCGAAGCCGGTTTCAGTCCGGTGAAGAGAGACCATGGGATTGAACACACTTGAGCCCAGAAATAGAAAACGGCCGGAAACCCGGCCGCTCAAAATCTCAATTTGGAGCAGAAAGTCGCTTAAGCGGCTTCCGCTTCGGCGATAACGCCCTTTGCTGGCTTGGGGTCGCGCAGAACATACCCCCGGCCCCAAACGGTTTCAATGTGATGGTCACCGGCCGCTTTCTGAAGCTTCTTGCGCAGCTTGCAGATGAACACATCAATGATTTTCAGTTCCGGCTCATCCATACCGCCATAGAGATGGTTCAGGAACATTTCCTTGGTAAGCGTCGTGCCCTTTCGCAGACTCAGCAACTCGAACATCTGGTACTCTTTGCCCGTCAGGTGCACGCGGTCGCCGTCGACCTCAACGGTCTTGGCATCCAGATTCACGATGATCTCGCCCGTGCGAATGATGCTCTCGGCATGGCCTTTGGAGCGGCGCACAATTGCGGTGATACGGGCAACCAGTTCATCCTTGTTGAACGGCTTGGTGAGATAGTCGTCAGCGCCATATCCCAGGGTCTTGACCTTGGCTTCGATGTCCGGGTTACCCGACAGGATCATCACAGGCGTGTTGATGCGCGCCATACGAAGTTGCTTGAGCACTTCATAACCGGATATGTCTGGCAAAGAGAGATCAAGAATGATGATGTCGTATTCATAGATTTTACCGAGATCGACGCCCTCTTCACCCAGATCTGTCGTGTAAATATTGAAACCTGCTGCTTTTAACATCAGTTCGATACTGCGGGCCACCGCATTATCATCTTCGATCAAAAGAACCCGCATTGTTCTTGTCTCCGAATCATCTCCACGGCCACCGTAGCCGCTTTTGCTGTCTTGTTAACCATAATCCGTCAATCCCTACCAAGACGTAAAGGTATACGGAAAATCAGACAACCCGCTTAATCTTTGTTTCAAGCTAGTAACCGACCGCAGCTGACGGCGCATCCGGCATAAGCGCATGGGCAATGGCGATTGCATCTTGCACCGCCTGGGACTGGGGGTCGCTGGAAATTAATGTCCTCTGGCTGCGAATGGCTTCGCGCACCTTCGTATCGTTCATAACTGTGCCCGCAAGCGACGGCCTGAAACCCAGAAATGTCTGGCACGCCCTGGCAATCGCCTCATAGGTGCGTTGCCCCGAAGCGCGCGTCTCAGCCTGATTGATCGCCACGACCGCTTCCACATTCGGCGCATATCCGCGCAGAACCTTGATGAAGGCATAGGCATCCGTCATCGACGTCGGCTCATCGGTGATCACCATAAGGCATTTGTCGCAGGCCCGCGCCAATCGCATGCAATTGGCCTCGATCCCGGCACCAAGGTCCACGATGACCTGATCGTATTGCAGGGCCAAGGCAGAAAGACCCGCAGCGAGGCGGGCCACTTCTTCCGGCGGAAGCTCAGCAAGGGCGCCGGAGCCAGACCGACCCGGCAGTACGTCGAACCCACCCGCGCCTGCGCCGCCATCCACATGGGTCACGGCATCATCAAGCTCGACCCAACCAGCGATAACCGCAGCCAGGTCCGTCTCAGGCGCAATCCCAAGCTGAACATCAACATTGGCCAGCCCAAGGTCACCATCGACAAGTAGTGTACGCTTGCCGGCCTGGGCAAATGCACTGGCCATGGTCACGGACATGAAGGTCTTTCCGACCCCTCCCTTGCCCGAAGCAATGGCGAGGATGGAGGCGGGGGCAACGCGCCGCGCTGGGGCTGCACGTCGGTCCATGGATTTTCGAAGCATGAAGGACATTTAAGCGGCTCCTCTCAAGGCAACCTGTCCCGGAGCATCCTCCAGGAGTAATGCGGCCAGGCGCGATGGCGCGGCCGGTACAAGCCCTCCGCCGATGAACGGCGTGGCGGCGAGATGGGAAAAGGCGATTTTCGCGGTGCTGAGGGCGGAAACAGCACCTCCTCTGCGGCGCACCGCGTCCAGTTTCGTAAGAATAGCGCGCTTGATGCCAACCTTGGCAAAAGCGCGGGCAGCTTCCGACAGGTCGTCGGGGTGCCCTTCAGCGGACATCACAAGCACTGGCTCGGCATCAATCGCTGCCAGTAAGTCACCAAGCTGTGCCAGATCCTCGCTGTCAAAGGGCACGATGGCTGGCAGATCGATAACACAGCGCTGGCCACTGGCTTTTGTTTGCCTCAGAAGCGAGAATAGATCTTCCGGTGTGCGCGATGTTCTGATTTGCCCCGTCTCATGTTCCAGATAAGCGGCCAGCTGCGCGCCGCCGGCCGTGCCATCAAGGTCGGCTGCGACGGGCAGGAGTTCAGCCTTGGAGACCGCCGCGCGCCGAGTGAGTTTCGCGGCCACAGCCGTACGTCCAGCTCCGGGTGCTCCAACCAGGATGATGTCTCGATCAGGGCGCACGGGGATCGGGTTGCACGTAATGACGCCGGAAAGCCCCTCCTCCAGTGCGGCAAGGGGATCTGCCAGGGTTGGATCAAGCACCGCTTCTTCGGACACGCGCCGGGAGAAGCCGCTGGGAGCACCGTGCCAGGCGAGCGCATCGCGTACCCGGGATCGAAGCGACGTGTCGACCATCCGGGGCCGTCCAGGGTCTTCGAAGCGCGTCACGAAAAGCGGTTCGGCCGGAACCATGCCACCGCCCATTTTGTCGGTCGCAGCCCGCACCTCAACGCCGCCATCCACTTCGCGCTCGGACAGGATCACCGCATCCTTACCCATCTCGGCAAAGATCATCGCCTTGGCATCTTTCAAGGTCTTCGCGGCGAACATCTTCATACGCATGAGGCAGTAACCCTTATGTGTGTGCCATGGCTGCCACCGCCCCAGCGCCAGCCTAGTTGTGGCCGACTATTGCGGGCCATATCCTATTAACTGGTTAACGGATGCGCCTGGTACGTTAGGGAATTGAATTTTCTGGATTTACCGTCTTGGCCTAGCCAGCGTTCAAGGTGCGTTGCCCTTCCAATCGACGATCCAATCGAGTTGGTCTTCCTCCAACACCGTGTCTTCAGACCTGGTCCGGCCCATGATGGAATGGCCTTCGCGGTGGATACGGCCCCGGTCGCCGCACACCAGATGGTGCCAGTCGGCCAGGTCCTGGCCTTCGGAGATCAAGCGATAGGAACAGGTTCGCGGCATCCATTTGATGTCTTCGACCGTCTTCGGCGTCAGTTGGACACAGTCTGGCACCTTGGCCTTACGGTTGGCGTAGTCGCCGCACTGGCATGTGCCCGCGTCCAGGAGACGGCAATGGAGACGTGTGTAGGCAATCTCGCCAGTGTCCTCGTCTTCCAGCTTCAGCAGGCAGCATTTCGCGCAGCCATCGCACAGGGATTCCCATTCCTCCGTCGTCATCTCGATGAGAGATTTGGTTTTCCAGAAGGGGAGGTCATTCACGCCAGAACATCCTGCCACTCTGAGTGCTTTTGGATCTGATGTCGGGCAAATCCACACACCGGGATCAGTTTGAAACCTTCTGCGCGGGCTTTTGCTACCAGCGCTCCGATAAGCTCGGTGCCGAGACCCCGCCCTCCAAGCGCCTGGGGGACTTCCACATGGTCGACCCGCATCACGCCGTCCCGGCTCCAGCCATAGCGGATGAACAGGGTCTCGCCATCCAGATCGGCTGTCAGGCGCGAGCCGTCATCGGAGAGGATGAGATCCGTCACTGGACCACGTCCTGCCATTCCGGCATTTTCTCAAGCGTCGCCTTAGCAAACGGGCAGAGCGGGATGATCTTGAAACCTTCCGCCCGCGCCGCCAGAACAGCCGCCTCCACCAATTTCTTACCCATGCCCATACCCGCCATCGATTCCGCGACATCGGTATGGTCGATGATGATCCGCGAAGTCCCAGCCTTGCTGTAGGTCATTTCGGCCTCGCCTTCGACGCCATCAACGGTTGCAACCCAGCGGCCATTCGTTTCGTGGTCTTCTCGGGTGATCTTTGCATCTGCCATGGCAGGTCTCCTTAAACAGCCAATCCAAGCTCCGACAGCACAGATGGGATTTTCTTCTTCAGGCCAAAGAACCCTTTTTTGGAATAAGGCCAATACGCTTGATCCCAATCGCGTTGAAGCTGAACCAAGCTTATATTATGATGGTTTAGCCCGGCGCGCAGGGCATCAAGGCGCGGACGCACCCATCCTGTGGGTGCAAAACCGGTAACAACCGTGTCCAAGCCGCTCTTGCAGGCCCAGTCCACAGCCACAGAAACGAACGCATCGTCGCTTGGCAGGAGACTTGCGCTCACGCCATAGGCGCGGCTGGCGCGCACCAAGGCATCGTCCATGGCACCTTCGACGAAGGCCTTGGCTTTTGACCCGGCTCCATTCGGTGACCGGTCATTGGCAAACGTCACTCCGGCGACGGCTTTCACTGTTGCGCCTGGTGGGCACAGTGTCTCTGCATTCATGTCTTCTTCGGTGAGAAGCATCGCAATATTTCCAGTCGGCCAGGGATCGCCGCCGAGCAGATACCCAATCGGTGGATTGTCAAAGCCTTCGATCGGTGGGGCCTCGCAGGCCAAGCCCTGGGCATCAAACCGGCCATCGGTATATTTTTGAATATTGGATGGCCGCGCCAGATAGGTCTTGCCCGGGGTGTGCAGGCCACCGACCCAACGCCAGCTACACGTATTCGAGGCCGCATCGCCGTCCATCAAATGCGTGAGGAAAAAGTCTGCGCCCAACTCCATCGGCAAGCGCAGGGTGAACATCCAGATTGAAGCGAACCACATTCGCGCATGGTTATGCAGGTATCCGGTCTGCACCAGTTCCCGCGCCCAGGCATCGAAACAGTCGATCCCCGTGCCGCCTTCAATGGCTTCGGTATAGGCTGTTCGCAGTCCGGTATTGCGCTCTTTGAGCTTCATCTGACGGTCCAACGCGTCTCGGTAGGCCGTCCAAACCCCGGGCCGGTGCTCTAACCACCCTTTGAAATATGTGCGCCAGCACACCTCCTGAACGTATTTCTCGACCGTTGAGAGTGCGTATCTCTCAATCGCGGCGCGAACCAATTCCTCCTCAAGCAGTGTTCGGGTACGCACCCAGGGCGATAGGGCAGACACATTCGTGCGCTGGGACGGCCCATAGTCAGCGTTGCGTTCGGCGGCATAGTGTCGGCCCATTTTGGATTGGAACGCCTTGAGACGCTTGAGGCCAGCCTCGCGCGTCGGGATGAAATCAACGGCGTCAAGGCCGGGAAAAAGATCACTCATGAAACCCACCTATCTCGCATTCGCCTTTGGCAAAGCGGCCGGGTGACGCTACGTCGCGTGCCATGCCGCGTCTTCCCCCCGCCCCTGACCTTGACTGGAAACCCGATGGAACCCCTGTCGCGCGGGGCTTCGGCGATGTTTACTTTTCAACGGCAAACGGCCTGGAAGAAACACGAGCCGTTTTCCTGGCCGGATGCGGATTGCCGGAGCGCTGGGCGGGCCGGGACAGCTTCACCGTTGCAGAGACGGGCTTTGGCACGGGGCTGAACTTCCTGGCGCTTTGGGATCTGTGGAACCAGGCGCGAAAAGCGCCCGATGCGTGGCTCCATTATGTGAGCTTCGAGGCGTTTCCAATGCACCGCCGGGATGCAGCCCGGGCCCTGTCGGTCTGGCCTGAGCTCGCCACCCTTGCCGATGCGCTCCTACACCAATGGCCGCATGGGGCCCGTGGCGTGCGCCGGCTTTGCTGGCCTGATGATCAGCTCACCCTCACACTCCATATCGATGACATTGCGAACGCGTTGCCGGGTGCCACCTTTGAGGCCGATGCCTGGTTTCTAGACGGATTTTCCCCATCGCGGAACGCTGCAATGTGGGCGGCCCAAGTGTTTGCGTTGATGGCAGAGCGCTCGGCGCCGGGTGCTCGCGCGGCGACCTTCACAGTGGCGCGGGCCGTTCGCGATGGCCTTGGCGAGGCTGGCTTCGAAGTCTCGAAACAACCCGGTTTTGGGCGCAAAAGAGATAGGCTTGAGGCCGTCTTTCGCGGCACTCGGGCGCCGAAAGCTGATCGGCTGGGCCTGCGACCCGCCACCCAAGCCCCCAAACGACTGGCCATCATCGGCGGCGGAATTGCCGGCGCGTGCCTGGCGATGGAGGCCAAAGCCCATGGCCTGGACCCTGTTCTCTTCGACGAACGGCGCCCCGCTTCTGGCGCCAGTGGAAACCCACTCGCCCTGGTGATGCCCCGTCTGGATGCCGCTGATACGGTCCAGGCCCGGCTCTTGATCGACGCCTATCTGCACGCGCGCTGCTTTTATCTCGGGCAAGACGGCGTCGAACATGTCGAAGTGCGCCAGGACCCGAGGGGCGAAGACGATATTGCCCGGTTTGCCAAGGTCTTAGCCGACCCACCCCTGCCATTGGATGATCTCGAAGCCCTCGCGACTGGAGGTATGCTTCACAAAGGTGCTTTGATCCTCAGACCGCAAAAGCTGATCAGGGGGCTGCTGCGCGAGGTGAATTCGGTCATTGAGGCACGGGTCTCTGTCGATCTTGCGATGTGCACCGTAAATGGCGAGGCGTATGACGCTATCGTCCTTGCGTGCGGATGGGGCGTGGCAAAATTTGCTTCCTGGCTGGGACTGGTCGGCAAGCTCGGCCAAGTCGAGCATGTCGACAGCGCGCCCCACACGCCGGCCTCCGCCATCGCAAGCGGGCATTACGCCTTGGCGTCAGGTCCAGACCGGCTCTGGGGCGCAACATTTGAAGCGGCAAAGGACGAAATTGCCGGCACGAGCGATGCGGCCCGCGCTTCAAATGCAAAGGCGCTGGCGAGCTTGTCACCGTGGTGGCTTGGCCAAATTTGCGATGCGGCGCCAACCAGCCGGTCCGGTATACGGGCAACGACGAACGATCGATTGCCCTGCGTCGGGCGCCTTCCGGATGTTGACGTTGCCAAATCGGTGCTTGTACCCCTGAAATCCGGCCGTGAGGTGGATGTTGATGCCCCGGCGGTCCCGGGACTCTATCTTATGGCGGGTCTCGGTAGTCGCGGATTCACCTTCGCGCCCTGGATGGCGAGCCTTCTGATCTCTCAGTTGCTCGATATCCCGCGTCCTGCAACGCAAGCGGGCCAGGAGGCCGTGAGCCCGATGCGGTTGGTTCGGCGGGCCTTAAAACGTGGCCAACCGCTCGGTGATCGCTAAACAAGTGCAAAAGGGCGGTTCACCTTCTGGGAAACCGCCCTCCGTTCGGCGAAGCAGTTGTCTGCGAGGGGAGGCGCTCGTTCACGCTCCGCCTTGGTGCTGATCTGTCTAAATCGCCTTCTTCACGTTCCGCGCGGCCGCTTTGGCGTCCTTGCGCGCCTGCTCAACGATCTGATCGATGTTGAAACCCGATCCATTCAAATCCTCCTTCACGCGCGTGGCCTCAGGTTCCTTGACCCAGTCCGATGCCCGGCGGCGCGGTATGACACCGTCTTCGCTGGCGACGGCCGCGCTGGCGGCGCTGCGTCGTTCCACCAAGACCGGTGCTTCAGACGTCTCAGCGATGGGGACCGCGAGGCTCGGTGCAGCCACGGCAACGGGCGCCTGAGATTGCATTGGACGATTAAAGAAAAGCTCCCAGTATTTTGAGCAGATTTCACGGCGGCCCTCCAAAGACCGCAGGCGGCGCACCTCACGATTATCGGTCAGTTTTACCCCTTCGATCTTCAGCCGTTCCTGGCCTCGGACATATTGCAGATAGCCATTATAGCGCCGGGCGGAAGAGCGGTTCATCTCAAACTGTAACTCACCCACGCCTTCAGACAATCCATCCGAGCCATCAGACAGGGAGTTGCGGTGCTTGTAGATCATGAAGGGCCAGTCGAACCGGGAAAATTCAATACGCGAATTGCTTTCAATCTCGAGATTTTCATTCAGCGAATAGCCGGTGAAAGCGAAACGAGAGCCCTTTGGTTGGATGTCGATAACCGACATACGGCTGGTTTGGCTGCCGCGCTCGGACTGCAGCCACGTGCCTTCCATATGGTATTTACCAAGGATCATTTTCCGAACCCCGTCAAAGCGAAACAGCGCCGGAAAAATCGCCTCGGTCATCGAGACCCAGAACACCACCAGGACGCCGACACCAGCGGCGCCGGCAACGGCAAGGTCGGCAGGATGGTTTCCCGCAACAGCCGAAACGGCTTCTACAAGGGGGCTCCCAAAGGCGGCGAGTCCGCCTAAAATCAGGGCTGCGGAAATTGAGTTCGAAACGAGTCGAAAACGAGCATAAGGGTTCATCGGCGTTCAAGTCCTACGATCTACATCTACTTGTCTGGGAGGTGCTTCTTGCACTGATTTTCCATTATTTTTTCTATTTTATTTTACTTTTTGGCAATAATCAGAGGGTTAACAGGGCACCGGTTTCTGTTAACCTTCTCAAGCGTGGAAACTCGCTTGAATGAGCGCGTCGTTGCAGCGCAGCAATGCAATATGGCAATGCTGGCATGATACTCTATAATTCTGTGATCAAGACTTCGGGAGATGAGCATGGACGGAATGGTCGAACCGCCGCGCGAGCAAGCGTTGGTGCTGGAGGCGTTAACGGCGAAATTGGATGCAGCGGTCGGACATGTGGATGTTTTTCTGGCTGCGGCTCAGTCCAAGGCGGCAGACCGCCTTGTGAAAGACGGACGTCCGGACCGGAAAGCATTCGCACAGCACCAGCACCTCGCCCATGGTTTGGCCTGGATCGTGACCTATGGCGAGACCTTGCGGGAAACGGCCAACTGGGCACGGCGTCTCCAAGCCGACGATCAGTTTGGCGAGATTGAGGGCCTGCTGAGCCAGATCCTGTTCAGCGAATACCTGGCTCAACTCGTCGGCGGCGTTCCCATGAACCAGGGCGAAGTGATCCGCCCGCATGAGCTTGACGTGCTGGACGAGGCCGAAACGCTGTTCAGCGCGCCCGAAGTGAAAGAGTTGATCACCCAGGGCAAGACACCGGAGACAATGGCAGCAGCGGCTGCCTTCCTGCCCGACAGCCTGTCGCGCGCCACTGTTGAAGACACCGGCTTGGACGAGACGATGGACATGGTCCGCGAGCAGTTCCGCAAGTTTGCCAATGATAAGGTGATCCCCGACGCCCATGAATGGCACCTGAAGAATGACTACATTCCGATGGAGATCGTGGAGGAAATGGGCGAGCTCGGGGTCTTTGGCCTGACGATCCCGGAAGAGTATGGCGGATTTGGCATGGACAAGATCGCCATGTGCGTCGTGTCCGAAGAGCTGTCGCGAGGCTATATCGGGGTCGGCTCCCTGGGCACACGTTCCGAAATCGCAGCAGAGTTGATCCTGATTGGCGGCACAGAAGCCCAGAAGCAGAAATGGCTTCCGGGTATTTCTTCGGCCGAAATCCTGCCGACAGCCGTCTTCACCGAGCCCAATACGGGATCTGACCTCGGCTCTCTGCGCACGCGCGCGGTGAAATCCGAGGATGGCAGCACATACACCATCACAGGGAACAAAACGTGGATCACCCACCCCGTTCGCGCTGACCTGATGACATTACTCGCGCGCACGGACCCGGAAACGAAGAATTTCTCGGGTCTCTCCATGCTAATGGCAGAAAAGCCACGCGGAGACGACCAGACGCCTTTCCCAGCCGAGGGGATGACCGGCGGCGAAATCGAAGTGCTAGGCTATCGCGGCATGAAAGAGTACGAAATCGCCTTTGACGAATTTCGGGTCGATGCAGACAATTTACTCGGCGGCGTTGAAGGACAAGGGTTCCGCCATTTGATGGCAACCTTTGAGAGCGCACGAATCCAGACCGCAGCCCGCGCCGTGGGTGTCGCTCAGAACGCTTTCGAACTGGGCCTGCAATATGCCCTCGACCGGGTTCAATTCGGCCAACCGATCTTCAATTTCCCCCGCGTGGCCAATAAGCTGGTCATGATGGCGGCAGAACTGATTGGCGTGCGCCAGCTCACCTATTTCTCCGCGCGCCAGAAAGATTCCGGCAAGCGATGTGACCTTGAAGCAGGCATGGCGAAGCTGCTTGGAGCCAGGGTGGCCTGG
>JBCCTK010000059.1:0-19408 GCA_039198685.1 Pseudomonadota bacterium | reverse complement strand
GTATTCCAGGCGGTTGAACGCTCCGGCGGGGGTCCACCAGGCCGTTGCATCGCCATCCACAGTGAACTCTGTGATCTCGTCGACGACAATCCGCTCGCCCGTATCCGGCACCTCATAGCGAAAGCCGAGACCCTCATCGAAGACGCGCACCCGCAGAGTGTATCCTATGGGGTTGTCGTTGGCTTGGAATTTTACGGTCAACTGATTGTGCCGGTCGCGGACCAGCCGACGTTCGCCCCAGGGCAGTTCCCACGTTTCATCGGTGCTTGACTGCTCCACCGACACAATCTGCAATCGCGCATCGAGACTGGCCCCGGTGGCAAAGCGGAGACCGAGGCTGGAGGCGCCCACCAAAGCGTCGCCTTTGTATGTGACTGAGTATTGCGGTTGTCCCCCATTCGAGACGACTGAAACGACAAGATCCCCACTTGGGGAGCGGACTTCAGCGTCTTGCACGGCGAGGGGCGCTGCAGGCGTTGCGCCTGGAGAAGACGATGCGGTGGCGTGGTCGACCATGGGGGACGCGCAGGCCGAGGCCGCCATAAGCACGAAAATCGATAGTCCAAAGTATCGCAGCACCATGGTGGACGCCTCCCAACGCCAATTTGCTTATTCCGGAAGATAGCCAATCGATGCAATTTTTTGCAAGTAAAATCCTGAGATAGAAGCCCAAAGGGACCGAGAATTGTCTTTCACAAAACAAAAATGCCAATAAAAATCGATGTTTTCTGAAGATCCCTTGCTTTTCGCAAGCGAGACGTCATAGAGTATTTTTTGCAAAAAGTTGCGAATAATGATCCAAGGTGACTGGGAGGCCACTGTGAGACATCCAGGACTAAAGGTGGAATTCGGGCGTATTTTGCGCAGGTCTTTCGCGGCAGGGGCTCTCATGGGGGGCCTGACTGTGGCAGGTTGCGCGACCGCCCAGGAGGCGGTGACGGCCGACATTGCGATCACTCAAGCGGAACCGCCACGTCTCTCTGACAGACTTCCGCAAGATGAGATCATCTACTTTGTCATGCCGGACCGGTTCGAAAATGGTGATACCTCCAACGATTTGGGAGGCCTTTCGGGAGACCGTCTCACCCATGGTTTCGACCCGACGGACAATGGCTTTTACCATGGTGGAGATTTGCAGGGGCTCACCGATCAGCTCGACTATATCCAGGGGCTCGGCGCGACGGCTGTTTGGTTGACGCCAATCTTTGAGAATAAGCCGGTGCAAGGGCCGCCCGGGGCGGAGTCTTCAGGGTATCACGGCTATTGGATTACGGACTTTTTGAACGTCGATCCCCATCTTGGCACGCGCGATGATTTCAAAGCTTTTGTTGATGCGGCCCATGCCCGTGGCATGAAAGTGTATATGGACATCATCACCAACCATACGGCTGATGTGATCCAGTACACCGATTGCGAGATCGCCAAAGCTTCAACGGAGGGCGTGCCTGGAGCCGAATGCCCCTATCGCAGCCTTGGCGAATATCCCTGGACGAGGCGCGGCGGCGCCGATGGTGAGCCAATCAATGAGGGGTTTCTTGGCCTCGACACGCGTTTTATGAACGCCGAGAACTTCGCCCACCTTACCGACACAGACTATGCCTATACAGTGGTCGTGCCCGAGACTGACAGGGACATCAAAAATCCAGCCTGGTTGAACGATCCGATCCACTACCACAATCGAGGCCATACAAGTTTCGAGGGTGAAAGTTCGCGCTTGGGCGACTTTGCCGGTCTTGACGACTTGATGACCGAAAGTCCCTTTGTGGTCGACGGGATGATCGAGATTTACAAGCAGTGGATCACGGATTTTAAAGTTGATGGCTTTCGCATTGACACCGCGAAGCATGTGAATCCCGAATTTTGGCAAGAGTTCATTCCAGCGATCGTGGCACATGCCGAATCCGAAGGGATCAACCACTTCCATATCTTCGGCGAAGTCTATGAGTTCGATCCGGGCCAACTCGCCAAGTTCACGACGTATGATGGTATCCCCACCGTATTGGATTTCGCCTTTCAGGGCGCAGTGCGCGGTGTGGTGGCTGAAAACAAACCCGCCCGAGACCTCGAACGTCTGTTTGAGGTCGACAAGGTGTACAAAGGGGGGGAGGCGACAGCACTACAGCTCCCGACTTTCCTGGGCAATCATGACATGGGCCGCTTTGCCCAATTCCTGCGTGGGTCAGACCCCGAGCGTTCCGACGAGGATGCGTTGGCACGGCTCAAACTGGCCCATGCCAAGATGATGTTCCTAAGGGGCGTGCCCACCCTCTATTATGGCGATGAGCAAGGCTTCGTGTCTGATGGCGGCGATCGCCCGGCCCGCGAGAACATGTTCCCAAGCCAGGTCGATGACTATAATGACAATGACCTGATCGGCACTGAAGCCACGACAGCGGAGCGCAATTTCGACACCGACCATCCGCTCTACAAGGCGATTGCGGAGATGGCCGCTGTACGCCGGGCCCATGCAGGCCTGCGCCGAGGGCTCCAGACCGTGCGCTATTCCGACAAGGATGAAGGCGTTTTCGTGGTTTCCCGCTTCGATGACGAGGTGGGGCGGGAATATGTCATTGCCTTCAATGCAGAGACCGAGACACGTTCGGTGAATATTGCAGTCGATGGTCGGGCCGATGCATGGTCAGCCGTGGTGGGGCCATGCCAGTCGGCTTCGCCCGCGCCAGGTTCCTATCGGGTAACGGTTGAGGCATTGGGGTATGTTATCTGCTCTGCAGATTTAAGGGGGTCGCCGTCGTGAGTACGATTTTCTCTGAGCGTCTTTTGAAAGAGGCATCTAAAGTCGGTGAGGCTTCTGATTCTCCGGCGACCGACCCTTGGTGGAAGGGCGCAGTAATCTACCAGATCTATCCGCGCAGCTTCCTGGATACCACGGGCAGCGGCGTCGGTGACCTGGAGGGGATTATCCGAAAACTGGACTATGTGGCCTCCCTCGGTGTGGACGCCATATGGATCAGTCCGTTCTTCACATCGCCAATGAAAGACTATGGCTATGACGTCGCTGATTATTGCGATGTCGACCCTGCATTCGGCACATTAGATGACTTTGACCGGTTGATCGAGCGAGCCCATGATCTGGGTGTAAAAGTGGTGATCGATCAAGTCTATTCCCATACTTCTGACATGCATCCCTGGTTCATTGAGAGCCGGTCCAGCCGGGACAATCCAAAGGCCGATTGGTATGTCTGGGCCAATGCGAAATCTGCCGGAAGTCCCCCATCGAACTGGCAATCGGTTTTCGGCGGACCGGCTTGGTCTTGGGATGCACGGCGTCAACAGTATTTCATGCACAATTTCTTGCGCGAGCAGCCCCAGTTGAACGTTCATAATCCGGAGGTCCAGGATGCACTGCTCAGTGCGGCGAAGTTCTGGCTGGATCGCGGCGTCGATGGATTCCGGCTCGATGCGATCAATTTCAGCATGCACAATGGCGATCTCACGGACAATCCTCCCTCGAACATCCCCATGTCAGAGGTCACGCGTCCCTTTGATATGCAGCTGCATGTCCACAACCAGTCACAGCCGGAAATCACCCAGTTTCTGGGACGGATCCGGTCTCTTCTGGATCAGTATGGTGTGACGTACACGGTCGCCGAAGTGGGTGGCCCAAATCCGATCGGCGAGATGAAGGCTTTCACCCATGGCAATGCCTTGCTCAATTCGGCCTATAGCTTTGACTTCCTTTATGCAGAGGACATTGGCCCTGAACGGATCCATGACTCGCTGGCCCAGTGGCCAGGCAAGCAGGATGAAGGCTGGCCAAGTTGGGCGTTCTCGAACCATGACACGCCGAGGGCAATTTCGCGTTGGGCCGCGCAGGCGAATGGCGCTCAGGCCGCGAAAGTGCTGAATATGTTGCTCCTGTCGCTCAGGGGTAATCCATTTATCTACCAGGGCGAGGAATTGGGCCTTCCCCAATCTGACGTGCCCTTTGAGCGCCTCCTGGACCCCGAAGCGATTGCAAACTGGCCGCGCACACTTGGACGCGATGGTGCCCGCACGCCAATCAGTTGGGATAGCGCAGAGCCCTTCCATGGTTTCTCGGCGCGAGAGCCTTGGCTTCCGGTCGACCCTGAGCACGCGTCCTATGCGGTCGCAGAGCAAGAAGCAGATCCGACCTCCTGCCTGAATGTAACCCGCACCCTGATCGGCTTGAGACGCCAGTATCCGGTATTCCGGACCGGACGGCTAAAGGTCCTCCAGTCAAGCGAGGGCTTGCTGGTCTTCGAACGCGAAGATCAAGATCATTGCATTGTTTGTGCATACAATTTGACCGACAAGGCGCGCAGAGTGGAGTTTGGCTGTGCGCTTGAGACGTTTGCTCGGGAAACGGGCGGCGCGGACACGGTCTTGATCCGGTCGGAAACCCTGCCAGCCTGGTCAGGTCTATGGGCGCGTAAACCGGGATAAGGCTAGCCCTGGGAAGGAGACCCGTCTTTGGACGATACAACGAAATCCCTCAGGAAAGCGATCCGCCTCGAGGATTTGGCAGACCTGGCCGGTGTGTCGATCTCGACCGTTTCGCGGGCCTTGAACGATAGCCCGTCAGTGAACCGCCGGACCAAGGAACATATCTGGCAGTTGGCCAGGAAAATGGACTATCCGTTCCGGCGCTATATGCCTGCCGGGCCTATCGGTGCAGAAGCCACGATTGCGATTGTTATCCCACAGCCGCAATCGCGCGACGATATCGGCAATGACCCGTTCCTGTTTCAGCTACTCGCTGGCATTTCCTCAGCGGCCCGCGACCGGAACTGCGATGTGCTCATCAGCCATATCGCTGCCAAGAATTATGATGATCTTTCATCGGCCTTGCGAACAAGCCGTGCGCGGGGTGTGATCTTCATTGGGCAGAGTTTCCTCAGGGCGGAGTTTAACCGATTGGGCCGTGAAGAGAGCAACTTCGTGGTCTGGGGTGCAAATTTCGCGGAGCAAGAATATTGTTCCGTGGGCAGCGACAACACCGCCGGTGGCCGCAGGGCCACATCGCATCTCATGCGATTGGGCCGCGAACGGATTGTCTTCCTGGGTGATATCCAGGCGCCCGAAGCCTTCCAGCGTCACCAGGGGTATCTCGACGCCCATGACCGGGCGGGTTTAGCCATCGATGACAGGTTGATGTTGCCCTCACACTTTGATGTGGAGTCGGCAGAAGCGACGATAGACTCGTTTATTCAATCGGGTGCGAAGTTCGACAGCGTGGTGGCGGCCAGTGACCTGCTTGCTTTCGGCGCGATCCGGGCCCTGTTTAAATCGGGACGCAAGGTGCCAGAGGATGTGTCCGTCGTCGGTTATGACAACATCGCGTTCTCGCGGGTCTACAGGCCGTCCTTGACGACGATATCCCAGGATACAAATGTCGCCTCCCGCATTCTGGTGTCGAAACTGTTGAATCAACAGGACGGGGTCACATTGTCTGAGCGTATTCCAACCGATCTCATCGTGCGCGGCTCCTGTGGCGGATAGGCTCAATGAAACAGGTTGAACTCGGTGCGTCGGGACGAAAAGTTGGCGCGATAGCTTATGGCTGCTGGCGATTTGCCGGAGATGATGTGGCGCGCGCGGACCGCAAGATTCGAACAGCCATCGACTTGGGCATGACACTGATCGATACGGCCGACATCTACGGCTACGGGGAGTCTGCCGGGTTTGGCGGGGCTGAGACGCGGCTCGGGCAAGTCTTCTCAGCCGCGCCCTCCCTGCGTTCGCAAATTGTGTTGGCAACCAAGGGCGGCGTTGATCTTCCAAGGCCATACAATGGTTCCAGGGACTATTTGACGAGCGCCGTGGACGCTTCGTTAAGCCGGATGGGTGTGGACCATATTGACCTCTATCAGGTCCATAGGCCAGACCTGTTGGCGGCCCCCGTTGAAACGGCACGCGCCCTTGAGGACATGGTCACGGCTGGCAAAGTCGGGTTCATCGGTGTGTCCAATTACACGCCGGCCCAGGCGCGGGCTTTACAAGCCCATCTTGATGTCCCCGTCGTCTCCATGCAGCCGGAATTGTCAGTCCTCCAGCAGTCGCCGATTGAAGACGGCGTGCTCGATTGGTGCCTTGAAACCGGAGCCGCGTGTCTGTGTTGGTCTCCTCTGGGGGGTGGGCGATTGTTTCAGGAGACACAGCCTGCCGATGTCCGTCTGGCGCGCGTTCTGGATACACTCGACCGCCTCGCGGGACCCTACAGCGCCGACCGCGCGCAGCTCGCACTGGCCTTTATCATGCGCCATCCAGCGCGCACCATTCCCATCATCGGCACCCAGCGTCCTGAAAGAATGCAAAGCCTTGCGAACGCTTCCAGCATCACGCTTGATGCACGCCATTGGTATGACATTGTAGAGGCTTATCGCGGCGTCCCCATGCCGTGATGCGGGCTTTCGGTCTTGCATTTGGGCGATGGGTTTGACCAAGGCAATTTTGCGCCTGAAACCCTATCGGGACGTGGCCTTGTTCACCTTCTTGATATCCCGGCGAAGCTCGGTCAGCATTTCGAAGAACGCAGCCGTATTCAGCCCGAAAATCATGAAGCCGACTGCCGCGGCAAATCCGGAGAGGATACGCCAGGGCGTCTCCAAAATAACGTCCCCGAAGCCAACCGTCGTGATGGACACGATCGCAAAATAGAAGCTCTCTTCCATTGTGTCGAAGGCACCGATCCAAAGGAATAGAAGCGCCCAGACGAACACGATAGATACAGTGCCCACCATCATCCAGATCAAGCCGACGCACATGATGAGGGCAGACCGCGCCATATCGTTTAGGCGTTGAAGCCGGGGCACCGAATATTGGACGGCCTCAATGAGGACCACCATGAAGATGACCGACAGGCTGATTGTCACGCAGGTCCAGAAGAACCCCAGCGTGATCTGGCCAATCAATGTCACCCGAACCTATTCCCAGCTGCCGCCAAGGGCCAGGGTCAGATTGAGCCGTTCCGACAATTGGCTGCGTTGAACCGTAATCAGAGCGCTCTCGGCGCTCAGGACACGGTTTTGGAAATCAAGCACGTCCGTGAGGTCGGTTTCGCCTTCATTGTATCGCAGATTCGCAAGCCGCAAGGCTTCACGGGCTTGCTCTGCGGAGAGGCTGAGTTCACCTTCCCGGCGACGCAAGACGACTTCCTGGTCCAGTGCGCCTTCGACATCTGAGAAGGCCGTCAGGGCCGCCTGTGCATATTCAGCAACAGCCGCCTCCACTTCCGCCTCGGCCAAATCGACCTGCCGGTCGCGCGCGCCGCCATCGATCACAGGTGCGACGAGACTGGATGCTGCCGTCCACGCCAGATTGCTCGGGTTGAGAATATTTGACAGGTCATCCGAAGCACCGCCAAGGCTTCCGGTGAGGCTAAACGAGGGTAGTTTCGCGGCCTTGGCTTCGTCCACACCGGCAATCGCAGCCGCGATCTGGCGCTCCGCCGAGATCAAGTCTGGCCGGCGTTCGAGTATATCTGAAGGGATCCCGATTGGCGGGCGCTCTGGAACAGCGGGTAAGTCCGGGCGCACATCAAGGTCAGCGGCAGGATACCGTCCAAGGAGCAGCTCAAGGGCGCGCAGTGAATCCCGTTTGGCCCCCTCCACTTCAATCAAATCATCCCGTGAACTGGCGAGGTTCGATCGAGAGAGGGCGACATCCTGGGCATTCCCGATCCCATTTTCGAAGCGAACGGCGACGATGCGATCAGTTTCTGCCAGCGCCTCGACGATAGACTGGTTCAGCACCAGCTGGCGGTCAGACTCAATCGCCAGGAAATAGGCGTTGGCCACCGAGGCGGCGATTGAATATTGCGAGAAGAGAAAGTCTGCTTCCGCAGCTTCCAGGGATCTGGCTGCGCCCTCCTCAGCGGATCGGAGGCGGCCCCAGAGGTCGACTTCCCAACTGCCCTCCACGCCGAGTGTCATATCCGTGCTTCCGCCACCATCGACGAGTCCTGACCCACTTGTGCCAGCGGTGGCAGAAACCTGGGGCGAAAGCGCGGCGCTGGCTAAACCAGCCGATGCGCGAGACTGTTCAACATTGGCTGCAGCCAGTGCAAGATCCTTATTATTTTCCTGGGCTTCGGCGACCAATCGCTCCAGCACAGGATCGTTGAAGGCACTGATCCAGCCGACAGGCTCACCGACGATTTCCGCCTGCACCATACTCCAGTCGGGAGCAATATCCGGGAGTGAGGATTCTGCCAGCGTGCCGGCCTCCTCCACCCCTGTGCTCACAGACGCACACCCTGAAAGCAAGACGGTCGAGGCAGCAGCAAGCAGAGCTAAGCGAAGGTCCAACATATCACGTGTTCTCCTGTAAAATCGCGGCGCGCTCCTTGCCAGAAATGCCGAAATAAATCGCATAAATGATTGGAAGCACAATCAGGGTGATCAGGGTTGCAAAGCTGAGCCCGAAGGCAATCACCACTGCCATGGAGGCAAAGAACACATCGGAAAACAGGGGAAGGACGCCCAAGACCGTCGTTAACGCGCCCATCATCACAGGGCGCACACGGCTGGCCGCTGAATCCACCACGGCGTCATAGCGTGGTTTTCCTTCCGCAATCTCAAGGTCCATCTGGTCTACCAGGACAATCGCGTTTTTGATCAACAGTCCCACAAGCGACAGCACACCGAGGATCGCCATGAATTCCATGGTGGTGTCCGTCACAAGAAGACCGACCACGACACCGACAATTGCCAACGGCACGATCGTCCAGATCGCCGCCGTCTGTCTAAGACCGTTAAACAGGAAGATAAGGACTAAAACGATAACCAGGACCGCATAGGGCAGTGTGCCTGCCAGCTGGCCATTGGCCTCTTCGCTGTCACCGATTTCCCCGTCCCAGCGAAGCGTGTAGCCCTCAGGCAATGCGATGGCTTCGATTTGGGGGCGCACACGCTCTAACACCGTGGAGGCAAGGACATTCGCGGTCGGGTCGGCCTGGACTTTCAAAGTCCAGACCCGGTCTTCACGCCTGAGTTGCCCATCACGCCAATTGAGTTTTGGCTCCTGCGCCACTTCAGAAATCGGAACGACCTCGCCTGTCCGGCTGCTCAGCACCTGTATCCCTGCGCCCGAAGCCAGATTGATGCGCTCACTTTCCGGTGCGCGCGATATGATCGGGATGAGATCATCGCCTTCCCGATAAAGACCAACGGTTGTGCCCGAAAAATTCGTGTTCAGCGCATTGGTGAAGTCTTCGCGTGAAACCCCCACGCGGCGACCGCGCTCGGCATCATATTGTGGCACAATCACCGGAATTTCCTGTCGCCAGTCGGTTTTTACGCCTTTGGTTTCTGGATCGGTCAGGAGAATTTGCTGGGCACCGGTTGCCAGTCGGCGCAGTACTTTCGGATCGGGTCCTTGAAAAACAGCTTCAATCTTCGACCCCTGGCTCGGCCCCAATTGAAACCGCCAAACGCGTGACTGGGCCGCGGGGAATGCCTCGTCCAAATGAGATTGAATTTCGGGGAGAACGCGATCGATCGACTCCAGGCCATCCACCCGGATGAGGATCTGGCCAAACGCCGCATTCGGATCAACGGGTTGATAAATGAGCATATAACGCATCCCGCCCTGGCCCGTGATCGAGTGGACACGTTCAACGCCATCAATTCCGAGAATGAAGCGCTCAATCTCGCGGATGTCGGCTTCATTGCTTTCAATCGCGGTGCCTTCAGGCAACCAGTAATCAACGGCGAGCTGCGGCGTCGTCGATGCCGGAAAGAAACCGGACTGGACAAATTGGAAGCCGTAAATGGCCGCTGCAAACACTCCGATGCAAGCCGCAACAGCCACCCAGCGTAACCCCAGTACGCCGCGCATAAAGGCTTTGTATGCCTTCGTCATGCGCCCGTCGGCGACTTCATCGGTCCCGCCATCGAGGTTTTCCTTGAACAACAGATCGGCAAACATGGGCACCAGGGTGAGTGCAAAGATCCAGCTGAAGAACAAGGAGATCATCACCACCCAGAACAGATCGCCGGCATATTCGCCAGTATCGCCCGGGGCCAGCCCGATGGGCGCAAAGGCCACAATACCGATCACGGTACCACCGAGCAGGGCCCATTTGGTCTTGTCGACCATTTCGCTGGCGATATCGATCTTGCGCCGTCCCCTCTGCACGCCGACCAATATGCCCTCAGTCACAACAATGGCATTGTCGACAAGCATGCCGAGCGCGATGATCAGGGCGCCCAATGATATCCTGTGGAGGGGAATCCCCGTCAAATTCATGACAGCAAGCGTTGCCGCGATGGTCACCAGCAGGACGGCACCAATAATGATCGCAGAGCGCAGGCCCATAAACACAAACAGCGTAACCAGAACGATTGCCAGCGCGGCCAGCACATTCAGCGCGAAGCTTTCAACCGCCAGGTTCACCGCATCACCCTGATGGTAAAATTCGTTCACCTCGATCCCCACCGGGCGCTCGCCCAGGGTTTCATTCATTACCACCCGGACTGCTTCACCAATCTTGCCTGCATTCGCGCCGGTGACATTGGAAATCCCCATGCCAATGGCCTGTTGACCATTATAGCGCACAAAACTGAAGGCTGGTTCGACGAATCCGCGCCGAACGGTTGCAACATCGCGCAAATAGATCAGATCGGAACTGTCGACTGTGCTGACAATCGTGTCCGCAATGGCTTCAACGGAGTCAAAATTGCCCGTTGGTGCAATGACGACGCGCAAACCATTGGCTTCCACTTCACCGGCCGCCTGGACGGAGTTCTGTTGCGCCAGGTCATCAAAAATACTGGAAACGGACAGGCCAAGCGCAGCGGCGCGGTCCCGGGATATCTCGACATAAATAGCCTCCGTTTGGGTGCCTGAAAGCTCCACCTTCGCAACACCATCGACGCTTAAAATGTCGGTTCGCAGCGTTTCGGCATAATCTTCGAGTTCCTTGATGGAAAACCCCGGCCCGGTGACAAGATAATAGAGCCCAAAGACGTCTCCATAATCATCATTCACAACCGGGGTTTCGGCACCCGACGGCAGATTGGCTTCCGCATCGCCAACCCGATTGCGCAGCTTTGTAAAGACAGCCTCCAGGTCCGGCTTTGTGGCTGAGAACGCGTTTTTGATATCGACATTGATGATGGAAACACCATCGGAGGATGTGGAGCGGATCTCGTCGACTTCCTGCATACTCTGCAATTCGGTTTCGATTGCGTCACTGACCTCATCGGCGACTTCCTGTGGCGTGGCGCCGGGATATTCGGTAACAATTTGAGCCGTACGGATGAGGAATTCCGGATCCTCAAAACGTGGCATGTTAAAGTAGGCCATCGTACCGCCGGCGAGCGACAGCACGACCACGATCCAGATAATCAGCCTGTGCTGAATAGAATAAACGGCGAGGTTCATCGCGATAGCCCTATTCTTCGAACGCGCGGATTTCCGAGCCTTCATAGAGGTAAGCGCCGCCGGCACCGACAATGACATCACCATCTTCAAGGCCAGCTACAATACGAACGGCTTCGCCGACCCCTGGACCAACCGTGATCTGTTGTTTGGAAACGGTCATGGTCTGCATGTCGACAAGCCATGTATAGGTCTCGCCCGCTTCCGAAAGAATGGCGCTTAGGGGAACGGAAATGACTTCGGCTGCCTCTTCCCCGTCTTGCGAGGTGCTTTCAAAGCGTCCCTCAATCAAACCTGTCATGCCAGGCAGGATGACAAGATCATCGGGTGGCGTGAATCCGAACCGCGCTTCAAAGGTCTGCGTTGTCGAATCTGCTGCAGATGCGGCCTCTACGAAAGCCGCCGGCATACGCAGGCCCGGCGCGGCGTCCAACTCCAGGAAAATATCAATCGGCTGTAAGCGTTCAGAATTGATAACCAAGCTCGCCGGGACCTGGACGATGGCCTCCGCATCGCCAGCGCTCTGGAGCGTTAAGACGGCTTGTTGTGCGCCGACATTCTCAAAGGACTCCACGTGGATGTCGGCAACCACGCCGGAGAAAGGTGCCCGGATCGTGGTGTCATCGAGCTGCTTGAGAGCGCTATCGAGGGAGGCACGGGCCACATCGCGATCGCTGCGTCTCTCGTCGAGGATGCTGCGGGAAATCGCGTTCTCGGTGATCAGCCGTTCTGCGCGTTCAAACTCAGCCAGTGCATTGTCATAAGTCGCCCGGGCACTGGCGACCGAGTTGCGGAAATCTCGAGGGTCAAGTTGAGCCAAAACCTGCCCGCGCTGCACTTCAGTGCCTTCCACCAGTGTGATTTCTTCTAATAATCCGCTGACTTGGAAGGTCAGGATCGAACTGTCTGCCGCCCCCACAATCGCAGGTAAGCTCACGGTCTGAACCTGCGCGCCGGTCTCGACTTCCACAAGTTTTGCTGGACGAATGACGGGTGCTGTCTCGATTGTTTCGTCCGGCGAACAGCCGACCAAAACCGCACTGACAATGACGAGGCCGGACAAGAAACGTCTCTTCATATGAACCCCTCAAGCATTACGCCGACGCAAATAATTATTACAGAAGACCATTTTCGTGTGTTCTGTGCAGATTAGATTGTCAACTCAAATAATTGATCTAATTTAAGGCGGTTTTGGATTCACTAGAGGTGTCGTCATTCGGTAACGCCGCGCCACAATTGCCGTGCCAATGCGACGGTGAACCTTGACCGCAAATCAGTGCCAAACACTTCAAGACCCTGGCCGCGTAGCCCATAGGCAAACGGTTGCCTTGGGCTTTCGCGTTGATAGGTTTTTGACTCTGCACGATGGGGCGGCAATTGTAGGCGCCATGAGCTGGAAACCTGAGATAGAGGAAATTAGGCGCCGCAGGGAATTGGCGAAAGGACAAGGCGGCGAGGCGGGGATTGCGCGCCAGCATGAAAAAGGCCGCCTGACGATCCGGGAACGAATTGATGCTCTGGTTGACGCTGGCAGCTTCGATGAAATCGGGCAGGGCGCCGGTGCGGCAGAACGCGGTGCGAACGGCGAGCTGCTTGACTTTACCCCCGCTAATTTTGTGCTGGGATTCGCTCAGATCGAAGGGCGCCGTGTGGTTGTCGGCGGTGAGGATTTTACGCTCAAGGGCGGCTCGCCTTCGCCAGCTGGCTTGCGGAAATCCGTCTATACCGAGGACCTCGCCCTCCAGCACCGTATTCCCCTCGTCCGTCTCCATGAAGGTGCCGGAGGCAGTGTCGGCGGTTCGGGCGGACCCAGCCTGCCGTCACCTGTTTTCGCGCCTTCGCGGTTTCGCTCCGTTGCGCAAACGCTTGGAACCGTGCCTGTGGCATCAGCGGCGCTTGGCGCTGTTGCCGGTCTGCCCGCCGCACGTTTGGTGTCATCCCACTTTTCAGTGATGTCAAAATCCACCGCACAAGTGCTTGTGGCAGGCCCTGCCGTGGTTGAGCGTGCCATGGGTGAAAAGCTCTCAAAGGACGAACTGGGAGGTGCCCAGATCCACACGCGAAATGGCACGGTGGACAATGGCTCTGAAGACGAGCTGGACGCGCTGTCACAGATCAGGCAATTCTTGTCTTTTATGCCGGACAATGTATGGGACGCTGCGCCGGTGCGCGCTTGTGATGACCCGGTCGACCGGACAGACGACGCCCTGGCGGACATCGTACCGCGCGAGCGCCGCCGGGCGTTCGACATGCGCCGCGTGCTGGACCTGGTCTTGGACCAAGGCTCTCTTTTCGAAATTGGAAAGGGCTATGGTCGCAGCCAGATCACCGGTTTGGCGCGCTTGAATGGGCAACCTGTTGGGATATGGGCCAATGACGGGCGCCACCTTGCCGGATCAATGACTGCTGATGGGGCGCGCAAGGCGCAGAAATTCATCGAGTTGTGCCAGGTGTTTCACCTGCCGATTGTCGCTTTTGTTGACGAGCCCGGCTTCATGATTGGGTCAAAAGCCGAGCGCGAGGCCACAATCCGCCACGGCGCACGCGCAGTCGTTACGGCTGCGATGAGCACCGTGCCATGGGCGTCGGTTATGGTAAGGCGCAGCTTCGGCGTTGCGCAGGCGGCCCATTATGGACCGGAAGCCTATGTGCTCGCCTGGCCATCTGCGGAAAGTGGCCCGCTTCCGGTAGAGGGCGGCGTGGCTGTCGCCTTTCATCGCGAAATCGCTTCGGCGGAGGATCCCGATGCAAAACGCCGCGCGCTCGAAGAACAACTCGCTGCCCGCCAGTCCCCGTTTCCAAGGGGTGAGGCGCTCGCAGTGCATGAGTTGATTGACCCATGCGAGACGCGCCCGATGCTCTGCCGATGGATCGACAGAATTCAACCTTTGCTTCCGGCTCTGCTTGGGCCCAGCAGCTTCCCTTTCAGGCCCTAGAGAGACCCCATCCATGGCGAAACACTTCGTTGAGTTGGAAACCGGCGGTTCCGTCTGGAAAGTGCTCGTGAAAGAAGGAGACGCTGTCGAGGCAGGCCAGGAGCTTTTCATTCTGGAGGTGATGAAGATGGAAGTGCCTTACACGGCGCCTGCCGCAGGCACCTTAAGCGCAATGGGCCTTACCGAGGGCGACACGGTTGAAGAAGGCCAAACCGCGGCGGTTATAGAAACTGAGGCCTGAGCCGCCTTGAGTTGCGTGTCGTCTACACAACCCGTTATGACGATCGGGCCTCCATAATGGGCGGGCAGGCATTCCGGGAGCGGTCACAATGAAGTCAATCCTTGCAGTCTTGGGTTTGGTCGCGCTGGCCGCATGTTCGCCCACCTCGGAGCTTGATACGCCAGAGGCTGAGATGACCCGGGCCGCAATAGAACGGCCGGCGCCTGAGACCACGGAAGACCGTTTTGCCATTCTCGCGCTGGACTGCATCCACCGGGAATTTCCAAACAAGATCAGCCACGTCATGCAGTCAGATTCCGATATTGCTGCCCCGCGGGATCTGACACCGGCCTTTTACGGCTGCTTTGATTGGCATTCTTCTGTCCACGGCCATTGGCTTTTGACGCGGCTGTTGAGCACAGATCCAGAGAGCGTGCTTGCCGATGAGATGAGGGCCGCATTGGCGCAAAGTTTCACCGAGGACAAACTCGTCGGCGAATTGGCCTATTATTCCGCGCCCGGCAGAGCATCCTTTGAGCGCCCCTACGGCATTGCCTGGTTTCTGCAGCTGGTGGCCGAACTGGACAACAGCACCGATCCGCAAATGGCCGAATGGCGCGAAGTCCTGCGCCCCTTGGAGATCGCGATTGTTGATAAAACCAGGACATGGTTGCCCAATCTCGCCTATCCCGTACGCCTCGGTACTCACAATCAGACCGCCTTCGCCTTCGGACTTATGATCGACTATGCCCGCCAGGTTGGCGATACGGCGTTCGAGACCGAATTGGTGGCAAAAACGCTCGCTTTCCACAGCACGGATGTTGCGTGTCCCTTGGACTATGAGCCCTCAGGAGAGGATTTCCTGTCACCGTGCCTGATGGAAGCCGATCTGATGCGGCGCGTACTCTCGCAGGATGCATTTGCGGACTGGCTGACAGCGTTTTTGCCGGAAGTACCGACTGGTGGAGACGATGACTGGTTGGAACCCGGGATCGTTCTGGATGCATCAGACGGCAAACTTGTTCATCTCGACGGAGTGAACCTGTCGCGGGCCTGGGCGCTGGAGGGCATCGCATCTGCCCTGCCCACGGGCGATGCGCGTGTGGCTTCACTGTTGGCGTCGGCTCGCCGCCACCGGGAGGTGGGGATCGCGTCGGTCTCCGATGAGCACTATTCGGGGAGTCACTGGCTTGCCAGTTTCGCTACGTATCTTACCACGCAGCGCGGCATCTCCGATACTGCGGCCGCGCCATGAAACCTCCTTTTGGGCCGGGCGTTCTCGTCGCCGCCGCCTTCATTGGCCCGGGAACCGTGACCGCCTGTACATTAGCCGGCAGCAATTTTGGCTTTGCCCTGGTCTGGGCCCTGGTCTTCGCGACGATCGCCACCGTCGTGCTTCAAGACATGGCTGCCCGACTGGGTGCGGGCGCGCAGCTGGGTTTGGGCGAGGCGCTCATGCAAAGCATGCCGATACCGGCCTTCAAATGGGTGGCTGGTGGGCTTGTCTTCGCCGCGCTCGTCATTGGCAATTGTGCCTATGAAGGCGGCAATCTGGCCGGCGGCGCCCTGGGCGCAGATGCCATCCTGTCCGATGCTTCACCGGGGCAGGCGGTCTTGGTGGTGGCATTGACGCTGGTGGCCTGCGGGGCAGTGCTGGTTGGGCGATATGCGGTCCTGGAGGCGCTACTCGTTACGCTCGTGCTTGTCATGAGCGCAGCATTTCTCCTGAGTGCCGTCCTTGTCCGTCCGGACTTTGCTGCGTTTTTTAGAGGGCTCGTGCCGCATATTCCCGATGGTGGCACGCTCACGGCGATTGCCTTGATCGGCACGACCATCGTTCCGTACAATTTGTTTCTCCATGCAGCCGCCTCCCGGCAAAAATGGCCGGGCAGGGACAACACCGCGCTCGCGCGCCGGGATTCGGCCATGTCCATTGGTCTTGGCGGGCTTGTTTCCATCCTGATCCTGTCGACCGCGGCCAGCACCTTGTTTGGGAGCGAACTGGAGGTGAGAAACGCTGCGGATATGGCTTTGGCCATTGAGCCGGCCTTCGGGCAGGCGTCGCGCTACCTGGTCGGGATCGGACTTCTCGCAGCAGGCTTGACCTCCGCCATCACGGCGCCCTTGGCCACGGCCTACGCCTTGGGCGAGATCGTTGGGACGCAACACGACCGGCAGGCCTTGCTGTTTCGTGGCACCGCCCTGTTTGTCGTGATCATCGGTGCGGCGATCAGCCTTTCGGGCATCCGGCCGGTTTCATTGATCTTGATTGCCCAGTTCGCCAATGGTTTGCTCCTGCCTATCGTGGCCGTATTTCTATTGATCGTGATGAACCGTAAGGACCTCTTAGGTGTGCACAGCAATTCCTTCGCGGCGAATCTGGCGGGCGGAGCGATTGTGTTCATCACCTTGGGACTGGGCGTGCGCTCTATTCTGCGCGCTGCGGGAATGATGCCATGACGGCGCAGATCGACCTGAATGCAGACCTCGGAGAGGGCGGACGATTCGACGGTGCACTGATGGGGGTGATCACCAGTTGCAACATTGCATGCGGTGGACATGCGGGCGATGTGGCCACGATGAGGGCAGCGCTATGCGTGGCGAAGGAAAACCATGTAGCCGCCGGGGCCCATCCGTCTTTTCCGGATCGCGAGACGTTCGGACGGGCGCCTTCAACGCTCTCCGGCAGCGCCCTGGAAGAAGTTCTGGCCACGCAGATCCAGGCCCTGCGGGACGAAGCAGACCAACTCGGTATAACACTGGCTCACGTCAAACCCCACGGCGCGCTCTACCATATGGCCGAGGGCGACGCTGGCGTGTCGGACAGTATCCTGAATGTGCTCCAGACGACGCTCCCGCAAGCAAAGCTGTTTGGCCCGCCTGGCTCCCATTTAGAAGCGTGTGCACGCGCGCGGGGTGTCGGCTTCGTGCCCGAAGGATTTGCAGACCGTGCCTATGAAGCGAATGGCCGACTGCGCGCCCGCGGCAAGCCCGGCGCGGTGATCCAGGATCGCGATGCACAGGCCAAACAGGCCCTGGACCTCGCACAGGCTGGCTGCGTCACTGCTTATGATGGAACGACCCTTCCGCTGACCATTCGAACGATCTGCGTCCACGGCGATGGCGCCGATGCCTTCGCATCGGCCCTGGCGGTCAGAAAGGCTTTGGAAGACAGGGGGCTTGAGCTGTGCGCACCCGCGTAAACCTCAAGCGGACCGGCGACGATCTTTTTGAATTCGACGTGGAAACGCCGTCGATCGCCCAGGCGGTTGCCCGTCAACTGCGCCGGGAAGGTCTCGCCGAAGATGTGGTGGCCGGCCTCGCCAGTGTGGCTGTCCGGTTTCATCCAAGCCGGGCAGCGGACATTCAAGCGTGGTTGAACGAGGGCGTCGAGGCGCAGGGCCCAGACCCCGAAAGCGGCGAGGTCTTGGAGATTACTGTGCGCTATGGCGGCAAGGATGGTCCCGACCTTCAACGCATTTGCGACCAGCTTGATCTGACCTGCGACGCGCTCATCGCAATGCATACAGGCCGGGTCCACACCGTTGAGATGATGGGCTTTACGCCGGGCTTTTCGTATCTGTCCGGGTTACCAGAAGGGTTGAAAATACCGCGTCTGGATGAGCCCAGACCACGGGTCGCTGCGGGGGCCGTCGGATTGAGTGCGGATTATACGGGGCTTTATGCCCTGGCTGGGCCGGGCGGATGGCCCTTGATCGGTCGCACCGTTGACACTCTATTTGTGTCGGGGCGCCAGGAGCCTTTCCTGCTCGAACCCGGCCTGCGCGTCACATTCAGGTCTGCCTGAATGCTGCATGTTCGTGTGCCGGGGATACAAACGACCCTGCAAGGGGCACCGCGTATCGGTACCCGTCATTTGGGCATCCCCTATTCCGGTCCTGCAGATGATGTCTCCATGGCGCTGGCAAATCGGCTTGTGGGGAATGGGCCCAGCGCGACGTGTCTCGAAATCACTTATGGCGGCTTTGACGCAGACGTGGAGCAGGATGGTTCCGTCGCCATCGCTGGCGCCTGTGACCGTGTAATGGTCTCCGGGCGCCCGGTTTGCGCCCATGAGACGCTCCATCTGTTTGCGGGTGACCGGTTGGTGATTTCGCCGCTGGTGCACGGCGCGCGAACCTATCTCGCGGTGCACACAGGATTCCGGGCCGATTGGGTCTTTGGCGCCTCGTCCACCTATTTACCGGCCGGTTTTGGAGGGCATGCTGGCAGGTCACTGAAAGCCGGCGACCATCTAAAGGCATGCGGCGATCCCAGGCGCAGGGAAACGCTAGAGACCCCGGTTGACCTTCGCGCCGTGTTCACAGGGAGCTTTGCGCTTAGAGCATGCGTTTCCGCCGAAACCGATGCGCTGGACCAAGCATCCAGAACAGCGCTTTTTGCTGCCCAGTTCAGCGCTGGGCGACAAGCGACGCGAATGGGCCTCTCCATGACGGGACATCCAATGGCATTAAATTCGGATGGGCTGATGAAGAGCGCACCGGTTTTTCCCGGTACAATCCAGTGTCCACCGTCTGGGATACCGATCGTGCTGCTGTGCGATGCCCAAACCACGGGTGGGTATCCGCGCATTGCCCAGATTGCGCGCTGTGATCGCCATCTGCTCGGTCAAATTCGACCGGGCGACTCCATTCGGCTTTTGGAGCGCACACCGGACGCCGCCGTTCGTGAAGACGCTGGGAAGTGGGCCCTCCTGGAGCACTGGCTGGGGTATTGTCAGGGGAACAGTCGCTTAATCCAGCCTGGCTAGGGTAGGGGATGCCCAGATCCCCGTTTCGCTACTTGAAGACATCGCCGGAGATCATCCAGCTTGCTGTGATGATGTACGTTCGATTTCCATTGTCGCTACGGAACGTCGAAGACCTTC
>JBCCTK010000058.1:0-19459 GCA_039198685.1 Pseudomonadota bacterium | reverse complement strand
TTGCAAGGTTGGCCGTCTATTCGTGGGTCACGCTCAGGCCAAGCATGTCCTTGGTGATCGCGCTGGGATCTTCAAGGCCGGCAAACGTTTCCGCGCTCAGTGGTGTTTCTGGATCAAGGGAAAACGTCAGTGTCCCTGGGTCTTGCAGGAAAGCGGCCATGGCCGTCGTGATTTCCGTTACAATGGCCATGTCTACGCCGGCACCGCCCGCCATCATGGGGGCAAGCTGGATCATCTGTTGGGCCTGCTGGCGCACCGCGGCTGGATCTTCACCAGACTGGGCGGCGTAGAGATTAAAGGCCCGGTCTACGATGGAGTCGTCTTCCAATTGGATGGTCAGCGTGCTGAAGGTGAGGGCGCTGGCTGCGTCCTGCAGTATCTCGGTATCCGGGCTGGCAGCCTCCAGGTCCATCTGCGAGATCTTCTGGGTGTATTCGGAAATGCCTGACATGTCCGCCCCGAAACGAAGGGTGAAGCCATCATCGATCGCGTAGTAGTTCTCCGCGGTTTCATACATCACCGAGTCTGATTCAGGATCGATCGTGGCTTTGCCTGCGCCGCGAAGGGTCACCGCTTCATAGCCGAGCATGCCGAGCATACCGGCCAGTTCTGCGCCGGACTTGCCGGCTTCCGGGTTGGCTGCGAGCGTTGCCGTGAACGGCTCGGTCAGGCTGCCAATGGCAACACCTGCATCATTGCGTTCTACCCGTGCTGACAGCGATGGCAGGGTGAAGTTCACGCCGCCCATTTCAAAGGCGACATCATCGATCATCATGGTATCATATCCCGGCTCCAATGGATCGGCATAGATCGCTTCCATCAACTTGCCAGAGCCGAAGGCTTCGCCCTCATAACCACTTTCAATTCCGGCTTCGACGGCGGACATCACTTTCTCGCCAATACCCGTCATGGACAGGCTGCCGAGTGTGAGGTTCACGGCGTCCTCGCCCTTTGGATCCGCGTTCAGCGAAATACCCGAGATTTCAGCCAGTGAGAGGCCGCTTCCGGAGGCACCGCCCAGTTGAACTGTGTCGAGATTGAAGGTGACCACGTCGCTGCCATCGTCCAGATTGAAGGCCATGTCAGCCAGAGACCAGGAGTCAAACGCCAGGTCCGTACCTGTTGGGAACGCTTCTGGTTCGCTATCGCCGGAAAGGCTCGCCATCCAGGCGGCCAGGGCGGGGGACGGGTTCAAAAGCTCAATATTGCCAACCGTCAGTTCGCCCTCTTCGGCGTCCTCCGGGTCGTTTGGAACAATGCGGATATTGTCCATAGACATTTTGGAGAAGCCTGGCTCGCCATCGACCATGTCGAGACCATCAAATTCCAGGGTGCCCACCAGGATCTGGCCGCCCTCGCCGCCATCATCTTCGGGAATAGAGATCTCCACGTCTGTGAAGGTCGCGCCGTCGTCGCCCGTGCTGGAGCCTGCAAAGCTGATCCGGCCGGCACCTGATTCAGACAGTGACATGGCAGCCAGGGCTGCGCTGGCCTCGGTCGCGTCGCCGCTGCGCAAAGTGATATTGCCGAGGTCGACCAGGGCGCGTTGCGCGCCGTCCACAGCCGCATCGGCGCCTGCCTCCAACACATCGGATGGTGCGTCGGCGGATTCACCACAGGCTGCGATGAGTGCCACCGCAGCGGCGCTGATAAACAATTTTTTCATATGTCTCGTATCCCCTTGGATAAGATCGTGCCCTAGTCTCACCTGACAAAGCGAATCGCGGTGTAGCATGTTCCCTGACAATGGCCAGAAAATGGCGCTGACTGCGCGCAATGGCAGCACGGTGACGGTGCGCATGGAGGTCAACCCCCGTGCCAAGCGCCTGATCCTGCGTCTGGACGAAAAAGCGCGCGAAGCCGTGGCCGTCGCGCCCCGCCCCAGGGACCTGCCGGCGGCCGCGGCGTTTGCAAGCGAACGGGTGGACTGGATCGCGGCCAATCTTTCGCGCGTGCCGCAGTCTGTTGCGTTTGAACCGGGCGCCTCTTTCCCCCTTCGCGGCGAACCTTGCCGGCTCAGCCTTGATGGCCAGGGCAGGCGGGCGCGGCTGGTAACGGAGCCCGCGCTGGTCTTGCAGGCGCCTGGCGCCCCTGAAACCTTTGCGGCGCGTGTGACACGATATCTCAAAACCGCAGCCAAATCGGACCTCGGCGATGCTGTCAGCACCCATTGCGCGGCCCTTGGCGTTGAGGCCAGCACCATTAGCGTGAAGGATACGCGATCGCGCTGGGGCTCTTGCACATCAGACGGGCGCCTCTCATTTTCCTGGCGATTGATATGTGCACCACCAACGGTGCTGGATTATGTCGCCGCCCATGAATGCGCCCACCGTCTGGAGATGAACCACTCGGACCGCTTCTGGGCCCATGTGCAACGGATTTGCCCGGACTGGAAGCGTCACCGCGCCTGGCTGCGCGCCCATGGACGCGCGTTGCATGCCATCGGTGGGTGAGGACGCGCATCGATACGCGACCGGATGACGGGACGTCGCCGAGAGTGGTCATAGCGCAAGAGTCGTCGATCGTCCGACTTGAGGCGAATTTAGGACTCTCGGAAGATCATGGCTTGGACCCTCCGGTTCGTTGATCCACCCCAGTGGCGGTAATCTCGTCAACGAGCGCTTTTTGCTGCAATGATACATAGTGATCATACCAGCTTATCGCCGAGAGCGTATTGGCGAGTTCGATCCGAAAGCTTGCGTCTTCCTGCATGGCTGTAAAATCACACTCAAATTCCTGATTGAGTGTTTCAGCCTCAGTTTCAACAAGACGAACTGTGAAATACTCGGGAAATCGACTTGGGAGCCTTGTCCGGCCTAATCCACTGGCCCCGCTCGCGACCTCTTCAGACTTACCAAGCAACAGGGAGTATTGGGCGAGTGCTCTGCGCACCCGATCTTCACGGACAAGGGCCGTTTGTCCAGTTTCGACTAGTTCTTCGAAGGAGGCGATGCCGTAGTCTAATCCGGCCCAATTATGGAGTTGGGCCAGTGCGTTGCAGTGTTCTGGTGTTGGGTCGACCGCTGTCGATTGCCCTTCCATGAACGCGACTATCTCGCTCCCAAGCGTCACACGTCTCTTATTGGAGTTTATCAACCCACCTGCGAGGTCACGGGCCGAATTGATATCCTCAACGATGCGCTCCATCATCAAATCCGCTTGGACACGTTCCTGCCGTGCCTCATTCCAGTTCGCCACTTGAATACCAATAAACACACCGCAAACGACAATGAGGAAGTCGAGCGCAATTGCGGTCCAGTTCTGATCTTTGACGTGTTGCGAAATGCGCCGCAGTAGCATTCTGATCACCAATTCCCAGCCAAACGGACCATGGAACAAACTCAATTAAATGCAAAGCTTTATGGCAAACTACAGCTTGCATCCCTCATCGCGTGCGTCTTGGTTCAAGCCGAGTAAGAAGCTCTCCTGTACATTTATAAACGACGACTATGGGCCAACTGAAGCCGTTCTGATTGAGCGCTGGCGTTACTCCACGTCCAGGCCGGTCTGGCCGAGCGGTGGCAGGGGTTGGGATCGCAGCTCAGGGATCGGCTGTGTGCGGATTTTTTCTTCAAGGTATCCGATTGCGGCCTCAAGCTGGGCGTCCTGGCCATTGAATGACGCATTCGGCGGATTGATGACCTCGACATCCGGGGAGACACCGCGCCCCTCGATCAGCCAGCGCCCATCCAGGCCCGATTGGGCAAATTCCGCGATACGGGCAATGCCTCGGTCTGACAGGCGATTTCGGTCCGACAACCAGATGCCTGCCCCCGCTGTCCGCGTGCCGATCAGGGTGCCAAGGTCGAGCGCCTTCACGCCGGCAGCGAAGGTCTCGCCATCGGAATAGGTGCCCTCATTGATCAACACGGTCAGGTGGCCGCGAAAGGTCTGCTGCATGTTGGTCGTCGGCGCACCGCCGACCGGGTATTCCCAGAAGGCCCAAACCTGGCGCAGCAAGATGCCGATGACGAAGCTATCGACATTACCGCCGCGATTGCCGCGCACGTCGATGATGATCCCGTCCTTATCCCAGTGCTCGTAGAAGTCGCGCACGAAGCTGGAAATATCGCCGCCGCCCATGGCTCGAAGGTGGAGATAGCCAATGTCGCCATCGCTGGCTTCGGCAACGGCGCGCCGGTTCAATTCGACCCAGTGCTGATAGCGGAGCCGGTCGGCCGGCCAGCGGCTGACTGGGGTGACGATTGCACTGATGTCTTGCGATCCCCGGGTCAGATCCAGGCGCACTTCCTGTCCGGCCTTGTGGGTCAGCGCCGCTGCGAGCCCAGCCGCGCTTGCCACGATGCGCCCATCCACAGCGGTGAGCGTGTCGCCAACCTGCACGTCTATTCCTGGCTTCAGCAGCGGTCCGCGCTGCTCGATCAGGTCCAGCTCTGCCTGGTAGATCTGCACAATCTCCAAGCCATTCGAGGTCGGTTTAAACACGGCGCCGAGTGAGGCAACAGCGCCGGTTTCCGCGTCATTGGGTTGGTCGCCAGATCCGATCTGGCTGTGGAGAATTCCTAACTCCCAGGCCATCTGCCCCAGCAGGTCGTTCAACTCCGAGCGGTGGCCAATGCGATCTGCCAAAGGCAGGTATTTCTCGCGAACCGCGTCCCAATCGATGCCGCGCAAGTTTGGATCATAGGCAAAGTCGCGGTGCAGCCGCCAGGCATCGAGAAATTGCTGGCGCCACTCCGCGCTGGGATTGACGCGCAAACGCCAGTCGCGCAGCCGGACGCGATGGTCGCTAAGATCATCGGGCAAACCCGGCTTGGCGGGCACCAGCACAGGCGCCGTCAGGATGCCATTGCGCTGGACATACATCAGTGTGCTGCCATCCGCCGAGAGATCGAAAAAGGCAACATTGCCCTGCACGAGCGTTTTCACATCGGGGTTCGTGTCATCGATTTTGATTGTCTGGAGGGCGGTGTTTTGCCGATCACGCGACAGCACGAACAGAAATTCGCCATTTGCCTTCAGGCTGGAATAGTTGCCGGAATCGACCGGCACTTGCCAAAGGCGCTCTTGCAAGCCTGCGAAGGTGATCTGGGCGTCTGCATCCTCGGACGTTTCCTCGCCATTCTCCGTCTCGCCTTCCTCTCCGGCGGCGTCTTCATCATCGGTTGCGAGCTCGTTGTCTTGGGTGAATGGAAATTCGGCCCCTTCGACCAGTTGTACCGCATAGACGTTTCCACGTTTGTCGAATGCCGGGCCGGAGACGCGGTCACCCCAGGGCCCCGATGGGGACGCGACGAAATTGCGATCAGAGAGGAAATAGAGCCATTCGCCATCAGAGGAGAATGCCGGCGCGCTGGATTCATACTTGCTGCCGGACACAAGGCTGCGCGTGCCCGTTTGAAGGTCGCGAAGGGCGACCTGGGCCATGCCGCTGGGGTCAAAAACGGTGTAGGCGATGTAGCGACCCCCTTTTGACCATGAAAACCCATTGAAGGCTTCGTCAAAGCCGCTTTCGGTGGTCTCCAACAGGGTTTTGCTCCGGGTCTCTATATCAAGGGACCAAAGCCGTCCCAGTTTGTCATGGTAGACAATGCGTTCACCATCTGGAGACGGGTGCAGGCTCCAGATATGGCTGTCGGAATCCTCGGTAAGCGGTTGTGGCTCGCCGCGCCCATCTGCCGGAAAGCGCCAAATTTCACCTCTCAAACCCTGGTCCAGCACCACATAGACCCACGCTTCATCGATGCCGAGGACTGCGTTCCGCGCACGTGCCTCTTCCGGTATCGCCAGCTCAACGCGCCGCGTGTTCCTTGGGAAGGCGACAGCCACGTTGGCGCGCGCGGTGATGACAGCAGACGCGCCATCCGGCCCGATATGGGCTGCCTCCATGTAACGCAGAGGGCTCTCCAACCAGCGCGAGCGCGCATAATCGCGGTCGCTGTCAAGCTGAAGGCTCAGCTCTGTCTCAGTGGCAGAGGCGATATCAAAGGCATAGAGATCGGCCCCGCGCTGGTAGACCAGCGTGCCGTCAGCGATCGAGGGGGACTGGATCTGCCAGCCTTCGAAATCGGTCACCTGCTGAACGTCCCCGCCCACATCGGTCATCGACCAGATATTGTCGGACCCGCTTTGGTCGCTGACAAAGTAGAGGCGCCCATTCCACCACATGATGTCACGAATAGGGGCATTGAAGTCGCTGGCGAGTCGAATGGCTTCGCGCCCATCTCTGCCATTGAAACGCCAAAGCTGAGCCATGCGGCCACCGCGGTAAAGCGCTGCATTATCATTGCTGAGCGACAGTCCGAAGCGCGTGAAAAAGAGGGTGTCTTCATTGTCACCAAAGGTGCCCGTTGTGGCATCCAATAGGGGGAGTGTCTCGGTTTCCAGCGTCACCGGATCGACCGACCGCAGCACCCGTGGCCGCGTGCCAGGCTCATTGGCTGAGGAAAACAGCACCGCCCCGCCGGGCGTCCATCCCTGGACCTGAACCCCGCCGCCTTCGAACGTGACCTGTTTCGGGCGCCCTCCGGTCAGCGGCATGACATACACTTCGGTGGGGCCGTCATAATTGGCGTTGAACGCCAGGCTCTGTCCATCTGGAGAAATCGCCGGGTGGCTCTCGACTTCGGGATGGGTGGTGATGCGTGTGGCCGTACCGCCCGAGCGGTCTGAGCGCCACAGGTCGCCTTCGCTGGCGAAAATCAACGTGTCGCCGTGAATGTCTGGTGATGCGAAATAGCCGTCAACCTGGGCTGTCGCGCTCCCTATCGCCGAAAGCAGAATGATAACAGATGCAGTCAGAACGCGCCCGAACCCCATGGTGACTCCCAAGCCCTTCATTTCGATAAAGCAACCAAACCATGAACCTGGCGCGCCAGCAACGGCTGTTTAAACGCGAGATGAGCCCAACACTGAGCGCCCGCCACCGAAGGCATTTTTCTCACGTGTGCCGCGTCGTGGAATAGTCAGAAAACCGGGGTAAAAACCGGCTCAGTTTCCATCATTTTGCAAGAATTTGTTGCCGCCTCATGCGCAATCATTTGTCCCTGGCCGGGTTAGGCTGGTCGATTCCGGTCGACCATCGATTCGTAGACTTATCGGGTTAAAAGTCGTGCGTTTCGTTCTGTTGCATTTGCGAAAAGGGCAGTTTATGCAAATTTTGCAGAAATGCTTCCGTTAGGATATTAGCAATAAATACTGATAAACAGTGTCTTTTGAGCGACACTTTTAGGTGGTAAAGCGCATTTTTCGATTTTTGATTTGCAATCTTTGCAGCAATTTGCAAAATGGCTGTAACAAAAAAAATCTGGCAGTAAATCTGGGAGGAAAATATGTCAGACCGTGCAAACCTGCGCGCTGAGCTTCTTATTGGTGCAGCATCCAGTGCATTCCTAATTTTCAGTGCGCCAGCCGTGGCCCAGGAGGCCCCGGTTGAAACGTCTGTTGAAACTGCCGAAAGCGATGAAGCAGAGGCGCGCCTGGGTGTCGTCAGCGTGTCGGGTATCCGCGGCTCGATCGCCGACTCTTTGGCGACCAAGCGCAATGCCACATCGATTGTTGAAGCCATCTCGGCTGAGGACATTGGTAAGTTGCCCGACCTGTCGATCGCAGATTCCCTGGCCCGCTTGCCCGGCGTGACGGCCCAGCGCGTGCGTGGACGCTCGCAACAAATCTCGATCCGCGGCCTTGGGCCGGACTTTTCTCTGGCGCTCCTGAATGGCCGCGAGATCGTCTCTGCGGGTAACAATCGCGGCGTGGAGTTCGATCAGTTTCCGTCTGAGCTGGTCTCCCAGGGCATTGTTTACAAAACACCTGATGCAACGCTCGCGGCGACAGGTATTGCCGGTGCGGTTGACCTGCGCACGGTGCGTCCGCTCGATTTTGACGATCGCCGTATCAACCTGTCTGGGAAATATGTGTTTAACGATGGCGGCCAGGTGAACCCTGACTTTGACGAAGATGGCTATCGCTTCTTCGGGTCCTACATCGACCAGAACGCCAACGGCACAATCGGTTGGTCGCTGGGCGCCACGTTCCAGTCCAATCCGACGCAATTCTTGTCGCGAGAACTGAAAACCAATGATGGGCAGACCCAGGTCGATCCAAACACCGGTCTTGTTTACGCGTCTGACAATCCGCGTTCTGGCGTTGTCTCGCGCGAATTCGAGCGCAGCTCAGTTGCGGGCACACTTCAGTTCGAGCCCACCGACCGTTTCCAGGCAACGATTGATGCCTTCTACACCGATACTGAAGATCAAGGCATCTTCCGCGGTGTTGAAACCCCGCTTGCCATCTGGGCCGGCGTGGGCGTCCCAGCCCTCCAGGGTGATACAGGTTTTGCTGATGCTGGCGTTTATACGTCGGGGGCACCAGGTGCGCCCGGCGGTTCACTTGGCGACGGTGTAACGGGTATTGGCCAGATCCTGAGGACCGATACCGAAGGCAACACGGCCGAAATTTGGGCTTGGGGTCTGAACACCTCTTATGAGGTCAGCGATCGCCTGACCCTGATCGGTGATCTCAGCCTTTCGACCCTTGATCGCTCCGACGTCGACTATGAGTCCTATGCCGGCACGGGCCGCGGCATTCTAGGCAGTTTCAACTTTGACGAAGGCATTTTCAACGGTGTGCGGGACGCCAGCCTGGTCGATCCCACAACATTCCTCTTCCGCGACAATGGCGAATACTCGATCATCTCTCCGCGCGATTTCACCGATCCGAATCAGATTTTCCTGACCGATCCAGGTGGCTGGGGCCAAGTCGGCTTTGTACGCGAGCCGGACGTAGAGGACGAATTGACCCAACTGCGCCTCGAGGCAGAGTATGAGGTCGAAGCGCCATTTATTTCAGGCGTGGAGGTCGGTGTGCTTCTGACAGACCGCGAAAAATCCTTTACCGACAATGCCTTCTTCTTGCGTCCCGGGAATGGTTTCGTCGACTCCACGGCTCCGATCCCACAGGATGCAATCCTTGGCGCAACAAACAGCCGTGGTATCAATCTGGACATTATTGCCTATGATCCGTCATCCTTCTTGACGGACGGCACGTATATTCTCGAAGAAACACCGGCAACAGCGTGGGTCGTTGAGGAAGAAATCCAGACCTTTTACGCGATGGCCAACATCGACTCGCTACTGGGCAACACGCCAATTACAGGCAATGTTGGCTTCCAATTCGTCGATACGACCCAGAAATCGACCGGCACGCTCTCGGGTATTGGCGAGCAGACCGTTGAAGCCAACTACGACAATTTCTTGCCGAGCCTGAACCTCAGTGCAGAGGTCGCAGACGGTACGTTCGTACGCGGTGCAGTGGCCCGGACGCTTACGCGGGCTCGCCTTGATCAGCTTGCGGCGAACCAGCAATTCGACCGCAATGCTGCGGTGTGTGGCGACACGGACGGCGATGGCGTGCCGGACGGTGCGATCTTCCAGAACCCACCCGAGCAGACCTGCTACACCCTAAGCGGAGGAAATCCGTTCCTTGAGCCTTATCAGTCGACCTCGTTCGACTTGGCTTTCGAGCACTATTTCGGAGACGCCAGCGCGGTTGCAATTGCTTTCTTCCACAAGGAACTGGAAGACTGGGTTCTCGATCAGTCGACGGTCGTCGATGGCACAATATACTATGATGCCATCGGCCTTGGCGATTTTCTCGATGCCAATCCGGAAGTGGCGCCGACGCGTCTTGATGGGCCTGTGAACTTCGCCGATGGATCTATCACCGGTATTGAGGCAACGCTGCGCATGACGCTTGATGACTATCTGCCGGAACGCTTTGAAGGCTTCGGTTTCGGGGCGAGCTATACGTATGCAGAAAATGGCCTTGATGATGCCAATGGTAATGAGTTGCCGATCCCTGGCTATTCCGACACGATCTGGTCCGGCGACATCTTCTATGAAAACCATGGGTTCCGTGGCCGTCTCAGTGCCCGCTACCGGTCTGACTTCCTTTCTGAGGTTCAGAACTTCGACGGCACACTGTCTGGAGCAGAGGCGCTCGAAGAAACCATCGTCGACGCCCAGATCGGTTATGAGTGGGATGCAGGTCCCCTTGAAGGCTTCTCGGTGAACCTTGAGATCTTCAATCTTACCGACGAACCGTTCGTAACCGAGAACGAAACAGCGCTTTCCGGCGTGCGCTTCCCGTCGCGTCATGAGCTTTACGGCACCACGTACAACTTCACGATTGCTAAGTCCTTCTAGCGGTCGCGGAGCTTTTCTCCTGAAAGGCCCGTTTGGCATGCGCCAAGCGGGCCTCTTTTTTCCGGGATGAACGCTGGTAGGATCAGGTAATGACAGCTCAACAGATCAAACGTGTGGTGATCGTCGGCGGGGGAACGGCGGGGTGGATTTCCGCCGCTGCGCTCTCGAAGCTGCTGCCGCGGTCGATCAAGATGACTTTGATCGAGTCCGATGCGATCGGTACGGTTGGGGTGGGCGAGGCGACCATTCCCCAGATTCGGCGCTTGAACGGCATTTTGGGCCTGGATGAGAATGCTTTTGTGCGCGCCACCCACGGATCTTTCAAACTCGGAATCGAATTCAACAATTGGGGCCATAAAGGCGAGCGCTACCTGCATACGTTTGGCGACCCCGGGATCAATCTGGCGAACCTGCAGTTTCACCAATACTGGTTGCGTGCGCGAGCCGAAGGAGCCGCCAACAGCCTGTGGGATTATTCCCTGCACAATCACGTCGCCTATGCAGGCAAGTTCGGCCGTATGGAGCGGGTCGGCAACACATCGATGACGGGCCTGGCCTATGCTTTCCATTTCGATGCGGGTCTCTATGCTGCCCTCCTGCGCGAGGTGGCACAGGCCAATGGGGTGCAGCGCATCGAGGGCAAGATTGTCAACGTCGCGCTGGATAGTGAGACGGGCCATATCGCATCGGTCCAGCTGGAGCGCGGTGACCCGGTCGAGGGCGACTTGTTTATAGATTGCTCGGGGTTTCGCGGCTTGCTGATCGGCAAAACGTTGGGCGTCGACTATGATGACTGGAGCCACTGGCTGCCGTGCAACCGTGCGGTCGCAGTCGGCTGTGAACGCACAGAGCCGCTCTTGCCGTATACGAAAGCAACGGCCCATGATGCTGGCTGGCAATGGCGCATTCCCCTGCAGCATCGTACTGGCAATGGGCATGTTTTCTGCGATGCCTTCACCACACAGGAAGCCGCAACAGAAACCTTGCTTGCCAATCTGGACGGCGCCCCCATCGGTGATCCCAAGCCTCTGCATTTCACCACCGGGCGGCGCAAGGCATTCTGGATGAAAAATTGCGTCTCCATCGGCCTGGCCAGTGGCTTCCTGGAGCCCCTGGAATCCACGTCGATCCACCTGATCCAGTCAAACATTTCCCGGCTGATCGAGCTGTTTCCCACAAAGGTGTTCGCACCAGAAACCATTGCTGAATACAATCGCCAGGTGGGTCATGAGTATGAACTGATCCGCGACTTCCTGATCTTGCATTACCACCGCACAGACCGCGATGATTCCGAGTTTTGGCGCTATTGCAAATCGATGTCCGTTCCTGAAAGCCTGAAGACGAAGATGGCCCTCTTTTCAGGGGCTGGTCGACTGTACAAGGACCCTGAAGATCTGTTTCGCGAATCCAGCTGGGTGCAGGTCATGGTCGGCCAGGGGCTCGTGCCGGGCGCCTATCACGCCATGGCAGACCGGCTGGACCCGGCCCAGTTGCGGCGCTTCCTCTCAGATGTGAAACAGGTCATCTCGCGCGCGGCAGAGCCATTGACCCAGCATGCGGACTTCATCGACGCTCACTGCGCGGCTGACGTGCAATAAGTCTCCAGATAGGTGCGGTGTTCCGGCATCGCGTTCACCGCGTCGGCCATGGCAGAGCGGATCTGTGCAAGGCGCTCGCGCACAGGCACATCGGGGCGCAGGGCGGTCATGGCCGGGGCGCGCTGCGGGATGATGTTCTGGCCAATATAGACGGCGATCCAACTGGGATTGGTAAACAGCTCACGTTCATCGGACGCGATAATGCCATGGCGGCGAAAGTGGTCCATTTTATAGGCGAGACGCTCTGGGATCTCCATATCGGCGCAATAGCGCCAAAGTTCGGTGTCGCGTCGCTCCGTCGCCGTGTAGTGCAGGACGAGGAAGTCGCGAATGCGCGCGTACTCCGCCAGGGTCAATGCGTTGTATTCCTCAGCCAGAAGCGGATCCATCGACCGGTCTGGAAACAGCGCCAGCAGACGCATGATCCCATATTGGATGAGATGCAGGCTTGTGGACTCCAGCGGTTCCATGAATCCGGCTGAGAGGCCAATTGCCACACAGTTCCGATTCCAGAATGCCTTGCGGCGCCCGGTGGTGAAGCGCAGGTGGCGCGGATCGTTGAGGGGCTCTCCTTCGATCGAGGAAAGCAATTCCTGCTCGGCGGCGCCTGCGTCGAGAAAGGCACTGCAATAGACGTATCCGTTGCCGACGCGGTGTTGCAGGGGGATGCGCCATTGCCAACCTGCGTCTTTCGCAGTGGATCTGGTGTAGGGCAGAAGGGGGCTATCGGGCGCTGAGCAGGGCACGGCCACGGCGCGGTCAACGGGGAGCCAGCGCGACCAGTCTTCATAGCCTGTCTCAAGCGTCTTCTCGATCAGGAGGCCATAAAACCCGGTACAATCAATGAAGAGCTCACCCCCATAGGTGCGGCCGTCCTCCAAGGTGACGGACTGGAGGTTACCGCTCTCGCCATCCTGTTGAACCGAGACAACCCTTCCTTCCTGCCGGTCAACGCCGCGCGCTTCGCCATAGCGGCGCAGGAACCGCGCATATTCCACGGCGTCGAAATGGTAGGCATAGTCGAACGTGGATTGGATCAGACGCTTGTCCTGGGCCGGATGTTGAAACTTGCCAGCCCGCGCTGCCACCCAGGCCATGGAGTACTCGTCAATGTCTGTGGGGTCGCCGGCCAAGTGCTCGCGCATCCAGTATTGGTAGAAGGGCAATTGGTCGAATTCAGCGCCATATTGTCCGAAGGGATGGAAGTAAGCGTGGTCCGCACGCGTCCAGTTGATGAATTCGATGCCCAATTTGAATGTACCGGAAGTCTCGCGCAGGAAGGTCTGCTCATCGATGCCCAGGCGCGCATTGAAGTATTTCACGGGCGGGATCGTGGCTTCCCCCACACCGATGGTGCCGATGTCCTCGGATTCGATGAGCGTAATCTCGCAGCTGCGGCCCACGGCATTGGCAAGGGCTGCCGCTGTCATCCAGCCCGCTGAGCCGCCGCCAACGATGACGATCTTGCGAAGAGGGTCAGAGAGCATACTCAAGTGCCTTTCTGTGGCCCTTTCTGGGCAAACCAATTGCGCCAGCCCATGAAACGCGGCCATGATTGAGGCCGATAGCTGACAAAACGCCACCGGACCTGTGATGAAGACGCACACCTACCAGACCCTTAGCTTCGGAACCGAGCGCCAGCCCATTATTGTCATCGATGACTTTAGCAGTGATCCCGATGGCCTTCTGGATCAGGCCCACCGCGCCACCTACGGCCCTGGGGGGCATCACTATCCCGGTGACCGCGCACCCGCGCCTGCCCACTACCTGCAGGAACGCGGCGCGGCACTGTCTGAAATCATCACGCAGGTTTTTGGCATGCTGGGCGGCGCCGACCTGATTGAGTGTAACTTCTCCGTGGTGACGACACGGCCCGAAGCCCTCACGCCGATCCAGAGGTTTCCGCATTTTGACGGGACAGCACCGAACCGACTTGCCCTGCTGCACTATCTTTGCCCGGCTGAAGCCGGTGGCACGTCCTTTTATCGCCACAGGGCGACGGGGTATGAAACGATTACCGATGACCGCATCTCGGCCTATGATACCGCGCTGCGCGCCGAAGTCGCCGAATATGGGATGCCGCCGGCGGAATATTTCCACGACTCCCAGCACCAATTCGAACGCATTGGCCAGGTGCCCGCTGCCTATAACCGGATGGTCGTCTATCGCGGGATCACGCTGCATTCTGGAGACATCCTGCAGCCAGAGCGCGTTGGCACAGGCCTTGGGACCGCTCGGATCACGGTAAACACCTTTCTGGGTGGACGTCTGGCAGCTTCCCATCAGCATTCGGGTTAGTCCACATCGCGAACCAGAATGCGATGGCTCCAGGCCGGAATCTCCATCGCGCCGCCTTCAGGGATCGATATCGCTTCACCCGAATAGGCATCGGTATAGTCACCCGCATAGGGACCGGTCGTGAACGACGCCGCAGCGGGCTCGGCAGACATGTTGAAGACGGCGAAGACGCCGCCCTGGTTATCGAGTCGCGTGAAGCTTAGCACCTGCTCCGGCGCTGTGTTGGCAACCGGCACCATGCGCGCGCCGGCAGCGCCATTGTGTAGTGCTGTGGTCTCGGTCTTCAGGGCGATCAGTCGGGCAAAGAGACCGGCGATGGGATGGGCGCGCCATCTGATCGGATCATCCTCGAAGAATTCGAGCCTGTCGGTGTTGAACGCTTCCTGCCCATTGTAGATGAGCGGGATGCCCTCGCTGACAAAGGACAGCGCGATTGCGTTTTCATAGGCATCGCCATAGAGCACCGGCGCGGCCTCATCCCAGGCATTCTGGTCATGGTTTGACGTATACACCATGCGGTAGGCGTCCTGGGGCCAAACGGCTTCATTGTCGCCATAGTAGCCGTCGAAAGCAGAGGCATTCGCATCGCCACGGGCCACGGCCTGCATGGTGTTCTTCCAGCCCCAGGCATAGCTTGCATTGAATGCCCTGGCATGGACATCGCGCTGCTCATATTCAGCCAGCATGAAAATCGGCTTTACCTGGTCGAGGTTTGCGCGAACATCTTCCCAGAAATCGAGCGGGACATAGCCGGCGACATCGGCGCGAAAGCCATCCACGCCGACCTCTTCTACCCAGTAACGCATGGCATTGGACATGTATTCGCGAAGGCCCGCCTGGCGATAGTCAAGGTCGATGATATCGGCCCAGTCGACCCACGGGGTCGGCCGGAAATCGCCGTTCCACTCTCGGATATACCATTCGGGATGGTCGAGCGTGAGCGGGTTATCCCAGGCGGTGTGGTTTGCGACCCAGTCTAGGATGACGTGCAGGTCAAGGTTGTGGGCGGTGTCGATAAAGGACTTCAGATCTTCCAGCGTTCCGAATTCGGGGTTCACCGCCAAATAGTCCTTCACCGCATAGGGCGAGCCGAGGCTGCCTTTGCGATTCACCTCGCCAATCGGATGAATTGGCATCAGCCAGACAATGTCGATACCCAATTCGGCCAGTCGAGGCAGCTCCGCCTCGGCGGCAACGAATGTACCCGCATCGGTGAACTGGCGCGTATTGATCTGGTAGATCACAGCATCGCGCGCCCATTCGGGATGCTCGACCTGAACATAGGGCTCAGGTGTGTAATCCAGGGCCCGGGGGGCAGGTGTCGTACAGGCGGAAAGGATTGCCACTGCGCACGCTATGGCGGAGGAAGAAAACCACAGGGGGGAACAGCGCAGCGGCAAACAGGGAAAGCGAAACCGGGTCATCATGCCGCCTCCGCCAGGGGGGTGGGGCCGGCCTCTTCGGGCACGTCACGCACGAACAGCACGGCTGTGGCGGCAAGGGCGAAGGAGGCCGAGGCGATGGCAAATGCCCAGATCGGCTCATTGCCAAAAAATGTGCGCAGCATGAAGCCGAGCAGGGTTGCGGCAACCAGCTGCGGCACCACAATGAAGATGTTAAAGAGCCCCATGTATATGCCCATTTTCCTTTGCGGCACCGAGCCGGAGAGAATGGCGTAGGGCAGGGATACGATTGCCGCCCAAGCCACGCCGACACCGATCATGGGCAGCGACAGCGCCGCCGGATCACGGATCAGCAGCATTCCGGCAAAGCCAGCAGAGCCGAGCAGGAGGCAGATCGCGTGGAGCCGGCGCCGGTCGACTTGCATGGCCAGCCAGATGATGGCGAGAGCGGCGGCGGCTGCAACGCCGTTTCGCACCGATGACAAGATACCCCACCAATTGCCCGCTTCCTGGTAAAGCGCGCTGGCCGCATCGGTCGCACCGTAATGGTAGTCGGCAACGGCAGGCGTGCCGTAGATCCACATGGCGAACAGGCCAAACCAGGAGAAGAATTGTACGACTGCGAGTTGGCGCATGGTTTCGGGCATGGCGAAAAGATCGTTGACCACTTCCATGAAGCCATTCTCATCCTTACCACTGGAGCGCATCATGCCGGCCAAAAGCTGGATGATGCCGAAACCTGCGATCAGCCCGGCGAAAACATAAAGGTCCTGTTTGAATTCAACCGCGCCGAGCCAAGCCAACCAATCCGGGCGTGGGTCCATGCGGCTCGCCCAGAAGAAGGCAAAGAGGGCCGCGCCCAGCACCAGCCAAATCAGGCCACCGCTGAAGAACGCGCCCGGCGTGCGTTTCACAGCGGTCTCAACCGGGTCTTGCAGGCCAAGTGCCTCGCGGCGCGCCCTGGCATAGGCTTCCAGCTTTTCGGGCGAATATTCCGGGGTCGTCAGGATCGTGACCATCACGGCCAGGAAAAGGGCAAAGCCTCCAGCATAGAACGCGATTTGCACGGTCAGTGGAATTTGGCCTTCCGGAGCGGTATTCGACACACCAAATTCCGTAAGCAGCCAGGGCAAGGCTCCGGCCAGGACGGACCCCAAACCAATGAAAAAGCTCTGCATCGCATAGCCTGTCGTGCGCTGGCGGTCCGGCAGCATATCCCCCACAAAAGCGCGGGTCGGTTCCATGGTGATGTTCAACGACGCATCCAGGATCCAAAGCATGCCCGCTGCAATCCATAGGCTGGGACTGTTGGGCATGATGAAGAGCGCAAGCGTTGCGAGAACGGCGCCGACCAGGAAGTAGGGGCGCCGCCTGCCGAGTCCCGGCATCCAGGTCTTGTCTGACATGAAGCCAATGATCGGTTGAACAATCAGGCCGGTGAGCGGTGCCGCGATCCACAGAATCGCAAGGCTGTCCATCTCCGCGCCGAGTGTCTGGAAGATGCGGGACATATTCCCGTTCTGCAGCTCGAAACCGATCTGGATGCCGAGGAATCCGAAACACATGTTCCAGATCTGGCCAAAGCTGAGTCCCGGTTTTCTCATGATATCCTCCCAAGGCCGGGGCGCTGGACGCGCTCTTTCGGCAGTGTTTTCTAGTTATCCAATCCGATCAGGAACAAGGCGGGGTCGGCGAAGTTCTCTGCCCAACTGGACTCATTATGGTCAGACCCTGGGTAGACCGTGGAGCGATAGGTATCCTGCCCGAAGCCCTTGCCCTCGAAGTAACTATCGATGGCGGCCTGGTAGGGGGCGTAGAAGCTGTCCAGGTTTTCCGTGCCATGGTCGAACCAGAGGCGATGGCGCTCCGGGTCCAATCCGCCAGCCTCCAATGCGGTCGTGATCGACGCCAGGATCGCGTTCGTGTCGGCCGACCGCGGATCAAAAAGGGGCCAATGGGTGGAGAGTCCAGCGGCCGCTGCAAACACGTCAGGATATTCAGAGATTGCGTAGAGTGAGATCAAACCACCCATAGACGCGCCGGCCACGTAGGTATTGTCCCGGTCGGGCTTGGTGCGGAAACGGGCATCGATCTCAGGTTTCAGTTCGCCGACGAGAAAGCGCAGATACGCATCTGACTTCGGCGCACCGTTGGCGGCGTCATAAATCGCGGTCTGCTGGGCTTCGGGCAGCCCTTCGAGAAAAGCCTCGGGCGCGTATTCTTGCCAGCGGTCAAGTGTATTGGAGATTCCCACGACGATGACGGGTTCAGCCAGTTCCCGATAGGTCAATTGGCGCAGGGTTTCATCCACCTCCCATTCATCCCCGGTCACGCCGGCGCCGGGCTCAAACAGATGTTGGCCATCGTGCATGTAAAGGACGGGGTAGCCGATCGTGCCCGCTGTATAGCCTGGCGGGAGCCAGACATGAATATCCCGTGGGGCGAGGTCTTCCGTCGATGTGAAGTCACTGAGTGTCGTCAGCGTCCCACCCGACAATGCCTTGGATGTACTGGCGCGTGCATCCGCCTGCGCGGGATCGCCCTGGTCTTCAGGGGTGCTTTGCGGTGTGAAACGAACGGCGAAACCCCCGCCTGCCGCCATGGGCACTGTGAGTGTGCCGGTCGTATCAACGGTTTGGGTCGCGATCGTGTATTCATAGGGGTTGGTCTTCCAATCCGCGCCGCGTCCATCGCGGTAGATTTGCGCGGTGTAGCTGACGCCGTCAGCCAGGAAATCCAGCGGGACTGAGACGGTTCGTGCCGCTTCATCGGTCACGCCGCCGAGATACCAATCATCGGAGTTTCGATCTTGCCGTGCGATGACAAAATAGTCTCCCACTTCGCCCTGGAGTGCGATTGAGTGTTCCCAATCGGTTGGGACATCTTTGATGAATTGGAACGCATCAGGGTAGCGCGCATAATTCTCTGGCAGATCGGCCACCATTTGCACGGGTGAATAGATCGTCACGTAGAGAGCGAGCTGTTTCACCAAGGTCGACGGCACGCGATTTTCCGCGTCTTCGCCATTCGGCATCAGGTCAAACACGCCGGGCGTAAAATCAAACGGGCCGGCCAGCATGCGCGTATAGGGCAGGATGGCCTGGTGCTCGACCGTATTGGGCGGGGTGCCCCAAGCGTTGAATTCCATGCCGCGCGCTCCCTCGCGGGAGACCGCATTGGGGTAGGTACGCCGCAACCCAGTGGCCCGTGCTGGCTCGTGGGCATTGATCGCGATGCCGCGGGCGTGGGCGGCCTCGAGCACCTTGATATCATGGACCACGCGCTCCTGGCTGTCGTGCCACGTGTATTGGGCGTTGCCGTTGCCATCGAGGTATTTCAGGTCAGACCCATCGGCCACATAGCCGGTTTTGATGACCGAAACGCCCCGCGCCGCCATCAGGTCCATGGCGTCTTCGAGTTGGTTCTCATAATTGGTCAGGTTGCCGGATGTCTCGTGGTGGCCAATGAGGGCTGTGCCTTTTTCTTCGGCATAGGCCGCGAGCGCTTCAAAATCGTAGTCGGGATACGCTTCGGTGAAGCTGAACAGGTCGCCATTATGGAACCAGTCGCCGTCCCAACCGATGTTCCACCCCTCGACCAAAACGCCGTTGAAGCCGTTCTCCGCGGCAAAGTCTATGTAACGCTTGGTGTTGTCCGTCGTGGCGCCATGCTTGGGCCCGCTGCCCCAGGAGAAGGTGTTGATGTGCATCCCCCACCAGATGCCGGCGTATTTTCCGGGTTCGAAATAGGACACATCTCCGAGCGTGTTGGGGTCATTGAGGTTCAGGTAAATGTCTGAACCATTGTAGAGCTCTGCTGCGGTATCTGCGACCTGAATGACCCGCCAGGGCGTTTTGAACGCCCCATCAACATGCACTTTCGAGCCATCGGCGCGCGGGGCAAGATCGGCCTCCAACTTCCCGGCCCGGCGCTGGTCCAGCCACATTCCCGCATAGTCAATCAGTGCGGCCTCATGGATCGCGACATGGGTCCC
>JBCCTK010000057.1:0-19505 GCA_039198685.1 Pseudomonadota bacterium | reverse complement strand
GGTGGACGCAGCCTTGCGCGAGGCGGAAGAAGAAGTCGGTGTTGATCCGGCATCGGTGAACCTGATCGCACGCGGCGCCCCTTACCTCACGGGTACAGGCTTTCGGATTGTCCCAGTGGTTGGCGTGCTCCCGGCAGATTTCAAGGCTGTCCCCAGCGAAACCGAAGTGGCCCATGTCTTCGAGACACCGCTTGATTTCCTTTTTGATCCTGCCAATCATGACCGCCGGTCTGGGGTGTGGAGGGGCCAGGAGCGGCACTACTACCAAATGCCCCATGGTGGGTTTCGCATCTGGGGGGTGACGGCAGGCATCATTCGCGCACTATATCTTGAACTATATGGCGGCGACCCGGCTGCCTGAAACATGGTTCTAAAGGAGACCTGCCGCCGTGGCGCGCACCATTGTAATCCAACTGACGCTCTTTCTGTTGCCGTTCCTGTGCTACGCATTCTATCGGCTGCTTTTGTCCGATGCCCAGGCTGATGGGCGCAAGACGTGGCCAATCCGCGTCTTATTCGGGAGTGGCGCCGCCTTGGCCGTGGTCGGGTTTGCCTATCTTGGCCTATCTGAAGAACGCACACCGAATATGTGCCTGGAGCCTGCGCGGTATGAGGATGGGGTTTTGATCCCGGCGCGCAATGTGCCGTGTGAGCGGGATATGACAGCTGTGGGAGCGCCCGCCGACAGTACAGGTCGAGCGACGCAAGTGGAGCCCGAAACCGATCCTGCCTCGATAGATGCGCCTGAAACGACTGAGAATGGTGACAATTAGTCTCCATGGTGCCGATTGGCTGGCCAGCGCGCCCACCCGCGACGTCATGTCTGCCCTCGAAGCGGTTCGTCCAGGTTCAGCACGCTTCGTCGGCGGGTGCGTTCGCAACACCCTGATGGGGCGACCGGTCGAGGATATCGATATCGCGACCCAACTCACGCCCGAACACGTGATCGCGGCAATTGAAAGCGCCGGGCTGCGCGCTGTTGCAACCGGCCTCGACCATGGCACCATCACAGCCATTTGTGATCATCGGCCCTATGAAATCACAACGCTGCGCCGCGATGTGGAAACAGATGGCCGCCGCGCGGTGGTTGCGTTCACCGACGATTGGGCTGAGGATGCTGCACGTCGCGATTTCAGGCTGAATGCCCTGTATGCCGAACTGGATGGTACAGTCCATGACCCCACCGGCGGCGGTCTTGAGGACGCCGCAGCGGGGCGTGTAATTTTCATTGGCGACGCCGATGAGCGCCTACGCGAAGACTACCTGCGCATTCTGCGCTTTTACCGGTTCAATGCTTGGTATGGCGCCGGGATAAATCCCGAGGGCCAAGCGGCCTGCGGTCGACAGGGCGAGGGGCTTGCGAAGATCGCAGCCGAGCGGATCTGGAAAGAGCTTGAGAAGCTGCTTCGCGCGCCGGACCCATCCGATGCGCTTTTGGCGATGGAGGCGGCTGGCGTTCTTGACCAGATCCTGCCGGGTGCGAGCGCGGCGCGGTTCGGCGGGTTTCTGGAGGGTGTGAACTCGCCCTGGGACCCGTTGCGACGCCTACTGGCGCTCTTGCCCCGCGATGAAGTAACAGCGGCGCGGGCGGCCAAGGCGCTGCGTCTTTCCAATGCAGAGCGCGACCGCTTGATGGCCTGGGCGGTGTCAGACGTCGCGCTTTTGCCAGGAATGACGCCGGAGCAGGCCCGCGCGGCAGCCTATCGGTTGGAACACCGGACCTTCTTCGATCGTGTCTATACCGCGATGGCCGAGGACGGCGGCGAGATTTGGCAAGCGGTGCATGATGCCGTCGATGGCTGGGGCCGACCAAGCTTCCCGCTGAGGGGGCAGGACCTTGTTGAGCTGGGGATGAGCGGGCCTCAAATCGGCGAGACACTTCGGGCGCTGGAGGACTGGTGGATCGCGCAAGACTTCCAGCCAGGGCGAGAGGAGTTGCTTGCCCAGGCTAGTTCGCCACCACCACATACCCGTTGAGATAGGCCGCGAAGCTCACCCAGGCGAGGTAGGGGAGTTGGAGATAGGCTGCAAGGCGCGACCAGCGCCAGAAGCCAGCAATCATCGCGGCGATCATCAACCAGAGCGTTCCGAGGATGATGAGGGCGAGGGCAGGTTGCTGGAAGCCGAAAAAGGCGTAGGACCAGCCCATATTCGGGATCAGTTGCGCAAAAAAGAGCCCAAGCGCGCCACTCGCGGCTTCGAAACTCCCCGCGCTGCGCCGCACCAGGATTGCGCTCACCGCCATGAGCACGAACAGGCTCGGCCAGAAAATGGCGAAAGCGATGTCAGGCGGGTTCAGCGGTGCTTTGTTCAGCATGGCGTACCAGGCGTCTTCAGAGCCGGTCGAAATTTGCCCCGCCAGATACGCCACGGCCAGCACGGAGGCGATAATCGCCCCATAGGTCAGCCAGGAAGGCCGCGCTGCCGTCGCCGTAATCATGTCAATTCCCTAGCATTTGCTGCGATTGGCGTCGATATGGCCGATGGGTTATAACACACGTGGTAACAAGGAGCCCGCCACGACCAAGCTGAAAATCAGGAAGATCGGAAATTCGCTCGGTGTGGTCATTCCGGCGGATGACCTGGCGCGTCAGAAAGTTGAAGAAGGCGATGTGCTCATTCTGAGTCATACGCCAACAGGCCTCAAACTCGATGTTTACGATGAATAAGTCGCCCAACCGGTAGAGGCTGGTCGTCAGCTTGCTAAGCAGTACCGCAATACACTTCGCGAACTCGCGAAATGACCGAATTCAAGTGGTTCAGGCTGGAAGCCCTCCTCATTCTTCACGAGGAAGGGCTGTCCGAGCATGGCGGCCTACCCGGAATTCGCGATCGAGGCCTACTCGAAAGCGCCCTTGAAGCCCCTAAAAACAAGGCTTTTTATGAGGACGATGCTGATGTCTTCACCGTCGCCGCCACCTATGCTCACGCCATTGCCAAAAAACCCTCCATTCTTCAACGGCAACAAGCGCGCAGCCTTTCTCGCAGCAGCAACATTTCTCCTCATCAACGGACATCATCCGACAGTAAGTGAAGCTGATGCGACGCTGAAAATGCTGGCGCTCGCCGCCGGCGAAATGACTGCCGAGCAATTCGCAGATTGGCTTCGGGCGTTCACCGCACCCATTTGATAGATATCTATTCAGATGGTGGCCAAACCTCCGGCAGTCTCCGTGCGCGAGAAACCCACTTTTCCAGTCGTACTCTGCGAAAGTTATTTCGCATTGGGGCAGCGAACGGAATAAATGACAGGCATTGACGCCAATCTCAGAACAACAGATGGGTCCCATACGAATACCAAAACCAGGCTGGGTTGGTTCGCGCTGAAAATCATAGGGACAAGCCCAAAAGGCATTAGCGAGGCCACGCGATCTGGCACAATCCGCCGCCTCGTCCTGTCAAATGGTGTCTGCCTCAGGGCCATTTCACGACGGGTGGCATGCTTGACAGGATGCTCGCCACGTTCCCACCCGTTTTGAGGCCGAAAGTGGTGCCGCGGTCGTACAGCAGGTTGAACTCCACATAACGCCCACGCTTGACCAATTGTTCCTCGCGTTCGGCCTCACTCCAGGCTTCGAACATCCGTTTGGCAGCAATCCTCGGATAAACATCGGCGAATGCCCGGCCCACATCCTGGGTGAAGGCAAAGTCTGCGTCCCAGTCGCCTGTGTCATGGCGATCATAAAAAATGCCACCGATGCCGCGGGGCTCGTCGCGGTGCGCCAGGTGGAAATACTCATCGCACCAGTCCTTGAAGCGGGGATAGTCCGCACCGGGATGGCCTTTACACGCGTGCTCCATAGCAGCGTGGAATTCAACCGCATCCTCGAAATCCTGATGGCGCTGGAAGTCGAGCAGTGGGGTGAGATCGGCGCCGCCACCAAACCATGACTTTGAGGTGCAGATCATGCGTGTGTTCATATGCACCGCCGGGACGCGCGGATTGTGCAGGTGGGCGATCAGGGAGATGCCAGACGCCCAGAACTTGCCGTCATTTTCGGCAGCGCCAGGAATCTGCGCGCGGAATTCGTCGGAAAACGTGCCGTAAACCGTGGAAACGTGCACGCCAACCTTCTCGAAAAAGCGCCCTTTCAATATGGCCATAGTGCCCCCGCCAAGATCTTCGGTACCGTCACCGCGGGTCCATGGTGTTTTTTCAAACTGGGCGGCATCACCTCGGTAGAGCGGGCGGGACGCGTCCTGCTCAAGTGCCTCGAACCGACTAATGATGCTGTCTTGCAGGGACTCAAACCAGGCTCGGGCTTTGGTCTTGCGGGCATCCAGATCTAATGTATTGGTAGTCAGAGTGGTCATACGGATCCTGGTAAACGACGTGTTAGGGCCCTGAACATAAGGGTCGGGACGATTGGGCGCATAGGGAGTTTCCACTTTGCGTCGTTGCGCCGCAAGGATTGTGACCTGACTTTGTGTAAATCAGCTCTAATTCTCGCCTCCTGAAGGATGGAAGCCCAGTGACTGAGACAACTCAAATCGAAACCGAAGGGGTCGATGAAGACCGTCGCGACTTCATCCATATCGCTGCGACCGTGGCAACGGTCGGCGGTGTGGGTGCGGTCGCATGGCCGTTTGTTGACCAAATGAACCCTGCTGGAGACACGAAAGCGGCATCAAGTTTAGAAGTCGACATTTCGAAAGTTCCCGTTGGCGGCGAAATTCGCGTCCTGATCGGCGGGCAGCCTTTCTTTGTCAGGCATCGTACGGCTGCAGAAATCAACGCTGCGCGCAACGCCGATGTGGATACACTGCCTGATCCGCAATCTGACGATCAAAGGCTGGCACCGCTTCCGAGTGGCGAATTGAACCCAGCCATCCTGGTGACCTCGGGCGCGTGCACACACCTAGGCTGCGTTCCGGTTGGCCCGGCCCAGGGCAATGTTGGCGACTTTGGCGGCTGGTACTGCCCCTGCCATGGTTCGCACTACGACACGTCAGGCCGTATCCGGAAGGGGCCAGCGCCGACCAATTTACCCGTGCCAGATTACGCATATGTCTCCGACACCGTCATTAATATTTCGCTCTAGGAAAGGAATGCCCGCATGAGTGGACACCAGTCTACCTACGAGCCCAAGACCGGCATTGAAAAGTGGATCGATACCCGCCTCCCGCTGCCGCGGCTCGTCTATGATAGCTTCGTCGATTTTCCGACGCCGAAGAACCTGAATTATTGGTACACATTCGGCGCTATTCTCGCTATTTTCCTGGTTATCCAGATTGCGACCGGTATTGTTCTCGCGATGCACTATACCGCAACAACGGCCGATGCCTTCGCGTCCGTTGAGCGAATTATGCGGGATGTTCCGTATGGCTGGCTCCTGCGGTACCTGCACGCAAATGGTGCGTCATTCTTCTTCCTGGCGGTATACCTGCACATGTTTCGTGGGCTTTATTATGGGTCGTACAAAGCGCCCAGAGAGGTGCTTTGGATTCTGGGCTGCATCATCTTCTTCCTGATGATCGCCACCGCATTCCTCGGTTACATGCTTCCCTGGGGCCAGATGTCCTTGCATGGCGCCAATGTGATCGTGTCCCTTTTTGGTGCGATTCCCATCGTCGGCGATGGAATCAAAACCTGGCTTCTTGGCGGCCCATCAATTGGCAACCAGACGCTTCAACGCTTCTTCTCGCTACACTACCTGCTGCCCTTCGTTATCGCGGGCACCGTTATTCTCCATATCTGGGCGCTGCATGTGCCGGGCAACAACAACCCTACGGGCGTTGAAGTGAAGGATGTCAAGAAGGATACCGTTCCTTTCCACCCCTACTACACGGTGAAAGATGGCTTCGCGATTGTCGTGTTCCTCCTTGTATTCTGCGCTTTCGCATTCTTCGTACCGAACGTGCTCGGGCATGCCGACAACTACATTGAGGCCAACCCGCTTGTGACCCCGGCTCACATTGTACCCGAATGGTACTTGTTGCCGTTCTATGCGATCTTGCGTGCAATCGACTTCAATCTCGGCCCAATCGATGCCAAATTGCTCGGCGTCATTGCGATGTTTGCATCCATCGCCGTGCTGTTTGTCGTGCCATGGTTGGACACGAGCCGCGTAAAATCCATGCGCTACCGCCCGGTGGCTCGCCAATTCTTCTTCGGCTTTGTGGTCGCTACATTGTTGCTGGGATGGTGCGGCGCTTCCAATCCGGACGATGCCCTGATCCCGCTTGGTGAGGACCAACTGGTCGTGACCTATGCTGATGAGGCGGGTTTGGCGGCGTCTCGCACATTTGCGGACTATGCAGAGGCCGCTGCGTTCAGAGACGGCTTGAGCGAGGCGGCCAGCGCGTCCATTGGCGTTGAAAAAGGAGCGGCCATACGCTTCATCCATCTCGCCAAGCTGCTTACTGTCTATTATTTCGCTTATTTCTTGTTGATCCTGCCCTATCTCGGTCTGCGCGAGCGACCGAAGAATGAGCCGGACTCAATCCACAAATCAGTCCTCGGATCGACTCGGTCGTCGTCAGACACAGCTGGGTCAGCAATCCCGGTCCCGGCTGAATAGGAGCCAGTTATTATGAAACGTCTCCTGAAAATTGCCGGGGCTGCTGCCACGGCACTCACCTTGGCGACGTCCGCGCACGCGGCTGGCGATGCCAAGCACCCCCATGGGCCGGAAGGTGGCTTTGCGTTTGATGGCGTATTCGGCAAGTTTGAAATGGATAGCGTGCAACGGGGCTATCAAGTCTACAGGGAAGTATGTTCGGCCTGCCATGGCATGAAACTGCTGTCTTATCGCAATTTGGGGGAACCGGGCGGACCCTTCTACGATTCCGATTATCCGAATGCGAATGATAACCCGCTGGTGAAGGCGTTCGCTGCTCAGGACACAGTAATCGATGCCACGCCAGACGAGTTCGGCGATCCGGTCACGCGGCCGGCGCGTCCATCGGACCGGTTCAAAGAGCCTTATGCCAATGAGCAAATGGCCCGAGCAGCCAATGGCGGCGCCTACCCGCCGGACCTGTCAGTGATCACCAAGGCCCGCCATGGTGGTGCCAACTACATCTACAATCTCATCAAGGCCTATCCGAGCTGGGATGTAATGGGTGACGGCCAGATCGGCTTTGGCGACGAGTTCGAACTCGGTGAAGGGTATGAATATACCGGGCTGCTCGAACAGCCTGTTGGTCAATATTACAACCCCTACATGGCCGGAGATGTGACCCCGCAATGGGATGGCGACCCGCGCAAGGTGCCGCCCGGTGGTTTCCTCGCCATGCCGCCTCAACTTAGCGACGGACGTGTGGAATATCTCGATGGAACCGAAGCGACGGTCTCACAGATGTCCTACGATATCGCGCAATTCCTGGCCTGGGCCGGTGAGCCAAAACAGACGAACCGTAAAGAACTCGGCGTCGCTGTGATGATTTATCTGACCTTGCTCGCTGGACTGCTTTGGCTGTCCTACAAGCGCATCTGGCGCAATGTGGAGCACTAGAGGCGTCTGCGATGACGACATTCAGAAGGCCGCTCGATACCGGGCGGCCTTTTCCATGGGAACAAGGCCAGGCGCGAGCGACGGCCATGCCGGTTAAACTCAGTTTTGCAACCCTACTGCTGGCGGTGTTCCTGGTCGCATGCACGCGCGAAACCCCACGGGCTGAAGAAGAGCCGGCCTATCTGCCCGAAAAGGTGCGGCAAGCGCGCGCCCAGGCTGCCGAGCAATCTGCGAAGTTGCAGGTGCTTATGGAAGGTAGCACTTGGCAGGTGCTCGATGTTTCTGGCCGGGAGATGGTCGAGGGCGCAAAAGCGACCATGGCCTTCAGTGCAGGCGGGACCGTCTCAGGCTCGACAGGATGCAACAGTTTTAATGGCGCATTCACTTCACAGGACGCCCGTATCGCATTTGGTCCCCTGGTGACCACACGGATGATGTGCCCCGTGCCGGTGATGGAACAGGAACGGTTTGTCCTCGATACTCTGAACGATGTCATCTCCGCGGGTGTAAACGAGGATGGACTTTTGTTCTTGAGCACCCTGAACGGGGACGTCATCCGGCTCGCCCAAGAAGACGATTAAGTAATCGGACCATCCAAGCGGACCTCGCCCGACAGATCGTCGAGCTTGGCCTGGACATGCGCGCGCACGTCATCAACAGCCTGATTGTAGACCATGGGCGCGAGGCTTTCCAGCATTGTGTCAACGATTGCTGACGCGCGGAATGCGCTGAGTTCTTCATCGAACTGGTCTGAAAAGAGCGATTGGAGCTGGCCCACCAGGGCCTCGCGTCGGTCTTCAGAAAGCGCAATTGCCATGGTGTTACTCCAGAACGAACCGATGTTGTGTCTCGGCTGTAGGCAAATAACACTGGTCGCGTTTGCCAAACAGGGCGTAGCGATTATTGGCGATTCGGGCATAGGCCCAGTCCCGTATCGGCTTTGGCACGAACCGGAAGATGCACAGCAACCGGGCGGGCCCGCCTGCGCGTTTTGCCAATGCAAAAGCTGCATCCGAGGACACCCGGTGTTTGCCGTCTTCGACATAGATGAAGGTGCGGGGGTCATCCGGTTCAACGCCTGCATCGGCGGCGATCCGTCGACCTTCCTGGGATGTTATGGCGACGAAGCGTATGGGGGGATCGGACTTGTCATGCTTGATTACGTATTGCACCGCTCCGGAACACAAAACGCATGCACCATCATAGACATAGGTTGGGGGCTTCATGGATTTGACCTCTCGGGGACCAAGGTGGGGTCGCTGGCCCGAGGAGCCAAGGATTGCGGATTTTGGCCTATTGTCGCAATTGGGATTTCAACACTGCGATGCGTTTTCTGCGTCGCCCGGCACTAGATCAGGGCGGGTCCTGACGGCTTGATCTCGTGATGTGAGTGAGGCATTGGCTGCGGTGGCTTAGTGGCCCTCAAAGGCCATAAGCGCATGCACGTCGATGCCATGGCCCCGCAGGCGTTCAGCGCCGCCAAGGTCTGGCAGGTCGACGAGGAAACTGGCGGCTACGACGTTTGCTCCGCCGCGTTGCAGCAGTTTCAATCCGGCCTCAGCCGTTCCACCGGTGGCGATGAGATCATCGACCAGTAAGACAGGCTCGTCTGCCTCCACGCCGTCCACATGCATGTGTAATTCGTCCGTGCCATATTCCAGGTCATAGGCCTCTGAATGGGTTTCAAAGGGGAGCTTCCCTGGCTTGCGCAGGGGTAGAAAACCCGCTTCCAATTGGACGGCCATGGCCCCGCCAAGGATGAAGCCGCGCGCGTCAATGCCGGCTACCTTGGAGATTTTCTTGGCGTCGAACGGCGCACACATGTCGCGCACCGCTTGGGCAAATGCAGGCGCATGTCCAAACAAGGTCGACACGTCCCTGAACAGGATGCCGGGCTTGGGATAGTCCGGGATCGTCCTGATGGTTGCTTTCAAGTCCATGGACGCTGCTAGCCTACGATGACCTGTTCACCATCCCGGATTGGGCGCGCAACTTCATCAGCGATATCAACTGGCTCTGCCTTTTTCGCTTTGCGCCGCCACATGGGTGCGCGCGGATCGGCTTTGCGATCGTACTGCATGGAATAGTATTCATGCGCCGTGTGGGTCAGCGGGCGCGGCGTCAGCGTCATTCCATAAGCACGCAAGCGCGCGACGACGGCATCGCGCAGGTGCATATTGGGGAATGTATCCCATGCCATACCATGGTCCTTCATCCACTGGCGTACACGCCATGATCGGGTCGAATGGGCGTTGGCGGGGCGCGCGCCGCCATGTTCTTCCCAAAGGTAGAGAGTGACGATCCCGTCTATTACCGAGTCGATGGCGGCGGGGGTTGCAGAATTCAGCTCCTGGCCCTGCTGCGCCGCATTCAAGATATCGTTCTTGCGTGATTGGAGGTTCTGATAGCTCGTCCCAATGACCGAAAGGGCATTCCGGTTGGCAGGAATATTCTGGGCGTAAACCGCATCAAGCTGAGGGTGGCGAATGACCATCAATTCGCCGCCTGCAACCGGTTCGTCACGGGTAATGGCCGCCAACTCTGCCATGAAGCGCTGGATCACCAGGCGCAATTCATGGCCAACGCCTTCAAGCACCTGTGCTTCGACCTCCTTGCGGTCGTTGCGATCGCGCCAATTGATGTAAGCAATCGTGAGCCCTGCGATCATAAGCAAGAGCAGGGCGCCGGTTTGGAACTCTACGGAAAACATGGCCGTCCCTCCTGAGAATTACATGTGTCTAGCAAAGTCTTCGCCGGGCGTCGATTGCTGCTAATTATTCAGGGCGCGACCCGCCACGGCATCAAGTTTCAACAGCAGGTTCGGGTCGCGTGCCTCTGGTGCGGTGACCAAGGCATGGTCCAGACAGGTTTCAATCCCCAGGGGAGATGGCGTCCTTGGAGTCGTCGATAGCGTCTGGCAGAGCCGCACGATCGCTTCGCGCGCCGCATTGGCGTTGGCTTGCATGATCTCCAACACGTTTGTGACGGTGACGTTGTCCTCGTCTTCATGCCAACAGTCATAATCCGTCACCATGGCGAGGGTGGCATAAGGCAGTTCGGCTTCGCGCGCGAGTTTGGCTTCTGGCATGTTGGTCATACCGATAACATCGCAGCCCCACTGACGATAGAGCTGGCTTTCGGCAAGGGTGGAGAATTGCGGGCCTTCCATTGTTATGTACGTCCCACCGCGATGAACCGTCGCGCCAATCGCTTCCAGCGCGTCGGCCCCGAGGCCCGAAAGCCGCTCGCAAACCGGGTGGGCCATTGAGACATGGGCGACCATACCCGGACCGAAAAAGCTTTTCTCACGCGCAAAGGTACGGTCAATGAACTGATCCACTGCCACAAACTGGCCCGGCGCATAGTCTGCCTGGAGCGATCCACAGGCCGAAAAAGACAGTATGTCTGTCACGCCTGCGCGTTTCATCGCGTCAATGTTTGCGCGGTAGGGCACGGTGGTCGGCGTCAAGCCGTGGCCTTTTCCATGTCGAGGCAGGAAGACAAGCTCTACATTGCCCAGGCGCCCTCGCCGTAGGGCATCGGACGGCGCACCCCAGGGTGTTTCCATAACGTCTTCTCTTGCGTCCGTGAGACCCGGAATGTCGTAGAGGCCCGATCCGCCGATAATACCGAGTGTCCAATTGGCCATGGGGTGTCTCCTGTCGCGCCTCAACGTCGCCGAATGGGCCAAATTCCCAGCATGATCAAGCCGCTCTCGGTGCGATGACACATGTGTGAGTTGGATGCGGCATCGGCTGTTGCTACATCGCCGTCAATGAGCAGCAAACATGTCCTTACACCGACTCGTCGAGGCTTTCTTGCCCTCTCCGGCACAGGTCTTTTGGCCGCTTGCGGCGCGTCCCCGCACGCCCAGACCGTTTCGGCTCCCACCTTGGTTTCAGCCAGTGACATTGAGGATTGGACCGCCCTGACCGAAGCCGATTGGCGCGGCCGCCTGGATGAGATGCAATTTTATGTTCTGCGCGAGGAAGGCACAGAACGATCGTTCACCTCACCACTCAATGATGAGAAGCGCGCGGGCGTCTATCACTGCGCTGGCTGTGATCTGCCCCTTTTCGATGCCACGACCAAATATGACAGCCGTACGGGATGGCCGAGCTTCTGGGATCACATTCCTGGATCCATCGATACGAAGCCGGATAATAAGCTCTGGATGCAGCGCACGGAGTATCACTGCATTCGCTGCAAGGGCCATCAGGGCCACGTCTTCGGTGACGGTCCTCGCCCAACGGGCTTGCGCTACTGCAACAACGGCGTGGCGTTGAGGTTCGTACCCGCCGAAGCCTGAAACAGGCTCACCAGTACTTGGGATCGTCGAAGGCTGGGGCGCATCGAGATTTGCCTTGCAAGGGCTCCAGCAGCGCTTCACCGAGCGACTGGCCCAGCCAACCCTCTGGCCTGCTGAGTGGAAAGGGCGGATATGCATCCGCGTCGGTGATTTGCTGGAAACCCACCTTGGCGTAATAAGCTGGAGCCCCATAGGTCAGGGCAATGTCGACACCCAGAGCGCGCAGGCCATCCAAGCCAAAGTTGAGCAAGGCTTGACCAATGCCTTCGCCCTGGCGATCGGGCGCCACAGCGACAGGGGAGAGCATGAATACGGTCCGCTCATCTTCTGAAAAACGGATCCGTGTAAATACGATCACGCCGATGAAGGTTCCCGCTTCAGATGCGGAATACACAAAAAGGTCTTTCGGTGGGGTGGTGGATATCAGATTTTGTACGAGCGCCCCGATCACGCGGCCTTCTTCTTCGCCTTCAGAGTTTGCGAAGCTGCGCTCGAAAAGGGCGATCAGGTCGCCTGGCTTGTCCTGGATTCCGACTGCGAAGTCCATGGACCCTTATCCTCCAAACGTCGTCCCGTCGCCTTCTTCATCGGTAATGACGGCGCCGCCTTCTGTGTGTTCATACCCGCGTGCATCGGGAGCCGTGAACAGGTCCATTTGGCGTGGATCGACGTAGCGTTTGCGTCCCCGCTTGGAGCGTTTTGACCGAAAATAGAGGTCATCGGTGTGGTCTTCCGCGGGTGCGTTTTCGGGGTCAGACTTTGGTTTCGCCTGCGCGGCTATCTCAACGGGTGCCGGGACGCTTGGAAGGTCCTGGGCGGAGGCGTCTCCCAACGGGCCCTTCAGTTGCCAATAGGTTATGGCATAAACCGGTTTTCCGTTCTCATCCTCATAGGCCTGAATGAACCCCTGGCTGAGGCCGGCATTGGCCCGTACGTCCGCCACATCGACATCGCCGTCCGCGTCTGAGATCCATGCCGTGGCCAGTTTCAGGATTTCGGTTCCGAAGGCGTGGCGCTCGGCGTCATGACGCGTGCGCGCGGCTGGGCGCTCGGGCGCAAGCGCCTCTTCGGCAGACTGGGCGAGGGGGTAGAGATGGCTCATCTCAAATCGGATGTAGGGAGCCTGGACGGTTGTCCAAGACAACACCATGGCAAGCCGCCGCGCGCAGCGCTGCCAGCCGGGCAATCCGCAGCATGACGGCCTTGCGCCGGGCGGCTGAAAGGCGGTGGGTTCCAGGCGTGCGCACCACCGCACCGCCATACCGGTCCGCGATAATAAGCCCGCAAGCCTCTGGGATCAGGTCTAACGGAAAAGACTGGGAAACGGCAAAATAGAACCGGTCGCAGAATGGTGCGTATTCAGGCCATTTTCGGTCCGATCGGAAGTCTGCCACGCTGGACTTTATTTCTATGATCTCGATTTCGGCCTTGCCAGAGAGGGTGACTACATCGGCGCGCCGACCGTTTGCCAGGGTCAGCTCCGTAACCGGCGATAGGCCCAGCTGTATGCAGAGGCGCACAACCCCACGGGTCAGATCGCAGGTGGGAATATGCAGGTCCGTGTCGCCGTCAGCCATGGCGGCCCCCAATGTTCATTTTTTGTTTCAAACAACACAGGCTTATCCGCCCCGAAGGTTACGGGTCAAGCGATGAGATCGTCGACCCAGGCTGGCACGATTTCGCTTGCCGGTCCCTGGCGCGCCTCGCTGAAAACATGCGCATTCTCTGAGGGCTCAAGATTGAGTTCTATCGTTTTAGCGCCCGCATGCAGCGCTTCCTGAACGAATCCTGCAGCGGGATAGACGGACCCACTAGTGCCGATCGACACGAACAGGTCACACGTCGAAAGCGCCTGGCTGATCCGGTCCATCTCAAGGGGCATCTCCCCAAACCAAACCACATGGGGGCGAAGATAACCCGTCGTCTTGCAGGCGGGGCAGGGGAGTGTGCTGTCGATGTCTTCTGACCAGTCAATCACGGTGTGACAGGCCATGCAGCGGATTCTCGACAGCTCTCCATGCATGTGCACCACATCGGTGCTGCCCGCCTGCTCATGCAGATTATCCACATTCTGCGTTACAAGCAGAAAGTCGCGCCCGGCTGCCTGGCAATGGGTCTGCAGGCGTGCAAGCGCTTCATGGCCTGCATGGGCTCGCGCCGTTTTCAACTGCCTGCGCCGGTCATTGTAAAAGCCCTGTACGAAATCAGGGTTACGCGCAAAACCCTCCGGAGTGGCCAGGTCTTCAAGGGGGTACTTGGTCCAAATACCATCCGTGTCGCGGAAGGTACCGAGGCCACTTTCGGCAGAAATGCCGGCTCCCGTGAGCACGACCATCGAATGGGGAAGAGCCATCCAAGCATCCTCTTACACGTCGTGCTCGGCGCACCTGATAGCCGCCGTCACATTCCTAACATATCGCTTGTCTAACACACTACGGAAGTTTGATGGTGCCGGGCGTAGACGAACCGTGGCGGCAAATGCCATCACTAGCGTGCTGCAAGAACATGAAGGGTATCCCATGGCGACGTGTTCCCGATCTCGAAATTTGGCAACAATACCTGTGCTGGTGAGCGCGGCTTTCCTCGTGGCCTGCGATCAGACCGATGAGCGAATTGAACGGGCTGGCGCCGTCGTTGAGGCCGCGATTGGTCAAGTGAGCGGGGAGCAGGCCCCAGCGCCGTCTGGAACGGATATGGCCAGTGTTCCGCTCGATGCGCGGGCGTTTGCAGGCGGCGAATTGGTCCAGGCTGAAGTCTTTTCACAAGACCAGCCCCAAGCCCTTTTTGCGATTGGGTCCATCATTGCAAAGCCCAGGGATCTGCCGCCCCTGCCAACACCAACCGAAGCGCTGATTATGCAGTCGCCTGAACTGGAAGAGGAAATTCGATCGCTCTCGGTTGAAGAGGCTGCACCGGAAGGCATCGAAGCCGTACCTGTCCCAGCCGATGAAGGGGGTGTTCGGGAGGGACGCCCAGTGCCCCCAGCCGCGCGCCGGGCGTATCGCGAAGCGGTCAATCAACGCGTCCTGTTGCCAAAGAACTTGCCGTTTGAGCAAGAGCGCATGGCGCGCCGGGCGATCGTGACGGAACGCTCCATCGAAGTCCAAACGGATGCACGCGGACTCATGCTGGAAAAAATGAGCCAATTCGGGCTTTCCGGGCAGATCGAAATGAATCGCACGGGCCAGATGGTCATGCAAATCGGCGCAGATGGCGCCGATCCCACCCAGTTTCGGCCCCGGCGGCTCGAGCGTCCGCCACCCTTGCAGCAATTGTTCACAAAGGAGGGCGCGCGCATCCCGGATCTTCCCCGGATGGCGTTGAATGCAGATTGGCAGTGTCCCGCCGAAATTGATACGGCTGCGATGCAGGCCAATCCTGTGCTGGCGACAGACTGTCTTGTAAAAGAACTGCGCGAGACGGGGGAATTTGAGTATGTCGAGAAGGACTTCATCTTCGAACACCAATTTATTCGCAGGCCCCGCAATGAGCCGCCTGTGCGGATTGCCATTGAGCCCAACGATCCCCTTTGGTCGCTGCAATGGCACTTCTTCAACAATGGTGAAGGCGCGGGCCAGTCGCCTGGTGGTTCCGGCTTTGTCGACTTCTGGACGGACCAAAGCACCACTGGTTCGCGCGATGTGGTGGTTGCCGTCGTCGACACCGGTCTGGACATGGACCATCCCGACATTGTCGCATCACTGAATGTCGCGCCAGGCTGGGACATGGTGTCTGATCCCAATATGGGAAATGACGGCGATGGCCGCGACCCGGATGCAGATGATCCCGGTGACCTCTGTGACCCGACCTCACCCTTTGCTGAAGACAGCTACCATGGCACCCATGTGGCCGGCACAGTTGGTGCGGGGCTTAGCAATAATGGTGCAGGCGTGGCAGGTGGCGCCTGGAACGTAAAGATCGTTCCGGTGCGGGCCTTGGGTAAGTGCGGTGGCCGGCTGACCGATATCAATGATGGCATTCGCTGGGCAGGCGGCCTGGTGCCTGCGTTCGATGCTGCGGGCAATGAGGTCTGGAATGACAATCCTGCCGATATCATCAATCTGTCCATCGGCCTTTTCGAATTTTGCCCTGCCTCACTGCAAGAGGCCATCAACGCGGTTACCGAGCGCGGAGCGGTTGTGGTGGCTGCCGCCGGGAATGCGCGTGTTGATACCCGGTTTTACAGTCCCGGTGGGTGTCAAAATGTTGTTTCTGTTGCGGCCGGGGATGCCCGCGGTCAGATCACACCATATTCGAATTTTGGCGATGAAGTGGATCTATTGGCGCCTGGCGGCGACCTTGGCCGCGATGACAATGGCGACGGGCGCCCCGATGGGGTTCTCTCCACACGGCTTGCAACAAACTGCTTTGACCCGGTGACCGGAAATCCCGTGGATACTTGCTTTTACGCGTTTGAACAGGGCACCAGTATGGCGGCGCCGCACGTTTCCGCTGCGCTCGCATTGATTAAATCGCGCGATCCGGAGCTGGTTGGGGGTGCCTTGGCAGACACGCTTCTTGCAGCGCTCGCCCCGCGGGAGGTGGAACAATGCGCAGGTCCATGCGATGAGTATCCCGGAACGCAGCAAAGTCTCGATGATCCGGCGCTTTGCCTTAGACCGTGTGGTGGCGGCTTGCTTGATTTGAGCCGCGTTGAGATTGGTGACTAGGAGACCGGGAAGTCATGGCACTGTTTGTGTCTTCCGGAATGCACTTTGGCGGGTTTCTCGGTGGCGGGGGGCTCGCTCTCGTCGCCGCTGGCTGTGCCTTTCTCCAAGCCAACCAGGCAAGCGTTATCTGGCCTATGCCCCTTGCTACCATGGCTGAGATAGAGCGCGAAATCGACAAAATGGAGCCTGCGGTCGCTGGCGATAGCGTCGAACCGTCCAAAGAAGTCGTCGTGCAGGCGCCGGACGCGCTTCCACAGGAGCCTGAACGGATCACCCCTGCAAGTGGCCCGCCAACACTTGCACCACCGCCCTCGATCGCCCCTGCGCGGCAAGTGTCACCCCCACCGGCCACTGCTAAGACCGATGGACCGTTCCAGCCGGCCACTTTTATCGTCAAGTTCAAGGAAAACGACGCCATTGACGATATCATAGCCAATTGGCGCCGTGACCGGGAAGCGGCTGAAGCAACGTTTTCAAGCTGGGCCGCAGGAGATCCCATTTTTTCAGCGATGGTCGTGGTGGGGTGTTCCTATAGTGGTGAGTTGATCCTGGAGGCGAGCGTGCCGGCAGCTCCATCTGCTGCGCGTGCGCGCGTCACTGCGCTTGTCAACGAGATCCGGGCCCATTCCGCCGTCGCGTATGCTGATCCAGATTTCACCGCCCAACCGGGCAATACGGAGAACTGACCTCATGGTGCTTCGATTGATCTTCATGGCGGCATGGCTCGCCTTCGTAGCAGCCTGTTCTGAGCAGATTGGCAGCGACACACAGGCCGATACGGGCCGCGCAGGGCAGGCCCCGGGCGAAGAGCCTGCACCCTTCGAGCCGCCAGCCCGACCGATTGCGGTGGCATCGCAATCGCGGATCGATTGGCAGGCCGCGCGCACAGACCTGGCTTCAACCCCCAGCACGGCCACACCGGAAGCGTTTCAGATCCAATCGGGCGACCTGGCGCCACCCGTTCCAGTGTTGCTGCCAACCGGCATTGTGACCACAGCCTCAGCAACTGATGGCCCTCGGTTTATCCAATTGCCGGACGGATATCTGGCCAGCTATCCGGGCGCCGATTACGACATTACGGTTTCGGGCACCAATGAGGTTTTCGACGTGGCCCCGGGCCTGGGTGACGGAGTTGCTGACTTGACCTATGCCGGAACGGTGGATGGTGCGATGGTCAGCTTTAGCCGCTACGGTGCGGGCTATATGGTCGAATTTGTCTGTAAGGGGCTTGAGGGCGAATCGGGCAGTGGCTGCATCGCGGAAGATGAAGCCTTGGATGTGGCCCAGGACTTGGTGATTGCGGGGTCACGCTAATGGACATGAAGCTTGCATGTGCGGCGCTTGCTGCCTGCCTCCTGCTGCCTGGCTGTGATGCGGTGCGTTTCCCGGGCGATGGTGGAGAGCCACCCCGAGCGCCAGCGACACATGACCCGGATGCACCGCCCCCGCCACCTCCAACGGAACCGGTGACAGATCCCTATGGCACAGGTGAGACGCCGGGCGAACCGACCCCCATCAGCGATCCTCAGCCAGACGCCCCGCCGCCCACGAGCACAGACCCTGCTCCTGTTGCGCCTCCGGCGGCTGAAACCTTCACATTTTCCTACTTTGCGCCCGGCGCCCTTGTGCCTGGTTCGGGAACAGGTGCCCCTGAGCAACTGGTCCATGCGCCAGCGATCACCTTCCCTATCCGAACCGCTCCGGCCTATCTCCAGTCCATGGTGTGGGGCTTTGGTGGTGGGATTGGCGGCGGCGATGAGTGCGATAGCCGGAATTACACGTATCCTTGGCGAGACAATTTCTGCGAAACCCGCAGTTCAAATCGTAATTCCCCCTTTTGCCCGGTGGGGCGAATTCACCAGGGTCAGGACATTCGCGTTGGCACGCCGAGCGAATGTGAGGTCCTGCGCGGCACGCCTGAAGATGATCGAATGCTTCACGAAGTCGTCGCCGTGGAAGATGGTGTCGTCTACGAAATTGGAACCTATACGGTGAAACTGCGCGCCGGGGGGCGCATCTATCGCTACATGCATCTGAATATGGATGCCCTCCAGGTCAGTGCCGGTGACAGCGTGCTCCAGGGGGATGTTCTGGGCTATGTGTCGAAGGATTTCGGTGGCACGCCCACCACATTCCACCTCCATTTCGAAATCATCCAGAACACCCAAGAGCATGGCTGGGTGCATGTCCCGCCCTATCTGTCACTCGTGGAAGCCTATGAGCGCCGCGAAGGCGGTCCTGGTGAACTCATCGCCGCGGCTGTCGCAACCGCTTCAGCACCTGTCTTCCCGCCTGAAGGTATGGAAATCATCGAGTAGGTCACGACCTGCAGGCTTGAACCGGCTACACCAAGGGTTTGCCGAGGCTCAATCTTTCTTCGACCATATATCCGAGCGCGCGATAAAACTGGACGACCTCCATGTTCGACGCCCGGACTTGGAGATTGAGTTTTGGACAGCCAATATCCATCAACCCATGTTCGGCTTTGTGCATGAGTTGCGAAGCCAGTCCTTTGCGTCGATGATCGGGGTGAACCGCCAACCTATGTATCCATCCGCGGACACCATCATATCCAGCCATGATTGTGCCCACCACACGGCGCTCCACAGTAGCAACATAGAAAAACTCTGGTTGCACTGCGCGTTTTCTCGAAATGACAGCTTTCGGCGCATTCCATGCTGTTTTATCGGGAAAGACGTCGCTCCAAAGGGCGAGAACGCCATCTTCATCCCCTGACTGATAGGTTCGAAATTCGGTATCATGGCCCATTCGACTGCCCCTGAAAAAAAGAGCCTATCGAAAATGTTTCTCGTGTCATAGGGAGAGCACCAATCCGGGCAGAATATCCCTTGTGTGGTCCTGGGTCCCGTCTTCCCGTCGTGTCAGACCAGTGGATAAATCACAACCAATCCGACCGGTATCGCCATCGTGTCAGGCTCTGCCCGATGAGCCCGCAAAGCCCCCTCCTGCACTGGCGTGAGATTGTGTACCCGCTGTTCTGGCCGGTCTTTTTCTGGAATTTGCGCCGGTTTGTGCGCTTCATGCGCCTGCGGATCGAGGCCGGCGGCG